>JBAWBE010000451.1:0-29925 GCA_049589635.1 Terriglobales bacterium
GAAACCATCAACGATCACCAGTCGCCGTAGCGGCGGGGGATCAGCCAGTTCTTCGTGCTCCAATATCCAGGTATTGTTGTGAGGTACAAAAACTGCGTGCAGACCGGCCGCCAGGGCCGGATTGATATCCGACTTCGGACTGTTGCCTACCATCCACGTGGCATCCGACGCCAGCGCGTACTTCGAGATTGCCGATCGATACGTCGCCTCGTCTTTCTCCGCTACGATCTCCACGGCAGAGAAATATTCCTTTAAGCCCGAGCGCTCGACCTTCCCCGACTGCTCAGTGGGATGCCCTTTTGTCATGAGGATCAGGTGGTGGCGCGCGCTCAGGTATTTCAATGTTTCAGTCACACCCGCGATAATCTCGACCGGGTGCTCAGCAATCTGATGCGCAAAGCTGCGAATCTTTTCGTGCATTTCTGGGGTGACGGGATCGGCGGAGAGTTTCTCGAACGTCTCCACAAGGGAATGCGCAAAGCTGTGCAGGCCGTAGCCGTGTTTGAGGATCGAGTCGCGCTCGACATCGTTGAGTACAAGGCGTACCTGATCGGGCGAATACTCGCGATGATTGAGGAACGAAATGAACCTAGCGATCGCACGTTCAAAATAAATATTGTTTTCCCAGAGCGTGTCATCCGCATCGATGAGCAGAGTCTGGGCTCCCTTGCCATGCGACATGACTACCATGATACCGGCTGCGGGCACGCTGCAACGCTTTGGGGGGCAATGCTTGGTAAGATCGGATTCACATGAAAGTCTGGGCCCTGGTTCTCTCCGTCGTTCTTTTACTCTCGCTCTTGCTCTCGGTTTCGCAAGGTCAAACCCGGAAGCCTCGAGTCATGACGGGATCGGCCGCGAGGAGCGGCGTTCCTGCGAATTTGAAAGTCGTGCCGGACCTTACTGAGCGAGTGGCGAAGATTCGGCGCGTCCAAATGCCGTTTCGCACGGCTGGGCTGAGCGGCCGGGAATTGCAAATGATTCGCAAGCTGGTAGAAGCCTGTGGATACCTTGAAAGCATTTATTGGCGGCAGAGCGATCCCGATTCGCTTGCGCTTTACCAATCGCTCGCAGCGAGCAAGAATTCGCGCGACGTTGAACTGCGGCGTTATTTGTGGATCAATGCTTCACGGTTCGACATGTTTGACGAAGACAAGCCGTTTGCCGGAACGGGCACGATGCCGCCCGGCCATGGGTTCTATCCTGCTAATTTGACGAGCGCTCAGCTGGAGCAATACGTGCAGAGGCATCCCGATCGGAAAAAAGCAATCTACGATCAATTCACCATCGTCCGCTGGCATGCGGGCGAAATCGAGACAGTTCCCTACCGCATCGCGTATCGAACATTTTTGGAACCAGCTGCCCGGGATTTGCGCGCAGCGGCAAATCTTAGTAGCGATCCGGCATTCGCCAAATTTCTTCATCTGCGCGCCGACGCCCTGCTCAGCGACAACTATTCCCCGAGCGACCTCGCGTGGCTCCAGTTGAAGGATCCCAAATTCGACGTAATTTTTGCTCCTTATGAAACATACATGGATGGCCTGCTCGGTGTAAAAGCCTCGTATGGCGCGGCAGTCATGGTGCGCGACGAACGCGACAGCAAGAAGCTCGAAGTCTTCGCCAAGTACGTTCCCGAAATTCAAGAGGCGCTGCCACTCTCCGCGGAGGACCGGCCCTCGAAGCGTGGCCTCGAATCGCCGATGGAAGTTGTGGACGCACCATTCCGCGCCGGAGATCTGACGCACGGCTATCAGGCGGTGGCCGATAATCTTCCGAACGATCCAAATGTGCACGAGCGGGAGGGCAGCAAGAAGATTTTTTTCAAGAATTTTATGGATGCGCGTGTGGATTACGTGATTATTCCGGTTGCACGCAAGCTAATGGAGCCTGAGCAATGGGCAAAAGTGACCAGCGAAGGCTATATGGTGGGAACCGTGTTGCACGAAATTAGTCATGGGCTCGGTCCGGCCTTCGCGCGGACAGCGGCGGGCAAAGTCGATATCCGGCAGGCGATCGGCCCGTTGTTCAACAGCCTTGAGGAAGCGAAGGCAGATGTTACCGGCATGTTTGCGGTGCAATGGCTGGTCGATCACGACGCTCTTCCTAAGAACAAGCTGAGCGAATACTACGCGTCCTACGTGGCCGACCTGTTCCGCAGTGTACGCTTTGGCGCCTCCGAAGCCCATAGCCGGGGTGAAATGATGGAACTGAATTATTTGCTCGAACGCCACGCGATCGTTCGGGATCGACGCGGCCGATACGCGATCGACTACGACAAGATGCCGGTTGCGATGTCGGAATTGACGAAAGAACTGCTCGAGATTGAGGCGACCGGAGATCGCTCGCGTGGCGAGAAATGGTTTGCGCGATACGACCACATGGCGAACGACCTGAAAGCCGCGCTGAAGACCATATCTGACGTTACCGTCGATATCGATCCTGCCTTCTCCTTCGCGAGAATCGTAAAATAGACTCGCTCCGAATCGTTAATGCCTTTCACTCCCGCCCATGTTGCCGCGGTTCTTCCCTTTCGGCGCACGCGACTCATCTGGTCGGCGCTGGTGGTTGGGGCTATGGCACCCGACTTCGAATACTTTCTCCGCATGTCGCCGCAGGGACGCTATGGGCACACACTGGCCGGGTTGTTTCTGTTTACGCTACCGGTGGGGCTGCTGACCCTCTGGCTCTTTCACGCATACGTGAAGGCGCCGTTCGTTGAACTGATGCCCGAGTGGCTGGAGCGGAGGCTGAGTCCGTGTGTTCGGAAGTTCCATTTCGGAGGGGCATCGAGGTTCGCGCTGATCGTGGCATCGCTGCTGCTGGGGATTTGCACGCATTTGATCTGGGATTCGTTTACGCACGGAAGTGCCTGGACGACCCGGCACCTGCATGTATTAGCTCGTCCGGTTGCATTGCCGCATATCGGAGTCGTGCCGTTCTACAAGGTTTTGCAACATGCGAGTACAGTCGCGGGATTGGCGATCCTGCTTCTCTGGCTGGTGGCGTGGCATCAAGTGGGCGAGGATGGAGCGGGTGTGAAGACTTTGGCTTCTGGCCGGGCGCATGACAGGTGGCCAAAGCGAAAAACCGTTACTTTCACGTCGATCACGACCATCGCGGTGGTGAGCGCCGTCTTTCGGGCATGGTCCGAGAATGGCATCCCCTCAAACCACTCAACGCTGGCGCGCTTCATCGGTCAGCTGGCAGCTACGATCATCGCTCTGATGTGGTGGGAGTTTGTGGCGCTCGGAATCTGGCGAGCGAGAAGACGGACAGCGTAACGCTTTTCGCTCCTGGCCAGCGCTCGGGCTTCCCCTTAAACCCACTCCACTTTAGGTTCCTGCGGAATGATCCCGGCCTTGTGTCCCATGTCGAGCAAACGGCGCACCGCTTCACGGCCGTCATCGCCGTAGTCGAGGGTGCGATCGTTTACGTACATGCCCACGAACTTGTCGGCGAGTTGCGCATCGAGATCGCGGGCAAACTGCATGGCATAGGAGAGCGCCTCGTCGCGATGATCGATGGCGTACTGAATACTTTCGCGCAGTGCCTGAGTGACGCTCGTCATCATTTCAGAGCCGAGCGAGCGGCGGATCGCGTTTCCGCCGAGCGGCAGCGGCAGGCCAGTAACTTTCAGCCACCATCGACCGAGATCGACGACGCGATGCAAACCTGATTTGTCATAGGTGAGCTGGCCCTCATGAATGATCAAACCGGCCTCGTACTTCCCTTCCAGGATTTGCGGAATGATCTGATCGAAGGGAACAACCTCTACTTCGATGCCGGGCGCGAAGAGTTGCAGGGCAAGATATGCTGTCGTCAGCTTTCCGGGCACCGCGATTTTTTTACCCTTGATCTCCGTGGCCGTGAACGGGCGGGTCGAGACCAGCATTGGGCCATATCCGTCGCCTACGCTTCCGCCGCATGACATCAGTGCGTAATTCTTCTGAATATAGGGATAGGCATGGAATGAAATCGCTGTGACATCGTACACGCCCCTCTGGGCGTCGCGATTCAGCGTTTCGATGTCACACAGAGTGTGGTTAAAACGCAGGCCTGGCACCCGCACCTTGTTGGTAGCCAATCCGTAAAACATGAATGCGTCATCGGAATCCGGGCTGTGGGCCACGGTGATTTCACGAACTGGAGAAGATACGGTACTCATAAGATTGGCTTTCGGGTCAGGCGGCTTCTAGTCTCTAGCTTTTAGGTTGGTCCATCCGCTGGCGGCACCGGCGGCCAGCATAATTTTAATTACTTCCGCGAATACAAACCAATAAAGACCCCAGCGAATTGCCTGGGAGAATGAATGAGTAAGCGTGAAAAGCCAACCCAATCCTCCGGCAAAGAGGATCACTTCGCCGGCGAATCCAGCCAGCGCTGCCCACGCGAAGTGGCGCGACGTGCGCTCGTAGATCCAGCCGGCAATGAAAGCGACGAATGGATAGGTCATCAAGAAGCCGCCGGTGACGCCGAACAATTGCGCCACACCACCGGGTCCGGCTGGATTGAACACCGGCAGGCCGGCGGCGCCTTCCGCCAGATAGAGGGCGAGAGCCGCAAACCCGCGACGCGGGCCCAATATGAGCGCGATTGCCAGTACGCCAAAGTTTTGCAGGGTCAGAGGGACAGGCGTAAACGGAAGCGGCAGCGTTACGCGCGCGCATAACGCGACGAACAGGCTGGCACTAATCACGATTCCGGCCTGCTTGACCCATTCGAGCGAGCGCGAGGGTTGCGGTAAAACGCCAACTCCCACGCGGGATGGCAATGGGCTGGTCGCACTTCTTGGCAGATTTTCCGGCATCTTAATTTCCTTTTAGTAGCGGATCAGGCCTCCGGCGGCGAGTTTGTGTCCGCGGCATCGCCGGGTCTGTCGGATTCCACTTTTTGCGCCGCGGAAGTTTTCATTTGTTTCCGCACACGCATGTAGAGCGAAACCGCAACCGACACGACCAGCACCAGACTGACTCCCAGGATTAGAAACCACCAGAGCATCCGCACAACGCACTAGGATAGCAGACGCACAGGGGCACGCGGCTTAGATGTGCCGGGAGCTCTACTTCCTTGCCTTGGCGAGCGCGGCACGCCGCTTTTCGACGTTGGCAGAGACACGGGCCAGCCGTTTGCGTGCCACCTTTGAACCGGTGGCTACTTGCTCGATGTTTCCCCACACATCGGGATTGTCCATCTTCTGGCGGATCTCTTTTAAAAACGGATGAACTTTGGCGAAGAAGAAAAACATTTCTCCGCTGCAACCAGGCTGGAGGAAAAGCTCCTCGTGCAACGCGCCTTGCAACACCAGAGACGACGCCATATCCCAGTAACCGCCGATCTGGCGAAGCCAGCTATTTTCCTGGCTGGGAAATGCGTTGGCTATTTTGACGAAGTCATCGGCATTCAGCGGCCAGAAATCGACCAGAAACCAGTTTCTTGCTTTGCGGAGTTCCGCTTCGCGGCGGAGATCGTAAAGTTTCAACATCAGCTGTCCATCGTGCGCCGTCGCTTTTTTTGCCATGTTCTCGCCCTCGTGTAACCAGAAGTATTATTTCGCGTTCAACCTCTTAGTTGTCTGCGCCCGATTTCGCCGCGTCCGCGCTCGCTCCACCCGGCACCTCACGTTCGAAATCGCATTCCTTATTGGGGCAGGCGATTACTGTTCCCTCTTTTCGCAGGCGCTCAACCAGGTAATCGTGGCCGCAGGACGGGCACTTTTCCGCGATCGGTTTGGCTGCGGACGTGAATTTGCATTTGGGATACTTCGAGCAGCCGTAAAACGTGTTGCCCTTGCGGGCGCGCTTTTCAACCAGTTCGCCTTCGCCGCACAGAGGACACTTTACGCCGATGAAGTTCTGCTTCACATACTTGCAGTCGGGATAGCCGCTGCAGGATGTGAACTCGCCGTAGCGGCCGTGACGAATGATTAAATTGCGGCCGCAGTCGGGGCATTTCTCGTCGAGTGGAATATCGGGCACGCGCTTGCCCTGATCGAGGCGGCGCGTGGTTTTGCAATCGGGATAGCCGGTGCAGGCCATGAACTGGCCGAAGCGCCCGCGCTTCAGCACCATCACACGGCCGCAGTTTTCGCAGTATTCCTCCTGCGCCGTTTCCTGCATGTCGGCGGAGTCGAGGTCGGGCAGATTAATCGGATTTTCTTTCGTGAACGTGCAGGAGTCGGGATTTTCTTTATCGTAGGTGCTGCACGCATAGAACGAACCGTGCTTGCCCCACTTGATAACGAGCGGCGCGCCGCAGCGCTCGCATTTTTCGTCCGTGGGCTTCTCCATACGCTTGATGTTTTCCATGTGCTTCTCGGCGTATTTGAGATCCTTGGCGAACTTTTTGTAGAAGTCGGCGAGCGCGTCTTTCCACTTCTCTTTTCCTTCTTCGATTTCGTCGAGCTCTTCTTCCAGGCGCGCGGTGTACTGGAAATCGAAGATGTCTTTGAAGTTCTCGACCAGTAGATCGGTAACGACCAGGCCGATTTCGGTCGGAGTAAACTTGCCCCCGACTTTTTGCGCGTACTGGCGTTCCTGAATCGTGCTCAGGATGGTTGCGTAGGTGGAAGGACGGCCAATGCCGCGCTCTTCAAGCTCTTTCACGAGCGAGGCTTCGTTGTAGCGCGGAGGCGGCTCGGTGAAGTGTTGCTCCGGCTTGAGGGCCTTTAGAGTCAGAGTCTGCCCCGCTTCGAGCGCCGGCAGTTTGTGCTTCAACTCTTCGTCTTCTTCGTCTTTGTTGTCCTTGGACTCTTCATAGACTTTGAGGAAGCCATCGAACTTCATGACCGATCCGGTTACGCGGAACCAGAAGACTTCGTTGCCGGACTTTGCGTCGATGTCGACGGTCGTCTGATCGAAGACTGCCGGATTCATCTGCGAGGCCACGAAGCGCTGCCAGATGAGCTTGTAGACCTTAAACTCATCTTCCTGGAGATACTGCTTGACCTGATCCGGATGCCGCGCCGCTGAAGTTGGGCGAATGGCTTCGTGCGCACCCTGTGCGTCTTTCTTCTCCTTATATGTATTGGGGGACTCGGGCAAATACTGGGTGCCATACTCGCCGCCGATATACTCGCGAACCTCGGTGATCGCCTCGGGGGCAACGCGGGTTGAATCGGTACGCATGTAGGTGATCAGGCCGACGAGACCTTCTTCGCCGAGTTCGACGCCTTCGTACAGACGTTGCGCAATCATCATGGCGCGCTTTACGCTGAAACGGAGCTTGCGCGATGCGTCCTGCTGAAGTTTGCTGGTGGTGAAGGGCGGAGTCGCGTTGCGGCGGCGCTCTTTCTTTTCTACGGAACGGACGACCCAATCGGCCTTCTCAAGAGCGAGGCGGATCTTTTCCGCATCCTCGCCGTTTGTGACTTCAACTTTTTCTTCGCCTTTGCCCAGGAAGCGCGCGTCGAATGTGGGGGGCTTGCTGGCCGCCAAATTGGCGTCAATCGTCCAATATTCTTTCTTCTCGAATGCTTTGATCTCGCGCTCACGATCGACGATTAAGCGGAGGGCGACAGTTTGGACACGACCTGCCGAGAGTCCGCGGCGGACCTTATCCCAAAGCAGCGGCGAGACCTGATATCCCACCAGGCGGTCGAGGACGCGGCGGGCTTGCTGGGCGTCGACCAGGTTCTGATCGATATCGCGAGGATGCTCGAAGGCGGCTTTGACGGCGCGCTGCGTGATTTCGTTGAAAGTTACGCGCTGGATGCGCGGGCCGTCGTCCAGATCGTCGTTCTTTGCACTTGCCTTCTTGCTGGCCTTTTTGGCAGTTTTGCCTTTTTTGGCTTTCTTGCCGTCGTCGGCCAGTTCATCGGCGAGGTGAGCGGCGATGGCTTCGCCTTCGCGGTCGGGATCAGGCGCCAGGTAAATCTTGTCAGCGGAGAGCGCAAGCTTCTTCAGCTTTGCCAAAACCTTTTCTTTGCCGGGAATGACCACGTACTCGGTCTCGAAGCTATCCTCAACGTCGACACCAAGGCTGCTCTTAGGCAGATCCTTGACGTGACCGTAAGAGGCGTCGACGGTAAAATCTTTCCCCAGGTATTTCTGAATTGTTTTCGCCTTCGCGGGCGATTCGACGATGACTAGACCTTTGGACAATGGTTCCTTCTTTTGGCGGTATTGGAATTGAAGCTAGCACGAATGGGCGGATTGCAACAACCGTTCTCAGTCTTCAGTTGTCAGTTATCAGTTAACCGCCCTCACTTTTTGCATCAAGGACGACAGCATCCGCTTGACCTCAACCACCTGTGCCGCAAGCCTCTCGTATCCCGGATTTCGCAGATATTCAAGGTCGCGGGCCAGCAAAAGTTGATATTCAAGTTCGCCGGCCGACCCCATCGCTATTTGCAGAAAGCGAGCCATCTCGGCACTGCCTTTCCGGCAACAACCCTCGGCAATGTTCATTCCGATCGATGCCGAGGCGCGGCGCATCTGACTTGTCAAACCGTATATCTCTTCCCTGGGAAACACCTTGCTTTGAGAGTACACAGCCAAAGTCAACTGGTGCGACTTGTCCCAAACTCTAAGACTGCGAAAACTTTGCATTGATGCGCCTCGGCTCTTACTGAAAACTGACAACTGATAACTGACAGCTAGAATGCCTTCACAAAATTCTTCCCCGGCAACTGCCGCACTTTTCCGCTCAACTCCAGTTCGAAGAGCGCACAGAATATCTCTGAGGAGGACATTTCATTTTCGAGCATTTCTACCAGTTCGTCGATGTGTGTCGACTCGTCCGGCTTCAGCAGCTTGAGGAGCTTCTGCTCGTGAGGCGAAGGAGCATCGTCCGGAAATAGAGATGCGTTTGTAGGCACCGGAGATTCATTCTGCCCCGTACTGAGGGCCGCTTGCACGTCTGCCGGGAGGTCTTCCCATACGTCTTCCCAGGTGGCTACCAGCTTTGCGCCTTGCTTGATCAGCGTGTTTGGACCCCATGAGTTCTTGTTAGTTACATTGCCCGGCACCGCGTAGACATCGCGGTTTTGTTCCAGTGCGCAGCGCGATGTGATACGCGTACCACTATATTCCGCGGCCTCGACGACCAACACTCCGACCGACATGCCGCTGATGATGCGATTGCGAATGGGAAAATTCTGTGGAACTGGCGAGGTACCAATGGGGAATTCGGAGATGATTGCGCCGCCTAGCGCGAGGATTTGTTCGGCGAGGCGCGTGTTTTCCTTGGGATAAAACACGTCAACACCCGTTCCCAGCACCGCGATAGTTTTGCCTTTTCCGGCAATCGCCCCGCGGTGTGAGGCGGTGTCGATACCACGAGCCATGCCGCTGATAATTAGCAGTCCGCGCGAGGCCAGATCGGTCGCCAATCGTTCCGCCATTCCCAGGCCGTAAGGTGTGGGGTGCCGTGTGCCGACCATAGCAATGCCCGGCTTTGACAGGAGTTCGATGCTGCCCTTTACGAATAAAATCACCGGGGGGTCATAGATCTCTTTCAATCTTGGCGGATACTCCGCGCTGCTCAGAGAAATGATGGTTGCATTCGCCCGCGCCGCTTTCGCGACTTCATCTTGCGCGAGCTCCAACGACTTGCCGGTTGCTAGTGACTGTGCTGAGACTGCGCGCATTCCAGTGGCTTCGAGCTCTGTCAGGCTCGCCTGCAGAATGCGGTCGGCGGTGCCGAAGTGGTCGACCAGCTTTCGAATGCGCGATGGGCCGAGTCCTTCGGTCAGGGCTAGCGCCAGCCAGCAGAGAGTTTCGGCGGAGGGCGGTTTGGCGGGGACAAGGCTCCGCGGAGCTGTGTTCGTTAGAGCAAGGTTCGTTGGATCAGCGCTCTTTGGAGCAGTGTTCGTTGAAGCGATATTCGTGGGGATGGAATTCCCGGACTCGGTGTTCGCAACTGGTGAGGCGCCAGATGTCGCGCTTGCGGATACATTTGACATGCTCCGCTGACCTTAGCCACGATCCGATCGGCTGTCAATGATGGCCGACACATCACTTTTGGTAGAATTCGCAAAGTGATGAGCCGCTTAAGGATTTCAGCTATTTCCTATCTCAACACAGCTCCCCTGATGTGGGATCTCGAGCATGGGAATTCTGCACCTGTGTCGTCTCCCTCTGCTTCTGCCGGCCGCGCAAGCTCCTCCTTCGGAGCCGCCGCGTCAGTTGCCATCAAAGAAACTGCCGCCGACTTCGATATTTCTTACACCATTCCATCGGCCTGCGCGCGAGCGCTGGCCGAGGGCACAGCCGACATCGGGATCATTCCGGCCGCCGCATACACCACCATACCCGACCTTCTCATTGTTCCCGATGTGGCGATCGCTGCGCGGAATGACGTGCGCTCAATTCTTCTCGTCAGCAAAATGCCGATCGAACGGGTACGCACGGTTGCACTGGATAATTCTTCGCTGACTTCGGTGGCGCTTACCAAGATTCTTTTCGCAAAATGGCTGGGCGGACCCCGAGGCTACGCGGGTATGGCTCCCAATCTTGACGCGATGCTTGCCGAGTGCGACGCAGCCTTGATTATTGGAGACCCAGCGCTTCAAGTCGACCGCGAGCGGTACGTTACTCTCGATCTCGCCGAAGAATGGCACGCCCGCACTGGCAAGTCATTTGTGTTTGCGTTTTGGGCGGTCCGGCGCGACTCGCTTGAAGGACGCGACCGAGCGGCCATCGCCAGAGTGTTCCGGGATTCGCGCGACCACGGCCTGTTGCGAGAACACCTGGAAGGAATCGCCGAAGAGTGGGCGCCGCGCCTTCGTCTGACGCTCGAATCGGTTCGCACCTACCTGGCGCGCAATATTCATTACTATCTGGACCCACCCTGCCTGGAAGGACTCGCGCTGTTCTATCAGCTGGGCGCGGAAATCGGCGCGCTGCCGGCGGCTCGGGAGCTGGAGTTTGTTTAGAACCGTCGTCGGTCGTTAGCCGTTCGTCGTCAGGTTTTGGGGTTGCAGCGACTACTGATCGCCGACGACCGCCGACCGATAACCACCCCTCATTTAGACGCTTGTACCTTCGTACCCTCGAGCACCTGCACTACTACGCCGGAAGCCTGTCCCTCCGTGTGATAGACGCGCTCCGTTGCCTTCACAAAATCCGACGGCTTGGCGTCCGGGATATTCACGAAGGTTTGCGGATTGCGATCGGTTAGCGGGAACCATGAACTCTGCACTTGCACCATGATGCGGTGGCCGCGACGGAAGGTGTGGTCGACATCTGGCATGTTGAAATCGACTTCCTCGACTTTACTGGGAGTGAAGGGCTCGGGCTTTTCAAAGCTGTGGCGGAATTTTCCGCGGAAAGGCTCGCCCCGGACCAGTTGCTGAAAGTCCCCCATGGTGAAGCTCGGGGACGACACGTCATTCCGAGGCTTCCGATCGCCTGCGGATGCTTCCTGCGTCTCGGGATAGTCTGTGGGATAGACGTCGATCAGCTTGACATCGAAATCCGAATCCGTGCCGGTCGTCGAGACAAACAGGCGCGGCGAAACCGGTCCGGCGATGGTTACGTCTTCCTGGAGCACCGGAGTCTCATAGACCAAGACATCCGTTCGACTATCGGCAAAGCGCTGGTCAGACACCATGTACTCCTGGGGGACGTCGAGCGCGGGATAATTCACAAAGGGCACCGGCTTCGCCGGATCGCTTATGTACTCATCGACTACCGAATGCTGTACCTCCGAAGGTTGTGCCTCCGAATCTTCCGCCGACGAAGATTCGGCGCGGGGCGCGTCGAATGAGAGCAGGCCATTGGCGTGGAAGTAGAGCGTCCGCGCGTGGGCATTTGGCGGCGGCCACGCGGAATATTGGCGCCAGACATTGGTCCCGGTTTCAAACACATAAGCTTTCGGCAGCTTGGCATCGCCACTGCCTTTCAAGTAGTGCTCGAAAAACGGAAAGAGGATGTTCTTCCGGTAGTAATCGCCGGTATCCGAGAAAAATTCGACGTGTCCCAGCCGTTCTCCGTCGAGACGAGCCCAACCGCCATGCACCCATGGACCCATGACGAGGGCGTTGAAGTTCGCGGGATTGTTTTCTTCGATCGCCCGAAACTCGGTCAGGGGACCTTGCAAATCCTCGGCATCAAACCATCCGCCGACGGTCAGCACCGCGCAATGAATGTTCTTAAAGTGCGGCGCGAGGTTGCGCACTTTCCAGTAGTCGTCGTACGTATCGTGCCTGAGCTGGTCGTCCCAGAGCGCGGTATTGCCGCCGAGATAATTTCGCAGGTTTCCGATCGGGCCGGCCTTCAGGAAAAAGTCGTAGCTATCCTTGGCGCCGTAGTCGAACTCCAATTCGTTTTTCGGCGGAAGCGCGGGGTTTTTCTGCGGGATAAACGAGCTGTAAAAGTCGAAGTTGGCCGACAGCATGAACGCTCCGCCGTGGTAGGCGTCGTCGCCCATAAAGAGATCGACCATGGGAGCCTGCGGCGATGCCGCCTTGAGCGCCGGATGCGTATCGATCATGCTGGCCGCCGTGTAGAAGCCGGGGTAGGAAATTCCCCACATACCCGCATTACCATTGTTGTTGGGAATGTTTTTCAGCAGCCAGTCAATGGTGTCGTAAAGGTCCGTCGAGTCGTCGACATCCTGTTTCGATTTCTTGTTGTCGAGGTGCGGAGGCTCCTCGACGTATGCGCCCTCCGACATGTAGCGGCCGCGGGCGTCCTGGTAAACGAAGATGTAGCCCGACCTGTCGAAATCGCGTGATGGGCCGAGGTGTTTTCGGTAGTGGTCGACGCCGTACGGAGCAACGCTGTATGGGGTGCGCACAATCAGGAAGGGATACGATCGAGAGCTGTCTTTTGGCACGTAGACGGAAGTAAACAGACGCACGCCGTCGCGCATTGCGATCCGGTATTCATATTTTGTGTAGTTGGCTTTGACGTCGTAATCGTCACTGTCAGACTTGCTTTGCGCAAAAACGCTCGCCGTTAACGCGAGAGCAACCAGGAGCAAAGACAGAAAACCGCATAGTCGAACCACCATTCGTTCTCCTTTTGAAGACGACCCCGAACCGGCAAACCTTTAGGCACCCTACAAGCGGACAAAAATTGAGTCAAGCCAAGCGCGGCCTGATTACACAGGATTACAATCAACTTGCATCTGCCCACCTCGATCCTGCTTCTAATGACCATGCCGCGTCTGCCCGCGATTGTCGCGCTGTTTGTTGCCAAGACTGGCGCGCATGCGACTGCGCACACCGCGCCCCGCACGGCTACGACGAACATGCTGCGATGGTTAATCCATCTGGGTGGGCCGAGCCTGATTCTGCTGGGTCTGATCGACAACTCGGTGATCCCACTGCCCGGCAGCACGGATGTGGTAACCATTCTGCTGGCAGCGCACCGGCGCGAACCGTGGATCTACTACGCACTCATGGCGACGATGGGGTCAGCGCTGGGCGGCTATCTTACTTATCGCATGGCTCGCAAGGGCGGGAAAGAGACGCTGGAAAAGCGCTTTTCTCAGAAGAAGGTGAAGAAGGTGTATGCGATTTTTGAACGCTGGGGATTCGCGTCGGTCGCAATCCCGGCGCTCCTTCCGCCGCCGTTTCCGATTGTCCCGATGTTGCTCGCGGCGGGCGCCATGCAATACCCGACCAGGAAGTTTCTGACCGCGCTGACCGTGGGGCGCGGCGCGCGGTACATCATTCTGGCTTATCTTGGGTATGCGTACGGACGGAACATTTTGAAGTTTTTTGATCAGTATTATTGGCCCGTGCTTATAGCCCTGATCGCTTTTTCAGTGCTGGGCGGGTTGTATGGGCTTTACGAATATAAGCGCCGACATAAATCCGACAACCCATCGGCCGCCGGCGCCAAGCCGCGGGTGCGGCCTCGAATCGCGTAAGATTCGCGTCCAGCGGCTTTCCTCGCTAAAATGATTACGGGGTAATAATGTCCCTGACTAAACAACAAGCGCTTGACATGTTCCAATCCGATGACCTGATCGGCATTGGCATGGAAGCGGACGCCGTTCGCCGACGGCTGCATCCGGAAGGTACTGTCACTTACATCATTGACCGCAACATTAATTACACAAATTTTTGCACGGAGTATTGCACCTTCTGCGCTTTCTATCGGCCGCTTAAGGGACCGGCGGCGAAAGAGGGCTATATTCTGGACTTCGATACCATCTACGAAAAGATTCGCGAGACGGTCGAACTGGGCGGTACGGGCGTGCTCATGCAGGGAGGGCTGCACCCGGACCTTAAGATCGACTGGCATGAGCGCATGCTGCGCGGTATTAAGGAGCGCTTCCCTAAAATTCATCTGCACTGTTATTCCGCGTCTGAAATTCTGGCCATCGCCGAATACAGCGACCTGAGCGTGCGCGACACTATCGCCCGTCTTCGCGACTCGGGTCTCGATTCGATCCCGGGCGGGGGCGCGGAAATTCTGGACGACGAAGTGCGCTATAAAATCGCCCGCTTGAAATGTCTGACCGCGGATTGGCTGGGGGTTCATCGCACGGCGCACCAACTCGGCATGAGAACCACCGCGACGATGATGTTTGGCGTGGGAGAAACCTTCGAACATCGGGTCAATCATTTCGAGGCGATTTACCGGCTTCAGGAAGAGACCGGCGGTTTCACCGCATTTATCCCGTGGAGCTTTCAGCCCACAAACACCGCGCTCGGCGGACGCCACTGGGACGAAGCGACCGCGGTCGAATACTTGAAAGTCCTCGCCATCTCACGCCTGTACCTTTCGAATTTTCTGAATGTGCAATCGAGTTGGGTGACGCAGGGACTGAAGGTCTGCCAGATGGGGCTGCGCTTCGGCGGCAATGACGTGGGTTCGGTCATGCTGGAAGAGAATGTGGTGCGGGCGGCCGGAGTTACGAACTGCACAACCGAAGAAGAATTGCGCCGTATCATTCGAGATGCGGGCTTCCGGCCAGCGCAGCGCGACACACTTTACCGGCAATATTTTCTGAATTGATTTTTGCATGACGCGATTCCTTGCCCTTGCGTTGCTCCTCCTCAGCCTTTTGCCGCGAATGGATGCCCAGAGCGTAACGCCGGCACATGACTCCCTCTACCTGGCGGGCACCGTTGTTGACGAACCCGGCAGTCATCCCGTGAAGAAAGTGCTGGTGCAGGCGGTCAGTGAAGACCAGCATCAGAATGGCACCTACAGCGCCACCTCAGACACGGATGGCCACTTCCGCATCGACAACATCACTCCCGGCCGCTACCGCGTTTTCCTCGAGAAGACCGGTTTTGCCGAGGTTAATGGCCGGGGTCACCGCGCCGAGGTCAACGTCGTAACTGTCCCAGCCGACAAGCCGCTCGATGACCTTGTCTTTCATATGCTGTCTACAGCCGTGATCACGGGACGCGTCGTGGATGAAGACGGCGATCCTATGTCTAACGTGCGTGTCACCATCCAGCGAAGGGTACCCAGCAAGGGCAGGCGAGGAATGGTCGGCATGGCCGCCACCAACGATCTCGGCGAATATCGCGTCGCCGGTCTCTTTCCCGGACAATACTGGGCTGCCGCGGTGCCGCAGCCCGACTTCCGCGATTACTCGCACCAGGGAGCCCAAGCCGCGCCAGCAACCGGCGATCCACCAGAGACCCGCTACGTCACCACCTACTATCCAGGCACAACCGACAGTGCTCAAGCCTCACCGCTTGCGCTCAAAGCGGGAGATGAGATGCCAGTCAACCTGATGTTAGTTCCGACTCGGACCTATCGCATTCGGGGGATCGTGACCAGTCGTGCGGCCGGCGAAACTCATACCGTTGAATTGTCCACCAAGACCGGGGAACAGGTACAAGCGGCCGAAGTCGGCTCCGACGGCACATTCGAACTTCATGGCGCCGCGCCCGGTTCCTATATTCTGAAGGCGTACTCGACCTCGGAAGGAAGCATCCTCACTGCCCGTCAGGAGGTAACGATCGCCGCCGCGGATGTCGAGGGCGTAAGGCTTGTTGCTCTGCCCGCATTCAGTCTCTCCGGCCGTCTCCGCGCCGACGCTCAATCGCTCGATCTCTCGCAATTCTCCATCAATCTGCGCCTGGCGGATGTCGCCGACAACGGAGGCTTCAAATCCGACGATTCGTTTGGCGAGAATGCTCAAGTGGATCGGGAAGGCAATTTTTCATGGAAGAACGTCAACCCCGGCAATTACGTTTTGCGTCTCTATGGCGGCAACGGGCAGGACAGCTACTTCCTCAAATCCGCACGCCTTGGCGGCGCCAACATCGATGCTTCGTTCGCGCTCAGCGGCCCTGCGGTGCTTGAACTTGTTGTGAGCACGAAGGGAGCCATCATCGATGGCATGGTGACCGACCGCGATTCGCAGGGAAATGACGCACCCGTCTCGAACGTGGAGGTTGTGGCCGTGCCTGAGGAGAGATATCGCAAGATTCCGGAGCGCTTTGGGGACGGCGCCACCGACCAGTTTGGGCACTTCACCATCCACGGCCTTGCGCCGGGGACCTATACGCTATTCGCCTGGCAGGATGTGAGCGACGATGTTTACCGAGATCCCGACTTTCTGAAATCGCAGGAGGCGAATGGGGTGACTGTTAAAGTCGAGGAGGGCGCACATCAGAGCGTCAACGTAAAACTAAGTGCTGTAGGTGAGGATTGGCGCTGAGGGGCTATCGAGGCGCGCGTCTGCCGCCACAGGGGCTGATTCCGTTACAATACTTGCTCTGGCTTTTTCCGTTTGAATATTCATGCCTCTGTTTGCTTTCATCAGCTCCCGATTCACATCACTGGCCTTAATCCTCGCCTCCAAAGGCGTGGGGCCGTATCTTCGCCAGCACTTCTTCGACAAGACTTTTCAGGGCCTCTACCAGGTCAACGCATTTGACCTTGCGCTGCTGATTCCTTACTTCATCGTACTTATCATTCTTGCGGCTTATGGCGGACATCGCTACTGGCTGGTTTATCTTTATTACAAGCATAAAAAGAATAAGACGACCGAACCTCCCGCCCACTTCGACGAACTGCCACGCGTGACCGTGCAACTCCCGATCTTTAACGAACAATATGTCGTTGAGCGCTTGCTCGACGCGGTTTGCCGGCTTGACTATCCGCGCGAGAAGCTTGACATCCAACTGCTCGACGACTCGACCGACGAAACTGTCGAGGTCGCGCGCGGCCTGGTTGAACGCTATGCTGCATTGGGAAATCCGGTTACCTACATTCGTCGCGAGAATCGATACGGCTTCAAGGCGGGAGCGCTTGAAGCCGGGCTGAAATCCGCTAAGGGCGAGTTTGTTGCCATCTTCGACGCCGACTTCGTTCCGCCTCCTGACTTTCTGCTCAAGTGCATTCATCATTTCACCGACCCCAAAATTGGGATGGTGCAGACGCGCTGGACGCATATTAACCGGGGCTACTCTCTGCTGACTCAGGTTGAGGCGATTCTGCTCGACGGCCATTTCGTGCTGGAGCACTCGGGACGAGCGCGCAGCGGCGTCTTTTTCAATTTCAATGGAACGGCCGGCATGTGGCGGCGCAAGGCGATCGACGAAGCCGGAGGGTGGGAGCACGATACGCTCACCGAAGACACCGATCTTTCGTATCGCGCGCAATTAAAAGGATGGAAGTTTCTGTATCTACAAGACGTCGAATGCCCGGCCGAACTTCCGGTGGAGATGACGGCTTTCAAAACGCAGCAGGCGCGCTGGGCTAAGGGGCTGATACAGGTCTCCAAGAAAATTCTGCCGCAAGTTTTTGCGAGCGAAGCTTCGCGCCACCAAAAAGTCGAGGCCTGGTATCACCTGACGGCTAATCTCAGCTATCCGTTGATGATCGTGCTCTCGGTGCTGCTTCTGCCCGCGATGGTCATCCGGTTTTATCAGGGATGGTTCCAGATGCTTTATATCGATCTGCCGCTTTTCATGGCGTCGACGTTTTCCATCTCAAGCTTTTATCTGGTTTCGCAAAAGGAATTATTTCCTAAGAGCTGGCCGCGGTCTTTGCTTTATCTTCCGCTGCTCATGGCGCTCGGAATCGGGCTGACCATCACGAACACGCGGGCGGTGCTGGAAGCACTGGTCGGCAAGCAGACTTCGTTTGTGCGCACTCCCAAGTACCGCGTGGAAACGAGAAAAGACAAGGTGGGCGCGAAGAAGTATCGGAAGCGTTTGGGCTGGGTTCCATGGATTGAGCTGGCGATCGGATGCTACTTCGCGCTCACGGTTTATTACGCAATCGACAACGAGAATTACTTCACGGTACCGTTTTTGCTGCTGTTTGTAATTGGATATTGGTGCACGGGTTTGATGTCACTACTGCAAGGCCGCCTGGCAGGATTGCAGGTTGGATCGGAGACCCACAGCAAGCCGTTTCCGGTGGGAGTTTAGAGATCGTCGTCCGTCGCTGGTCGTCAGGAGTAGCGCATGCTTCGACGTCGTGGAGCACTACTGAGCGCTAAAAACCCTACCTCGGCCCCGGCAACTTAAAGTCCACCATAATTCGCATCGGGCTTTTCACGGCTTTTCCGTCCAGTACAAAAGGCTTGTAGCGCCACTGCTTGACGGCATCCAGGGCCGAAACCGTAAAAACCGGTGGTCCCTGCACAACCTTCACATCGCGGAGACTGCCATCTTCCATCACCATCGCATCGAGCACGACCTTGCCTTCCATGCGCAGCACTTTAGCCTGCTGCGGATAAACAGGAGGGACGCGATGAATTAACTGCCCGCCGGAGATTCCTTGCGAAACTCGCTGCGGGGAGAGCGCGGGCACTAAGGCTTTCGACGAGAGAACGCTATTGATTGACGATGCCGACTGATCGACGGCTAGAGGAGGCGGTCCGAGCGAAGCGGTTTCGTCTCTCGGCATGGGCTGCTTCGCTGGGCTCGCGGTGGGACCACTCGCGCTCGAAGGCGTAAGCGCTCCCTTGTTTTTATTCTTCTGAAGTTCAACGGCAGTCGATTCGGCGCCAACTTTCAAAGTTCGCGCGGCCGAAGGCTTGCCGCTCGAAACCAGAAGAGACTGACCGCCTGGATTTGCCTTCCAAACGGAGTCGTTGTCGGGCAGGCGCTGCCCTGCGACCTGCTGATCTTTGACAGAACGATCTTTCGCAGCGTGATCTGGGAGAGAACGATCTGCCAGAGAACGATCTGCCAGAGAATGATCTGCCGCAGAACGATCGGAGGATCGCTTATCGCCTGGACTTGCGGCGGAGGGCGCCATCGGACTTGGCATGACCGTGGTCGAGGCCGATGGCATAGCCGGGGCGGCGGCTTGGGCTTTGTTTTCGTTTCCATCGTTGCCGCGCCAGCCGAGCCAGATCACCAAACCAAGCAGGATAATCGTCAGCAGTCCGATCGCGCCCAGCATCAGCGGCCGCTTGCCTAGCACAGCTCGCGCAAAGTCAACGAACCGATCGGAGGCTGGCAGAAGGCCAACCGGCTCGGGCTTCTCAACCGGCGCCACTACCGGGAGCGTCTGAACAATCACGGTCGGCGAAGCGCCCACCGGTTTCGCGGCACGCGCTCGTTCCGCGAGACCCGCGAGTTGCTCGAGGACCCCCAAATGATGCGGATTGAACGCCGCGGGCTCGGTTGAGAATGCTTCGAGAATTCCGTTGACTCCACGCCATCCCTGAATGGGCAGCACGGCAATCGAACGCAGGCCCAGGGTGCGGCACACTTCGACATCGACGAGGCGGTTTTTCTCCGTGTCAACGCAATG
Organism: Terriglobales bacterium; assembly: GCA_049589635.1. Lineage (GTDB taxonomy): Bacteria > Acidobacteriota > Terriglobia > Terriglobales > Acidobacteriaceae > Acidiflorens. Next base: position 19,635 of record JBAWBE010000451.1, read on the forward strand.
CTGAACCTTGCCCGTGCGGAGGCACTCGCCTGAAATCCCCTTGTCCGCGCTGAGCTGCGCGCCCAGCGGCGGAGCCGTTTCGCCGCTGCGCGCGCGGCAAACCATGGCGCCATCTTTCCACATTGCGATCGCGACGCCGGTAGCACCGGTTAAAAGCAGAGCGCCATCCGCGATCGCCGCCAGCATGGGGTCGAGGCGGTGCTCTCCGGCGGCGACCAACTCGCGTAGCGTCGAGAGCAGTTGCGGTTCGTCCGGATCGCCGTTGCGCTGAAGGCGAGCACCTGAATCCACAGTGCGACCGTCATTTAGAGGTTTCTCGGGAAGAATGTTTCGCGCTTGAGTTACAGCCACACTTGTACTCTCAATTCGTAGGAATTTGACTGGCGTAAGCCAAAACGCGTTACGCGAAAACCGAAGTGGCGAGGGCGGTAATTGCACCGGAGTATGAGCCAACTTCCCGCGCCTGTCAAGGCAAAGCGTGGTACGGTGGAGATCAAATTCAGGCTTTTTCACTACAGCGTGACAGAGAGAGAAAGAGACACCGTTGAACCTTGTCAAAACTCCTGACGACCGGCTCATGCAGGGCAAATCGGATCGTTCTTTGTCTCTGTGTGCCTCATTGTCGCGGTGTCCCGTTTGTGAAAAGCAGCCGAGGCAACTACCCGGGATTTTGTGGGAGGTGGCACCTTGGTCGGGCATCAAACTAACCAACAATTTCGCTGCTCGCGCGGTGCTACGCTGTTATCGCTCTGGTTAACTGGCAAGCTTCGCTACGGCATTGCTAGGATCGAATCTCAAAAAGCTTCTACGCACAGTCGAAGCCCTGGCCGACTTGGGCCCCGAACTGACGGCGGACCGTGACTTCCGCCAAACCACGCGCGCCATCCTCTCAGCGGTCATCGAGGCAGCAGGCGCACGAGAAGCTGTGTTGTTCTCATTCGGCGATCGGCCGTCCACTCTCTCGTCGCTGGACGCGCAAGGATTCGCTCTCATCCCCGATCCGGCCTTCATTCGTCTGCTTCCCCGGCACATTCATATGCTGACCGCATCGACTGGAGCGGTCGCCCTCGACGGCAAGAATATCGACGCGTACCTGAGTTCAAACGGGAACGTCGCGCCCGAACTCTTCCGTTGCATCTGCGCTTTAAAGGTTCGCGGCAAGCTAGTGGGAGCAATCGCCCTGGGCCGGCGCGTCGGCGACGCCATCTACGAAGAAGACGCGCTCGCCGCCCTGGAAATGATCGCGAGCTACGTGGCCCTGGCAATTCAAAATCACACGCTCAACCAGACGCTGGCGCAGCGCGTAGCGGAAAATCTGCGCTTGCTCGCCTCGCTGCACGGTTTTTACGACAACGCGCTTGAGGCCTTCGCTACGGCCATCGACGTAAAGCACGTCAACATTCACGGGCACTCGCTGCGCGTCGGCCGCTATGCCCAGGCAATCGGTGAAGCGCTCGGCATGGAACCGAGCGAAGTCGCGCCGCTGCGCTCGGCCGGCTACCTGCACGATATTGGTAAGGTTGCCGTCGATACGCACCTCTTCGCCAAGACTACGTCGCTCGATGACGAAGAATCGCGCGCGATGAGGGACCACACTACCGTCGGCCACCAGATCGTCAGCAACGTGCAGTTCCCATGGCCGCAAATTCCCGAGATCGTGCGCTGGCATCACGAGCGCGCCGACGGCTCGGGCTACCCCGATGGGCTACATGGGGACGAGATGCCGCGAGCGGTGCGAATCATCGCCTTGGCGGATGCCTTTGACGCCATGACGACCGAGCGCCCTTACCGTGCGCGTTTGTCGGTCGGAACTGCACTTCAGGAACTAATCCGTCTGTCGCCGCAAAAATATGACCCGCAAGCGCTTCAGGCCCTGCTGATCCAGGTCCGCCGTGACGCCGTTGGCAGCAACCGCCTTCCCATTCTTGACCCGGCGATAGTCAACGTTTCGCCAGTGGACATTGACGCCTTAGCCTCGACACTTCAACACCGAACCACGCAAGCACGAGTCTTTCTGACGTAGTCTTTACTAGCCTGATCTTTGGATGATCCGGTTGGACGCAGGTTTTTCTCTGTGTCCTTACGTGCTTCCGCTGGGTATACCTTTTTCTTCGTTCTTATCACTGACCGGCAGGCAACCAGCCGATTCAAACGTGTAGAATTATGTCTTGACTCGCGTGCACCCACCGTCAACCGGATAGAAAACGCTTGTGCATAACCTCGGCATCAAAACGCCGCCACCTTCATCTAAAGAAGCCAAGTCATGCTGACTTGCGAGGAGAGCCTTAATGGCAGTGAGTGACCAGGCTGTCGTCACCGGAAAGCAACTCGATCAGCTTAGTATCAACACTATCCGTACTCTTTCTATGGATGCGGTGCAAAAGGCAAACTCGGGCCATCCGGGAACTCCCATGGCCTTGGCGCCGGTAGCGTACTGCCTCTGGCAGCAGTTCCTGCGGTACGATCCAGCCGATCCGCACTGGCCTAATCGCGACCGCTTCATCCTCTCCAACGGCCATGCCTCAATGTTGCTCTATTCGCTGCTGCATCTGGCGGGAGTGCGCGAAGTCAATGCAAAGGGTGAAGTTCTCTCTACACCGGCGGTTTCGCTTGACGACATCAAAGCCTTTCGGCAGATCGACAGCAAGACTCCGGGCCATCCCGAATATGGGGTGACCACGGGCGTAGAAACCACTACCGGACCGCTCGGGCAGGGAGTCGCGAACAGCGTCGGCTTTGCCATTGCCGAGCGCTGGCTGGCCGGGCATTTCAATCGTCCGGGCTTCGAGCTTTTCAACTACAACATCTGGGCGTTCTGCGGCGACGGCGACATGATGGAAGGCATTTCTTCGGAAGCCGCATCGATTGCGGGTCATTTGCGTCTTTCGAATCTCTGCTGGATTTACGACAACAATCACATCACTATCGAAGGAAAGACAGACCTCGCCTTCGACGAAGATATCGGCGCACGCTTCAAGGCATATGGTTGGGCCGTCAATCACGTTACAGACGCGAATGGTCTCGACGCGCTGGCCAGCGCGTATCGGTGGGCGCTGGGCATTACTGACCGTCCCAAGTTCATCATTGTCGACAGCCACATCGCCTTTGGTTCTCCGCATCGTCAGGACACGAAAGAGGCCCACGGCGAAGCGCTCGGCGAAGAAGAGGTCAAACTCACGAAGCGAGTTTACGGCTGGCCCGAGGACGCGCACTTTCTCGTGCCGGACGGAGTTCGCGAGAATTTCCGCGATGGGATGGGCAAGCGCGGCGCGCAATTGAGTGGTCAATGGAACGCACAATTTAAGAAGTACAGCGAGCAATATCCGGATATGGCCGACCATTTCACGCGCATGACCCAGCGCGAACTCCCCGACGGATGGGATGAAGAGTTTCCCACTTTCCCGGCGGACGCAAAAGGCGTGGCAACGCGCGATTCATCGGCCAAGGTACTGAATGCGATTGCGAAGAACGATCCGTGGTTGATGGGCGGCTCGGCCGATCTGTATCCGTCAACCAAAACGCGTTTGACGTTCGATGGCGTCGGCGACTTCGAAGCCAACAACTACCTTGCCCGCAACTTCCACTTTGGAATCCGCGAGCATGCTATGGGCGCCATCGTTAATGGCATGGTGCTGTCCAATCTGCGTGCTTATGGCTCAACGTTCCTGATCTTCTCGGACTACATGAAGCCGGCCATCAGGCTGTCCGCGATCATGGAAATCCCCAGCATCTGGATCTATACACACGATTCGATCGGCGTCGGCGAAGACGGACCGACGCATCAACCGATCGAGCAGCTAGCTACGCTGCGCGCAGTGCCGGGCCTGATGACGCTGCGGCCGGCGGACGCGAACGAGGTAATCGAGTCGTGGAAGATAATCATGAAGTTGAAAAAAGAGCCAGTCGCGCTGATTCTGACGCGGCAAGCTCTTCCTACGTTCGACCGGACAAAATATGCGTCGGCTGCGGGCGTGGCCCGCGGGGGCTACATTCTGGCCGAAGCCGAAGGCGGCAAGCCGCAGGTGATTCTGATGGCGACGGGCAGCGAAGTTTATCTCTGCATCGACGCCTACGAGAAACTCAAGGCTGAAGGCATTCGCGCCCGCGTAGTCAGCATTCCGTCATGGGATATTTTTGATCATCAGGATCAGAGCTACCGCGACCAGGTACTGCCTCCCGAGATAACGGCGCGAGTGGCCGTCGAGCAGGCCGCAGTTCTGGGCTGGTCGCAGTATGTCGGCCTGAAGGGTGCCGTCATCGGAATGCACAGGTTCGGGGCTTCCGCTCCTTTGAAAGATTTGCAGAAGAAGTTCGGCTTCACGTCTGACGCGGTCGTGCAAAAGGCGCGCGAACTCGTCGGAAAGTAGTCGGCAAGTAACAATTTCGTAACTTCTTAGCGTCTTAAAACTGGGCCCTTAGTCTTGGGCCTGACTGAGTTTAGGAGATCGTCATGAACCCGGTATCTACACTTGAAACCGCGAAGGCAGTCAACCCGCTGAAACAGCTTCAAACTTTTGGCCAATCCATCTGGCTCGACTACATTCGTCGCGATCTGCTGAAAGGCGGCGAGCTCCAGCGTCTGATCGATGACGATGGGTTGCGCGGCATGACATCGAATCCCTCGATTTTTGAAAAGGCGATCGGCGAATCCACACTTTACCAGGATTTCCTCGACACTTTTTCGAACCGCGCCGACCTCGACGCCAAGGGACGCTACGAACTGCTGGCTATTCGCGACATTCAGGACGCCGCCGACCTGCTGAAGCCGGTATACAAGAGCACCAAACGCCGCGATGGATACGTGAGTCTTGAAGTGTCTCCGTATCTTGGCCACGACACAGATGGCACGCTAGACGAAGCACGCCGCTTGTGGGCCGCCGTCGCCCGTGACAACGTCATGATCAAAGTGCCGGGCACGCCCGAGGGCATTCCGGCGTTCCGCCAACTGATCAGTGAGGGCATCAATGTCAACGTGACGCTGCTCTTTGCGCAGGACGTGTACGAGGAAGTTGCGGCCGCGTATATCGAAGGAGTCGAGCGGTTCGCCGCGTCGGGCGGCGATGTCGGCCGCATCGCGAGTGTTGCCAGCTTTTTCATCAGCCGCATCGACACGCTGATTGATTCGCTGGCCGCCGACAAACTTAAAGCGGAATCCGACCCGGCGCGCAAAGCGAAGTTGCAAAGCATCATGGGCAAGGTGGCCATCGCCAACGGCAAGCTTACCTATGAAGCCTACGAAGGCATTTTCTCCACTCCACGATGGAAGGCGCTGGCGGCCAAAGGCGCGCAGACGCAGCGCGTTCTGTGGGCAAGCACCAGCACAAAAAATAAAAGCTATCGCGACGTGATCTACGTCGAAGAACTCATCGGACCGGACACAGTCAACACGCTGCCGCCCGCCACGCTCGAAGCGTTTCGCGATCACGGGAAGCCGCGCCAGAGCCTGACGGAAGATGTGGATGGCGCACGAAAAACAATGTCAGACCTCGCTGCTGCCGGCATTTCGATGAAGGAAGTGACCGACAAACTGACTGCCGACGGCGTAAAGCTCTTCGCCGACGCTTTCGACAAGCTGCTTGAGGCGGTCGAGAAAAATACACGCCGTCCGGCGACGGCGGAGGTAAACGCACAAGCGGCCAAGCTTCCCGCCGGACTGGACGATGCCGTAAAAAAAAACGTTAGCGACTGGCGCGCACACGGAAAAGTAAGACGGCTCTGGCAGCACGATGCCTCTCTTTGGACAAATGAAGACGAGTGTTCCTGGCTGGGCTGGCTCAACATCGTCAACGATCAGGTCGCCGGCGCTTCAAAGCTGAAAGAGTTTGCGGGCGAAGTAAAAGCAGGTGGCTTCTCCGACATTCTTCTGCTTGGGATGGGCGGATCGAGCCTTTGCCCTGAAGTTTTCGCGCTCACGTTTCCACAAGCGCCTGGTTTCCCCCGGCTGCATATTCTTGACTCTACCGATCCCGCTCAGATCAAGAGCGTCGAAAGCAAAATCGATCTCGCTAAGACTCTATTCGTCGTCTCCAGCAAATCCGGCAGCACACTCGAGCCGAACATTTACAAGCAATATTTCTTCGAACGAGCGCAGCAGACCATCGGCGACAAGGCGAGCAGCCACTTCATCGCCATCACTGACCCTGGTTCCAAGATGCAAGGCGTCGCCGAGCGCGATCGGTTCTGGCACATTTTTTATGGACTGCCATCGATCGGTGGGCGCTACTCCGCGCTGTCAAATTTCGGAATGGTTCCAGCAGCTGCGATGGGCATGGACACCGCGAAATTTCTCGAGCGCACCAAGCAAATGGTCGACGCCTGCACTGCCGCCGTCCCGGTCGCCGAAAATCCCGGAGCCATGCTCGGCATCATCTTGGGCACTGCCAACGCGCAGGGCCGCGACAAAATCACGCTCATCACTTCGCCGGGTATTCACGATTTGGGGGCATGGCTCGAACAACTAATCGCCGAATCAACCGGCAAGATCGGCAAGGGTATTATCCCGGTCGATCGCGAAACGCTGGGAGCGCCCGAGGTTTACGGCAACGACCGTATCTTTGCCTATCTTCGTTTGGAATCCGAGCCTGACGCGGAACAGGACGCCAAAGTCGCGGCTCTCGAAAAATCCGGGCAGCCCGTCGTCCGCGTTACCATCTCCGATATTTACAACCTCGGGCAGGAATTCTTCCGTTGGGAGATTGCAACCGCGGTGGCAGGCTCGATCATCGGCATCAACGCCTTCAATCAGCCGGACGTGGAGGCGAGCAAAATCGAAACCCGAAAGCTGACGAGCGAGTACGAGGCCAAGGGCTCTCTGCCTGCCGAAACTCCGATCCTTGATGAAGCAGGTTTCAAACTCTTCACTGATGAAAAGAACGCGGCCGACCTGGCCGTCGCGGTGGGAAGTGACCGTTCCTTGAAGAACTACCTGCGCGCGCACCTTGGCCGCATTAAAGAAGGCGACTATTTTGCGGTACTCGCCTACCTACAAATGAACGCGGAGCACGAAGAATTGCTGCAATCGATGCGCATGAACGTGCGCGACAAAAAGTATGTCGCCACTTGCCTTGGCTTCGGGCCGCGGTTCCTGCACTCGACCGGGCAAGCCTACAAAGGCGGGCCCAATAGTGGAGTGTTTTTGCAGATCACCTGCGACGACGCGAACGATTTTCCAGTACCACAGCAGAAATACACTTTCGGTATCGTGAAAGCGGCGCAGGCCCGGGGCGACTTCGCGGTTCTTGCCGAACGCAAGCGGCGCGCGCTCCGAGTACACATGGGCAGCGATGTAAAGGCAGGATTGAAGAAGCTGGCGGAAATTATTCAGCAGTCATAACTCCGAGAATATGGCCACGAGCAACCCGACCCACATCAGGTTGTTCGCGGTTCGAAGCTTTTGGCTCGAAACTAAGGAGAATCAATGCAACTCGCAATGGTGGGCCTCGGCCGCATGGGGGCGAATATGACGCGCCGCCTCATGCACGGCGGCCATCAACTCGTCGTCTCCGACCTTAGCCCCGATGTTGTGAAACAACTCGCCGGCGAAGGCGCAACCGGCTCTACCTCGCTCGACGATCTCGTCACGAACCTGAATGCGCCCCGCGCCGCCTGGGTTATGGTTCCCTCCGGCGACGCTACCGAAAAGACGGTGCTGACGCTGCTTGCCCGCATGGAAAAGGGCGACACGATCATTGATGGCGGCAATTCGTTTTTCAAGGATGATGTTCGGCGCGCCGAAATGTGCGCTGCCAAGGGCGTGCACTACGTGGACGTCGGCACAAGCGGCGGCGTCTGGGGACTGGAACGCGGATACTGCATGATGATCGGAGGGCCGAAAGAGGCTGTCCAGCGGCTGGACCCAATCTTCAAAACGCTGGCGCCGGGGCGCGGAGATATTCCGCGTACCCCAGGGTTTGAAAAGCGCACCGATAGCACTGCGGAAAATGGTTACATTCACTGCGGCCCTTCGGGCTCCGGCCACTTCGTGAAGATGGTGCACAACGGAATCGAATACGGAATCATGCAGGCCTATGCCGAAGGTTTCGACATTTTCAAAAATGCCACCAGCAAGGATCTGCCGGCCAATATTCGCTACAGCCTTAACCTGCCAGATATCGCTGAAGTCTGGCGGCGCGGCAGCGTGATCAGTTCGTGGCTGCTCGATCTCACGTCGATGGCGCTGGTAGAAAATCCGGAACTCACCGAATACAGCGGCTACGTGCAGGATTCCGGCGAGGGACGCTGGACCATTCAGGCGGCAGTCGAAGAGGCTGTTCCGGCGGAAGTGTTGACGGCCGCGCTCTACGCGCGTTTCCGTTCGCGCCAGGAGCACACTTTTGCGGACAAGATGCTCTCAGCGATGCGCCAGAAATTCGGCGGTCATGTGGAGCTGAAACCGCCGGGCAAGAGTTAAGCAATACGTGGTAGCTGCGAGCCACAAGTGAGAGCCATGAGCGATTGCACATGAGAAGAAAGTTGGTGTGTGGATCCTGGCTCGCGCGGCTGGAAACTCGTGGCTAATCTGTTTGAAGCCAAGAACGCATAACTCTCATCGGATTTTATTGAGGAACGAATGGTCTATACTGACACCGACACAGACGTCCAGTCCGGTCCCGCGAAGGTTCGCACCGCACGCGTCGCCGATCCTTGCATCATGGTCATCTTCGGATTCTCCGGAGACCTGACGCGCCGTAAGCTCATCCCTGCACTCTACAACCTGGCCAGCCAGCAACTGCTCGCACCCGATTTCGCCATCATCGGTCTCGGCCGCAGCCCTATGAGCGACGAAGATGCGCGCAAAAAGGCCACCGAAGATTTCAAGAAGTTTGCCAGCGTTCCCATCGATCCAAAAATCTGGGACGACTTTGTCGAGCGCATCCACTACATCGCCGGGGATTTCGACGACCCGAACACCTTTACGCATCTTAAGGAGGTTCTCGGGAAGGTCGATCAGGATCACGGTAAGCACGGCAATTTCTTTTTCTACATGGCGACCGCACCGAATTTTTTTGGGGGCATCGTCGAGCATCTCTCGGGCGTTGGATTGATGACCGAAGAAAACGGCCACTGGCGTCGCGTGATCGTAGAAAAGCCCTTTGGCCACGATCTCGACTCGGCCAAGGCTCTCAATCAGCAACTTCTTAAAGTAGCCGCTGAATGCCAGATCTACCGAATCGATCACTACCTCGGCAAGGAGACGGTGCAGAACATTTTGGCCTTGCGCTTCGCCAACGGAATCTTCGAGCCGATCTGGAATCGACGCTACATCGATCACGTACAGATCTCAGTCGTCGAGACCGTGGGCGTGGAATCGCGCGGCGGCTATTACGACAACGCTGGCGCGCTGCGCGATATGGTGCCCAATCACATCATGCAGCTCATTACGCTGACCGCCATGGAACCACCGATTTCTTTTGAGGCCAACGCGGTGCGCGACGAGCAGGCCAAAATTCTGCACGCCGTTCAGCCGTTCAGCGACGAAGACGTGCTCAGCAAAACCGTTCGCGGACAATACGGCGAAGGCACCATTGACGGCGAGCACGTGCCCGCTTATCGCGAGGAAGAAGGCGTGCCTCGCGACTCGCGCACGGAAACCTTCGTCGCCATGCGTCTCCTCATCGACAACTGGCGGTGGGCCGGAGTTCCCTTCTATCTGCGGACCGGCAAGCGCATGGGAGGCAGAAACACGCACGTCGTGATTCAGTTCCGGCGCGCGCCGTTCATGCTCTTCCGCGAAACGCGCGTGGAAAACATGATGCCGAACCAGCTCGTCCTGCATATTCAACCCGAAGAAGGCATCTCGCTGCGCTTCGCCGCCAAGACGCCCGGCCCCTCCATGCAGCTCGGGGAAGTGAACATGGACTTCGCGTATGCCGATTATTTCGGCCAGACGCCTTCCACCGGCTACGAACGCCTGTTGCACGATTGCATGATTGGCGATGCTACGCTCTTCCAGCGCGCCGACATGGTCGAAGCCGGGTGGAGCATCGTCAATCCCGCGCTCGATGTGTGGAAAGCGCTGCCGCCCAGAAATTTTCCGAACTACCCCTCCGGTAGCTGGGGTCCGAGAGACTCCGACGAACTGATGGAACGCGACGGGCGCCGCTGGAGAAACTTCGAAAAATAATGTGTAATTTCGTCTTTAGGTAATTGGGTAGTTTGAAATCGCACGGCGTGCCTTGTGATTTCGAGTGCGCCTCGGAACAAAAATTTACTTGATTATAAAATTACTTAGTTACCCAATTTAGAATTACTCGATGCCCTCCACTCGCGCTATCGAAGTCTTCCCTACCGC
>JBAWBE010000452.1:0-4660 GCA_049589635.1 Terriglobales bacterium
GAGATGACCGCATCATGGGTGAAACAGGCCGGAAACATTGAGTTTTTGATTATGGCGATCGGCGGCGTGGTGTTTTTCACTTTGTTGCTCGTGACAGGCAACACCATGGCGCTTTCCGTGCGCGAGCGCATGGGCGAACTGGCAGTGATGAAGGCGGTCGGCTTTTCCGATCGCTTCGTGTTGTTCATCGTGCTGGCAGAATCGCTGACGATTGCGCTGATCGGAGGAATCCTCGGGATTCTTCTGGCGAAATTAATGACGCTTGGCGGCGATCCCACGGGCGGCGTTCTTTACAGCTTCATTCTGCCGATTTCGGCGATGCTCCTGGGGATTGCCGCGGCGATTACGATTGGCATGATGGCGGGGATTATTCCGGCGACGAATGCGATGCGGCTGCGCGTGGTGGATGCGCTGCGGAGGGCTTAGGTCATGGCGGTTCCTATCGTTTATAACCTGCGCAGCATGAAGGTCCGCTGGCTCACGGCCGTCGCGGCTGTGCTGGGTATCGCCGGGACGGTCGGAGTGTTTGTCGCGATGTTGGCGCTGGCACATGGGTTTCGTGCCACGCTGGTGAATTCTGGCTCGCCTGATAATGTGTTGATCCGCAGAGCGGGATCTTCCGCGGAGCTGGACGGCTCTGTGGCGCTCGATCAGGTGCAAGCGATTGAAGACGAGCCCGGCGTGGCGCACGATAACGGCAAGCCCCTCGTCAGCCCCGAAGCTGTCTTGATCGCGGGCTTCAACCTGAAAGCAACCGGCACAAACGCCAACGTGCAAATTCGCGGCGTCTCACCGATTGTGCTGAAAGTGCGTCCGAACATCAAAATCGTCGAAGGCCGCTTCTTCGAGCCGGGCTTGGCCGAACTGGTGATCGGCAAGAACGTGACTTCGACTTACGAGGGCTTGGAACTTGGTCAGACGATTCCCTTCGGCGGCCAAATCTGGAAAGTCGTCGGCGTGTTTGACGCGGGCGGAAGTTCATTCGACTCCGAGGTCTGGGCCGACAGTCGCGTGCTGAATCAGGTGTATAAGCGGCCGGAGAATCTCTATCAGTCCGTCACAGTGCATCTCACTTCGCCCGCCGCGTTCCAGCAGTTCAAGGATGCCGTGACGGCCGACCCCAAGCTCACAGTTCAAGTGGATCATGAAGTGGAATATTACGCGCGGCAGTCGCAGGTGCTGACGACGTTAATCTCGGTGCTTGGAGGCTTGGTCGTCTTGATTATGGGCGTGGGCGCTGTGATCGGCGCGCTGAATACGATGTACGCGATGATCTCCGAGCGTTCGCGCGAAATCGGCACGATGCGCGCCATCGGCTTTTCTCAATTCAGCATCGTGCTCTCTTTTGTCTTCGAAGCGCTGGTGATTGCGTTCATCGGCGGAGTGATCGGCTGCGTCTCGGTCTTGAAGCTCAACGGGTACACGACCGGCACGATGAATATGCAGACGTTCTCGCACGTGGCGTTCGCGTTTCAAATTACGCCGATCCTGCTGGCGATGGGACTTCTCTTCGCGCTGTTGATGGGCGCGGTAGGTGGAGTGCCGCCGGCGATTCGCGCCGCGCGACGTCCGGTGGCGCTGGCGTTGCGGGAGCTCTAACGCAAGAGCGCGGGCGTGCTGGCAACACTTGAAGTTCGTAACGGCTGGCGCGCCGACAATTCAAGAGGCCGTTGAATTGCACCGATGAGCGCATACGCAATAAAACGTAAAGTAAATCCTCTACTTCGCGAAAATAAATTCCCCACTGCACACAAAATGTCCACCCGTGTGCGCGAACGAGACTAAAATAAGAGTTACTCCAGCCCGATGCTGCATCGGGACCAATTCCAAAGCTGTTGCGGAGGGAGAGCGAGAATGTCCAGAAACTTATGTCCACACTGGTTGGGCCGATCTTTATCAGGCTTACTTGGGGCCGCAGCCATCTTCACGGCTAGCTTGCTTCCGGGCGAGTTGTCGGCTCAGACCCAGCAAAGCGCGACAACCCCTAATCAGGTGATGGGACAAGTCGAATTCGTGGGCAAGACGAAGCCTGAAAAGACGGCCGGGGTATGGGTGGATGGCCAGTACGTCGGCTACGTCAGCGAATTGAAGGGCGACAAGAAAGTGCTGCTGCTGCCGGGCGAGCACGCGATTTCGGTGCGGCAGACCGGTTATCTCGATAACGATCAGAAAATCGTGACGGAGCCGGGAAAGAAAACCATCCTCACTGTCACTCTGGAAAGAGATCCGAGGGCGATGTTTTCAGCTTCCAACGCACAGGTGAAACTGAAAGTCACGCCGGAGCGTGCCGCCGTATTCGTTGACGGAAAATTTGCCGGGACAGCCAATCAATTTCAAGGTGTCGGTCGCGCGATGTTGATCGCTCCCGGCAAACACCACATCAGGATTGGCCTCGCGGGATACCAGCCGTTTGAAACGGATGTATCACTTGATCCCAATCAAAAGATGACGATCAAGACCGATTTGGTTGAGGGCAGCATCGAGCAGGCCGGTCCCGCGATCAAGAGTAATTGATATTTCGGTTGCAGTGTCGCTGCGCCGACGTCTATTGCGATTGTTGAATGAAGTCCGCAGGCATTGCGCGCCGCCATGCATCCTTCATGCGTTGCTTTAGGTCTCGCTGCGGCCGAGTCGACGCAAGAATTTGAGGATGCGGCTGAGCCGGAGCGCGAAGTGCCCTGGTTAAAGTTGGACTTGAAATAGAAGCGTGGAATTTTTCGTGAACTTATCTTTGCGCCTATGCGACCTGCGCTGAATCCCGGCCCTCGATTCGCCAGCGATTAACGCGCGACTCCGGATTTCGCCAAGAAGCTTGCCACCCAATCGCCGACCTCGCGGGTCCCGAGCGTGCCGCCGAGTTCGGCGGGCGTCTTCCCTTCTTTGAGTGCAGCGCGCACGGCGCGGTCAATCCCGTCGGCTTCGCGCTGCCAGCCCAGATACTCGAACATCATTCCAACCGTCAGGATCGAGCCGAGCGGGTTCGCTATTCCTTTCCCAGCGATATTCGGCGCGGAGCCGTGCACCGGCTCGAAGAGCGAAACCTGTCCGGGATGAATATTGCCGGACGGTGCCAGGCCCAGGCCGCCGGCCAATTGCGCGCCCAGGTCGCTGGCAATATCGCCAAAAAGATTCGAGGTGACGATCACCTGGAATTGCGAAGGATCGCGGACCATTTGCATCAGCAGGTTGTCGATGTACTGGTGCGATGATTCAATTTCGGGATATTCGGCGCGGACCTGCTTGAAAACGCGTTGCCAGAGATCGTGGCCGAACGTGAGCGCGTTGGACTTGTCGCTCATGCACACGCGCCGCAGCCCGCGCCGCCGCGCGAAATCAAACGCGTAGCGAATGATGCGTTCGACGCCCTTGCGCGTGTTCAAATCTTCCTGGATGGCAATTTCGTCCGCAGTTCCCTTCTTGAAATTGCCGCCCATCTGGACGTAGAGGCCTTCGGTGTTTTCGCGGAAGACGACGAAGTTCACATCTTTCTCAGTTCGATCTTTCAGAGGCGTGAAGCGTTTATCGAAGAGCACGCAGGGGCGCACGTTCACATACAAATCGAGCTTGGAGCGCAAGCCGAGCAAGATGTCGGCGGCATGGACATTGGTCGGGACGCGCGGATCGCCCATGGCGCCGAGTAGAATCGCATCAAAATCGCGGTGAAACATTTCCACTGCGTCGCCCGGCAGCGTGACGCCGTCGAGCAGGTAACGATCCGCTCCCCAATCGAACTCCGTCAGCGCCACTTCGCGATTGCCCGCGGCTGCGGCCGCTTTCAGCACTTTCACAGCTTCGGGAATCACTTCCTTGCCGATGCCATCGCCGGGAATCACGGCGATGCGTTTGCGTGATGCGGATGAAATGGAGTCTTCGCTCATAGTCGAGCCGGAAACTAACATGCCGCAAGCGGCTGCGCAACCTCGACCGGCGCAGAGGATTAGCGCAGACGCTTCTGCTGGAGCGTGCGACTGAAGCATAGGAACGATGCTCAGCGGAAAGCGCGCTTTCGCGCGGTGATAACCACCGGACTCTAAGCCTCAATCTCGTTTCCTGTCTTCTCGGCGCTCGTGGGGCCGCGAGAACAAATCCTAGGCGAAGAGAGTGCAAAGAAACTCGCAGGAAACCTGCCCCCGCTTCTTGCTCGGCGGTCACAGGCGAGGCGCCGCTTTCGCTGTTTCGAAGTACTATTGCTTGAAAGACCGGACCGGGGTATTTTATTGGGTGCCCAGCGGACAGCCCACAGCGGGAGGCACGGAATGCAGAACCTGCAGAACCAACGTCGTAGCAAGCGCCTGCCATTGAGTATTCCAGTTCACGTTTACGGACGCACACCGGACAATCGTCCTTTTCGAGATGTGACCACCACGAATGCCGTCAGCGCTCACGGAGGGTTGCTTGCCTTAGCGCCACGAGTGAAGAGCGGCCAAACCGTTCTTCTCGTCAATAGCTTCACTCAAGAAGAACGCGAATGCCGTGTTGTTTATGTAAAGCCTCAGTTCAGAGGCAAGAATAAGGTAGCGGTCGAATTCGGAGATAAAGCGAAAGGCGATTTCTGGCATGTGTACAACCCGATTCCGGTCGTTGTCCACAAACTCCACGACGCTGCCGACTAGTTAGACCGACTCGTTCTGAATCAGGGCTTTTCTTACTTGCCTATTGG
>JBAWBE010000453.1:0-2484 GCA_049589635.1 Terriglobales bacterium
ACGGCAACCACTCCGAAAGAAAGCTTCGCGCGCAACTTCGAACTCAGCAGCATCATCACGCTCCAATCCGGCCGTCCCTTCACGCTATTCGCCGGCCAGAACGTATTCGGCGACGTCGCCGGCCTCAGCACCGATCGTGTCGGCGGCGCGCCCGTGGGCGGCACCTGTGACACAGTTGTTGACTGCTCAACCGTTGTCCGCCGAAACACCTACACTGGTCCGCCCCTATACACGTGGGACCTACGCCTGTCGCGGAATTTCCATCTCGGCGAAGTCAGGATGCTCGATTTCAGCGTGGATGCCTTCAACTTCCTCAATCATCCAAACATCGACGAAGTAAGCTCGGTCTACGGCTCGCCCGCATTCTGTGGCTCCAGTCCAGCCATTCCAAGCCACTACAATGACGCGACCACCAGGGCGATCCAGCAGGGCGCGGTGTCATGCGCAACTCAGCAGGCAGCCGGCAATCCCGGCGTGTGGGTTGGAGACGGGCTCGTACCAGTATTTATTCCCGCGACTCCGGACGCGAACTTCGGACAGCCAAGAACCGTCTTCAACCCCCGTCAGTTGCAGTTCTCGCTGAAGTTCATCTTCTAGTTTTGATCGAGTTCTAGCCCGTACCAAGGCCTGGCTTGGACGACTGGCAGGAGCGAAAGAAATAGCCCTGGTGCCCCACACACCCGGGCAACCCACACGTCGCGCAAGTCGCGATGTGTGGGGTTTCTTCTTCGAACCAGTGAAGCGCTATCAACAACAGAAGCATCGACATAGCGATTCTATGTACGTACATCATTGTATTGTATGTATGTACAATACAGTCAACTGTTCCACGTGGAACACTCGCACATTTCGGACATATGTTCCACGTGGAACACTATTCCTGCGGCTCCCACGCCCAGTTCTGGAACCGTCGGCGCAGCTCTGCCTTCAACAGCTTGCCGGTCGAGGTGTGGGGTAACTCCTCGACGAAGACGAAGGCATCCGGCAGCTGCCACTTGGCAAACTTCGGAGAGAGAAAATCGCGCAGCGCCTCTGGGGACGGCCTTGGGCCTTCGTGCGCCACGACGATCGCCACGGGACGCTCCTGCCATTTGGGATGCGCGACCGCGACCACCGCCGCTTCGCGAATCTGGGGATGCGCGAGTAACGCATTCTCCAGATCGACCGAGCTGATCCACTCACCTCCTGATTTGATGAGGTCCTTGGTGCGGTCGACGATTCGCAGGTAGCCTTCGGCGTTCACCGTTCCAACATCGCTGGTGCGGAACCATCCGTCTTCTGTCCACTTGTCATTCTCGGCGGGGAGGTTGTAATAGCTGGCCGCGACCCATGGCCCGCGCAATTGTACTTCGCCCATCGTCTGACCATCCCAGGGAACTTCTTCGAATGGATTCTCACCTTGTCCTGTCACGACCCTGCGCTCGATAAATGGCACGGGCAGGCCCGCTTGCGCGCGGACTTCGTTTTGGTTTTCTTCGGACCAGTTCTTCATGTGGGCTTTTAGTTGATTGGTTGTGGCCTGTGGGCTGCTTTCGGTTAGTCCCCAGCCTTGCGCGAGCGTGCAGTTACTCTTGTGGAGTTTCTGAATCAGAGCGAGTGACGGAGCGGCTCCTCCGATCAGAACCCGCATTGGACGCAGCTTTCGGCCTGGATTCCGGTCAAGGTGTTCGAAGATGCTGTGCCAGACTGTGGGCACGCCCGCAGCCACGGTTACGTTTTCGTTTTCGCAGAGTTCGAGCAGGCTATCGGGCTTCAGATGCGGACCGGGCAATACCTGCTTTGCTCCCACTAGCGTCGCCGCATACGACAGGCCCCAGCCGTTGACGTGAAACATCGAGACTATGGGAAGCACGGAGTCGGCGTTGCAGATGCCGAAGTTGTCGACCGTCGTAAGCAGAAACGTATGCAGCATCACGGAACGATGTGTGTAGGCGACTCCTTTCGGAATTCCGGTTGTGCCTGAGGTGTAGCACAATGATGCGGCTTCGTTCTCGTCGAGGCCGGGATATTGAAAATTGCCGGAGGCCGTGCGCAGGAATTCTTCGTAGTCTTCTGGCAGCAGAGTAAGCTTCGAGTTCGGAGCTTTGAGGCTCGAGCTTGAAGCGCTGTCCGATTTGTGGACGGACCGCGATTCCGATATTTGCTCAGAAGGCTTTCTGGGCGCGGCGTTTGCGCTCGACCATCGCACCACGATGACGCGCTCGAATGTGACGGAGTCACGGATCTTTTCGTAGAGCGGCAGGAGAATGTCGTCGACGATCAAGAAGCGATCCTGGGCGTGGCTCGCGATGTAGGCAATTTCGGTGGGCGCGAGGCGCAGGTTCAGAGTGTGCAGAACGCCGCCTGAGATTGGGATGCCGAAGTAGGCTTCGAGATGCGCGTGATGATTCCACATGAGAGTGGCGACGCGATCGCCGCGCTTCAGGCCCGCTTTCTGAAGGGCTTCGGCCAAGGCGCGCGATCGACGATAAAGATCGGCATAGG
>JBAWBE010000454.1:0-2246 GCA_049589635.1 Terriglobales bacterium
GCACCTGCACTCCGCGGACGCGCACGCGCTTGCCGGCGGGAAATACTTCAAGCTCTTCTTCCTTGCGAATCGTTCCGGCGACGAGTGTTCCTGTGACGACCGTGCCAAAGCCTTTCATGGTGAAGACGCGATCTACGGGGAGGCGTGCGAGGGCTGCTGAATCTTTCGTCGTCGCTTCGGACGCGACCTTCGCGAGCGCGGCTTTAACTTCGGCAATTCCCGCGCCGGTCAGCGAACTTGCTGCAACCAGTGGTGCGTGCGTGGGGTCGAGGAATGATCCGCGCAAAAAATCGGCGACCTCCGAGCGCACTACCGCGAGCGTCTCCGCATCCACTGCGTCCGATTTGTTGAGGATGGTGATGCCGCGACGCACGGCCAGCAAGCGGCAGATATCGAAGTGCTCGCGCGTCTGCGGCATGATGCTTTCGTCGGCGGCGATAACGAGCACTACAAGATCGATGCCGCCGATGCCCGCCAGCATGTTGCGCACGAAGCGCTCGTGCCCGGGAACGTCGACGAAGCCGAGGCGGAGCGTCTCGCCGGTCGGGGAAGGCAACTCTAGGTGTGCGAAGCCGATGTCGATGGTGATGCCGCGACGCTTTTCTTCTTCCAGACGGTCGGCGTCGGTTCCCGTCAGCGCTTTGACGAGCGCTGTTTTACCGTGGTCGATGTGGCCGGCTGTGCCGACGATTACGGACTTCACGTGGTCAGTATAGACGCGCGGTATAGGGACGTCGCGCAGACACTCTTGTGGGCCAGAGCTTCACGGAAAACCCTCGTCACTGATGGAAATCCCTCGTCAGTGGATTAGGGTTCGGCGCGGACAAGAATGTCCGCGCCACACGTGCACGAATTAGCGCCAGTGTTTGATTTTTGGCCACAGGTCGGCCATGGTGCCGAACTTTGCGCCGCGGCAGATGTTGACTGAGATTTCGGTTTCGAGCGCGTAGGGATTGGGCGCGGAGTTGCCGAGATATTCCACATGCTCGAAGAGTTCCTCAAGGCGCTCCCGGCGGTCGCCGAGCACGATCAGACAATTGCCGGAGTAGCCTCCCGGCCCCCAAATCCAATATGTACGATCGCCGCTTAAAGCAGGCGGGAGGCCGTATTTGGGCCCGAGAAAATCGATCGCTCCCGCCTGGCCGTAATCCTGGCCGAAAATTGCGCAGTCGTTGCGATCGGCGGCGGGAATCTTGTTCCAGGCTTCGGCGGCTTTCTCCACGATTTCGTTCCAGCCGAACTGATCCGCATAGTGCTGAGGGAGCGCAACGCGAGCGTGATTGTATTCGCTGCGCGGTACTTTGATCGGGAACCAATCCATGTAGCGGACGAACTGGTCGATCGGCAGAATCGGCATGGCGAGGGGCGCAGCGAACGCGCCGCCGACTAGAGACAGCACTAGAATTACAGGCTTGAGCCAATGCTGTCGAATGCGGTCGATGGCATCGTCGACCACTATGCAGCCCGCGGCCAGATAGACGGGATAGATCGGAGCCAGGTAGTAATTCTTGCCTTTGAGGACGACGAAGACCGTGAAGCTGACGATGTAAGTCCATCCCAGAAAGCGAAGCGGTTTGAAGCGCCGCGCGACCAGGAACGCGATGACGCCGGTGATCCAGAAGACTGACGACGTATGCAGAAGCAAGAGCATTTGCTGCGAGAAATATTGCCAGGCTGAGAGTTGGACATCGCGGCCTTCGGCCTTGATGTTGTGCATCAGTTCGACGAAGGGCCAATGGTAGTAGATGTTCCAAAGTACATTCGGGATGATGATGACGAACGCCGCTAGTCCGCCCAGCCACATCCATTTGTTGAGCAGAAGCCGGCGCTCTGCAGTGAGGAGCAAGCCTACGACGATGGCGAAACCGAGAATCAGGATCGAGTACTTTTCTTCCAGACCGATTCCGGCGATCACCCCGAACCAGAGCCAGTATTTTGGCTGATTGCGTTGGATGGCCAGAATGGCGAAGTAGACGCAGCCCATCCAGAGCAGCACTTCCAGATCGCAATTGCTGGTTAGGAGGCTGCCGCCTGAGAGATAGATTGGGGCGATCAGCACGGTGATTGCGCTTAGGATGACCGCGAAACGTTCGCCGCCGAGTTCGCGGGCGATGATGCCGGTCAGCACGATCAGCGCGGCACACGAGACTGTGGGCACGAGGCGAACGCTGCGCAGGGAGTCGCCGAAGATCGCGAGACAGATTCGGCTCAGGATCGGGAGCAGGGACGGCTGATCGACGTAGCCC
>JBAWBE010000455.1:0-2217 GCA_049589635.1 Terriglobales bacterium
GATATCTCGAACTCGAAAAACTGGTTCACGAGAAGACCGACAGTGCAGTCAAGAATAGGCTCTCTACCGAAGCGCACAAAGATAAAGAGAGAGACAAAAATAATAAAGACCACAACGGCGACGACGCGGCCACGAACCGCGCCATTCAGCCCGCCGCCGGATTCGAGTCACAATGCCGGCGTCAGCCAACCGAGCGCAGTTTTCTGAGTTCCATCGCTGCCGCCCGCCAGGAGGCGCAGACTCTCTTCGAATTGAGCCAGGATCTGGGCGCATCGCTCAGCCTCGGTGAAACGCTCTCCGTATTTTCCGTAAAGCTGCGCCACGCCATGTCATACGATGCGATTGCAATTTACGTGAAGCATGGAGATGAGCTGGTTCCCGAATATGTGAACGGCGACAACTTCCGCCTCTTTGCTTCTCTGCGCATTCCAATGGGCCAAGGCCTTTCCGGCTGGGTAGCGCAAAATTTGAAGCCGATTCTAAACGGCAATCCTTCCGTCGAGCCCGGCTATTTGAACGACCCTTCGAAGTACAGCACCCTGACCTCAGCTCTCGCCGTTCCGCTCGAAGGCCTGCACGGCGTCGTGGGAGTGGTAGCGCTCTACCATGCCGAGAAAGATTTCTTCACTTCCGACCACCTCCGCATCTTGCTGGCAGTAAGTTCGAAGATGGCGATGGCCATCGAAAACGCGCTCAAGTACGAGCAAGCGGAAAATTCGGCGGTCACCGATTACCTGACCGGCCTTCCCAACGCGCGTTCGCTCTTCCTGCAACTCGATCGCGAGATGGCCCGCTGCAAGCGCGATGGCACCTCGCTGACAGTCATGGTCAGTGACATGGACGGCTTCAAACAAATCAATGACCGTTTCGGTCACCTCGAAGGCAATCGTGTGCTGCGCCAGTTTGCCAGCGCGCTCCGCGAAACCAGCCGCGAGTACGATTACGTCGCGCGCATGGGAGGCGACGAATTCGTAGTCATCGCTCCCGGCCTGACGCCCGAAGCGTCTTCGCGCAAAGCCGAGCAAATGCGCGAACTCGCGCAACAGACCGGCCGTGAGGTCTGTAACGAAGAAATTTTGTCCTTAAGCGTCGGCAAGGCGGTCTATCCCGAAGATGGCCTCGACGCCGAAAAGCTTCTCTCCGAAGCCGACAAGCGCATGTATCTCCAGAAGCAGGCTCAGCCCTCGCGCAGCAATCGGCGGCTCTACCCGCGCCTCCGCGCCCGCCTCACCACAGAGATCGCAATCGAAGGCGTGGAACGCCCCGTGCTCGGCATTCTAACCAATTTGAGCGTCGGCGGTTGCTACCTGGAAAGCGGCGCGATGCTGCTCCCAGGGTCCAAGTTGATTCTAAAGTTTTCAGTGGAGCAAACCGCGGTCACGATTCAAAGCGAAGTTGTCCGCATGGACATGGGCATTGGCGCGGCGATCAAGTTCAGCGAGTCAACCCACGAAGTTCGGGCCACCATACACCGCGCGCTCGAACAACTCGCCAGCATTGAAGCAAAGACCGACAAGAAGCGGCAGAACGCTGCGGCAGGCGTCTAGCTTCCAATCGTTCCCGAAATTCTCTTCGATCAAGCAGGAACCGCAGCCGGTCGTATCTGTATCAGTGGCACTCCCGCCGCAAATCCCCGCGGCTTCGATAACCCCTGCTTCAGCATGTTGGCGGTAGGAACGCCGGTCCGGTAAAAAGACTTCTCGCAATCGGCCGTCGACGGTCCGCGCATATTCCCTTCCATGTAAGCCAGCCCAGGGCAGCGCGAGCAACTTGCGACATGCGAGCACGACGAGCAGGTCGGCAGATCCCGCGCCTGAATCGACCGCACTTCCTGCATCTGTGGCGAATGATTCCAGATATCCAGAAATTTCTGCTGCCGGATATTCCCCGTCGGCAGCGGGAATTGCACGCACGGAAAAACATCTCCGTAGGGCGAGATGTAGCAAAACGAATGCCCCGCGCTGCATGAATAGCCTTCCAGATCTTCTTCGGAAGGCGGCGGTGGCGGCGCGCAATATTCCTCCTGATTGGGAACCAGGGCAGAATTCCGGAAAACTTCCCCCAGATCTTCCCCGGCAATGCGGAGCGCAAGAACGCCCATATCGCCATCCATCATCGGAGTGATCGTCGGATCAAGCGTGTAATGCACGCCGAGGTCGGCCGCCAGCTTTTGCGTACCGGCTTGATCGGCGATATTCGTCGTCATCAGTACGTTAG
>JBAWBE010000456.1:0-4337 GCA_049589635.1 Terriglobales bacterium
GGCCGGGCCACGATGCCCGGAATGAAGATGATTGTTTTTTCGCGGACGCTCCAGCAGCGCGACTATCCGGGAGTGACTATCGTTGCTGAAAAGCAGCAAGAGAATGTCGCGTCGCTTCGGGAGAAACCCGGAAAAGACATCTGGTTGTTTGGCGGCAGCGCGCTATTTCAAAGTTTGTTGCAGGCGCGGCTGGTGGATACCGTGGAGGTGTCCATCGTCCCGGT
This sequence comes from Terriglobales bacterium, assembly GCA_049589635.1. Taxonomy (GTDB): domain Bacteria; phylum Acidobacteriota; class Terriglobia; order Terriglobales; family Acidobacteriaceae; genus Acidiflorens. The sequence continues at coordinate 225 of JBAWBE010000456.1, forward strand.
GCTGCTCGGCGCCGGAATTCCGTTGCTTCCGGCACCTGCTGACCGGAAGAAACTCGAACTGACCGGCCACAAAGTCTACAAGAGCGGCACCGTTTCGCTGCAATACGCGGTCAAATAGCTCTTGATAGTCGGCAGCGAACTTCTTTCGAAGTATCGAGTAGCGCCAAGTTACGTACCTGAACCATAATCGCTGCGTTCATGTCCCTTCTGCGTATTGCCAAGCGATTTGGCGCATTCGTCAGGACGTTTCTGCCAGCTGATCCGTTCAGCTGGCTACTCTTACTTGGTGCGCCCTCTCTGTTCATTTCACTCAATCTTCGCTGGTGGCCATGGACCGGTTCCAACTACTTTAAGCCGCTGCTTTGGGCGGGCTCGAGCTATTTAATGTCGTTGCCAATTCTTGCGGCCGGCGCGATGGGATACTACGTCGGCTTGGTTGGATGTAAGAAACCCGAGCGGCGATTGTTAGATTCAGTTTTGCTTCCGGTCGCCCTAAGCCTCTTGGCGCACTTGATCGTTGCTTTTTTCTGGTTTCGAGATGTTGGAGAGCCCGCAAATTTTATCAATCGATTGACTGGTACTCCCCGTCTTTGGCAGCCGCGCGTTCTTCAGTCTCTAGCAGTGAATCTGGGCACAGGGCTTCAATTTACGAGCATCGGATTCATTCTCGTGGCTGTTTTCTCAGTTCTCTTGTTTTGGGGGCGCGCCACGCTTCCGATCCACATAGAAACGACATCAATGTCTGGTGCTTTGACGGACGACGAACACCGCAACACGATGTTTTTCGTTTGGATGATGGTCGGGATGGTTTTTCTCGCAGCGGTTCCCCGAATTGCGTTGGAAGTACTTGGAACCGTGACGTTTCCCGCCCTCATACGGCGAAGTCCGGACGGGATTTATTGGCTTGGTCAACTCTCATACGCAGCATCGCTGCTTGTTTTCGTTGTTCTCGCGATCGGCAAAGTCGGAAGAAAAATGATTCCGGCGATGTTTCGGATTCCTCGTGCCAAATATCTTGCCGTTGCGGTCTTGGTCCCTGCGTTGATTGCAAACGCATGGCCCTTTATTTCCTATGTCTACGCGCGAATTCTCTGGGGCGCGCACGGATGGGGTAAATACGCGCCGCCTTCGCTCGACACGTATTTCGGACTGCCGGAAGTTGCAACCATCTGGTATGTCGTGCCAGCACTTGTGGAGGAGATCGCCTGGAGGGGCTACTTGCAGCCTCGGTTCATTCGTCGGTACGGACTTGTTCGGGGAACCTTTCTGGTCGGAATTGTTTGGGGAGCGTTCCACTTTTTCTGGGATTTCAATTCCTTCATGACTTCTGGCAGCATTGTCAGGCACCTTATCGAGCGACCCATAGGCACCGTCTGCTTGAGTTACGTTCTCGCATGGCTGACGATTTCATCGGAATCAATTCTGCCTGCAGCCCTTGCGCACGCCGCGTACAACAGCCTCATCACCGATCGGGCGATGCCGCCCCGCACCCCTTGGTGGCCGTCGCTTCTTTTGTGGATTGCTGCCGGTTTTGTACTTCTGCGCTTCTTCCCGACGCAATCCGCCGATAACGTTGACGAACCTTCCGAGGTATAATGTTTCGAGCGGGTGAGTTGGATGATCGCCGGTTTGTTCCGCGCGAGCGGGATGGACGGGAGGAAAGTCCGGACTCCGGTCGCTGCGACCTCGCGAGAGACGGCAGCGACAGGGCGACGCGCCTGGTAACGCCAGGGGGACGCGCTTCATGGGAAGTTGCCGGTGAAAGCCGGCAGTGAAGTTACGTCTACGGAAAGTGCCACAGAAAATTAAACCGCCGGTGAGGCTTGTACCTCGGCGGCAGGCCTGCGGGAAACCACGGGGCTGCCTGTTTCGGTCGAGCGCATTTGGCAAGGGTGAAAAGGTGGGGTAAGAGCCCACCGCCCGGATGGCAACATCCGGGGCACGGAAAACCCCGCGTGGAGCAAGGCCAAATAGGAGGGGAGGGCTGGCCCAGCCCGTATGCAGCGAGCTCGAAGGAGCGGACTGCTGCGACCCTCGGGTAGGCTGCTGGAGTCCCGGAGCGATCCGGGACCTAGAGGAATGATCGTCGCGCTATGCGTTGGGAAATTCCGATGCGAATCGGGAGGACTTGGTGCACGGCGAACAGAATCCGGCTTACAGGCTCACCCGCTACTATCTATTTTTCTTTCAGTTAGTTGTCTGTTTCTTGGTCGCCGTCAGCGGGTCACTGTGCCCGAACTGTGCCCAGTGTTCCAGACCTTCCGCATTCTCCATCAGTCGACGCACCCGCTCCCGAAGCTCTCTGACAAACGGCGTGTAATGCTTCTCGATTGTCTCAATTGTGTCCCCAAGCAGTTTGGCCACGTCGTAAGGGCTGCCGCCACGCGCCAGCATGTCCACAGCGAAAGTGTCGCGGTAACGGTGCGGGTGTGAGTCTAATACTTCTGCTCGCCGACCGAGGGAGAGCATCCGCTCGTACAGGCGGGGGCGGGTATAGGGCTTCCCGGTGTTGGGATTGACCAGCACCCGCTCTTCAACATTTGGATCGCGTCGTGCGTGCTCGGTCTGAAGCAGGAATAGTAGCTCTGGGTGAATGGGGAGAATGACGCGTTTGCGGCGCTTCTGCGTGAGCCGATTGATTTCCTTGGCTGCCCAGTCGATCTCTCCCCACTGCAAGCCCACCGCGTCCGATCCGCGTAGCCCAGTCCAACGCAGTAGCAAAAACGCAAGCAGGTCCTCGCCGGCAGACTTGCGCAGCTTGGACAGTTGGTCTGCCGTGAAAGGCTGTGCGCCTGATTCCGGCTGGTCTCCTGGTCTGCCTTCCATTCTCACCGGGTTGCTATTGAGCAGGTCGCATTCAACAGCATGACGAAAGATGCGGTGCAGGATGGCCGCGTCGAGTACGAGACCCCCACCGCCGCGTGAGTGTTTGCGCTTCCGGATTTCTGCCATTCGCCATACTTTGAAGTTCTCGACGACACTTTTCGTGATCTGTTCGAGTTCTACAAGTTTGTGTATGGCGAGAAAGGCTTCGAACGCTTTTATGGTTTGCTGGTATCGTTGCCAAGTAGAATTTTGGAGTTTGTCAATCGCGATACGCCGCTCTACCTCTGCCTTGAAGGAATTGCTTAGATCTGCCCACGTTGGTGCTGGTGCAGGACTGGCAACGGGCTCTTCGGCGAACCCAACCACTTCGGCTAGTTTCTCAAACGTATGAGGTGGCAGTATTTTGCGCAGCCCCGGCCAGTAGGACGACTCGGAGCCCCTTTCGATTGCGAAAGTCGCCCGCTGGGCCCATTCGCTGGCAGTCGCGTAATTCTTTGTGCCCAGCGACAGCCGGATACGCTGGCCGTGAATTCGCCCTTCGAGTTGATATACGGCCCAGCCTTTCCTTTTACGTACGCTCAGTTCAATGGAGGTTGCCATCAGCGCAGCACTCTCAACCGTTTCCGTTCGATCAAAGTTACAGTTTCTCGCGGTATGACCTTATGTCCTCTGTGTCCCGGTCGCGCAAAGTCTAACACAAGCTCCCCACGTATGCGGTTGTAGACACTGGCTCGGGAGCATCGCCACCTCTTTGCCAAGTCAGAAATGCTGAAGAACGTAGGTTCTGAATTGGTCTGCGCGTCAGTCAGTTCCCCAGTGGGCGGCGATGGCTTGTTTGCCTCCGAATTTCCCGAGTGATTTCCAGCTTTTAACGATGACGAATTTACCGTGAGGCGCAAGCCATGTACTCTTGGCGAGCCTGGGTTCTTGCGCGTGCCGAGTTGGTTTGAACGGGCCTTCATATGTATTATGCGGTCCTACTGTGGACTCCTCCTTCTGTTTGCTGGTAGTTGACGCCGGTGGCCTGCTGTGCCAGCCAATGTTTGAAGTCCTCATCGCGTTTGAACAGGACTTTCAGTGCCTCGGTAATGACGTAGGACGGGGTGGAGTCGATGAACTTCGCATATTGATCGAGTTGGGCCTTCACGGATTCCTCGACGCGCGCCTGAATCGTTACTGCCTTCGGCTGTTTGGGGGGTGCCTTAATGATCGCCATGTTTTCGTTCCGTTCCTCCTCGTTGGCTTTGTCATACATGTTGTCTTACAAATTCGCTCGTTCCCTTCTCC
>JBAWBE010000457.1:0-5911 GCA_049589635.1 Terriglobales bacterium
GGAGACGCACGCCGATGAGTTCCTGCACACGCACAAAAGCTATTCGGTTCTGATGGGCCTGCTTATCCACACGTTTTTCGACGGCATCGCCATCGCGTCGGGTTTCATCGTTTCTAACTGGCTGGGCTGGGTCATCTTCATCGCCGTCTTCCTGCACAAAATTCCCGAAGGATTCACGATCGCGTCGGTGATGCTGGCCAGTGGCCGCAGCCGCAGTTTTGCGTGGAGTACGTCCGTGATGCTCGGAGCCGCCACAGTTGCGGGCGTGATGACGATGGCCGTTTTTCATCGCGAAGTGAGTTTCGGATTACCGCTCTCGGCGGGCGTGACGATCTACGTAGCCGCGTCCGACCTGATTCCTGAGGTGAATAAAGAAACCGGAGTGCGCATGGCATTGTTAGTGTTCGTTGGCGCAGCCTGCATGTTCGTACTCGACCGTTTCTTCCACGTGCATTAGGTACGTTAGCCGTGAGGGCGATGATGTTGAGGCCGATTGGGTGACGCGGACACTCCTGTCCGCGGGCGTGCAACGGGTAACCTGCCAGCGCGGGCAGGAATGTCCGCGCCACGCGAGCGCGCGCGCCACACCTGCTAGAATTTGTCTTCAACTGTTATCCATTCTTGGCGCCTGCCTAGCGAGTCTTCTCATGCCGGACAATTCCAATCCTGGATCTCTGCCCACTCCCCGCACCCGCGTCATCCGCGAACCGCATCGCGGAGTCTACGATCGCGATACCGCGAACGCGATCCTCGACGAAGCGTTTCTATGCCACGTCGGGTTTGTAGCTGACGGTCAGCCCTACGTCATTCCAACTTCCTACGGGCGCGATGGCGAGGTTCTGTACATTCACGGTTCCGCAGCCAGCCGTATGTTACGCAATCTCGATAAAGGCATTCCGGTTTGCATCACGGTCACGCTGCTGGATGGGCTGGTGCTGGCGCGCTCCGTCTTCAATCACTCGATGAACTATCGGTCGGTCGTAATCCTTGGCACAGCGACGCTCGTCAGCGATCCGGCGGAGAAGATTGCGGCATTGCGTGCATTGAGCGAACATATTCTGCCTGGTCGCTGGGAGGACGCGCGGCAGCCGAACGAGAAAGAGTTGAAACAGACCTCCGTGCTGCGAATTCCGATTGAGGAATTCTCCGCGAAAGTGCGCGTCGGGCCGCCAGTTGACGATGAAGAAGACTATTCATTTCCGACATGGGCGGGCGTGATTCCGCTGGAGATGACTGCCGGCTCGGCGATTGCGGACGAGCGCTGCCAGCGCGAGTTGCCGACGTATGTGCGGAATTACTCCCGCAAGAGAAGTTCGTGACGCCGCATTCGAGAATAAAGCCGCGGCCGAGCTCGATGCTGCACCTTGAGCGGCTGTCGTTAGTTCGGGATTAGCAGTAATTTTCCCGTCGTCTTCCGTCCTTCCAAATCGCGATGCGCCTGCTGCGCTTTGTCGAGCGAATAGATATGTTCGATCCGCAAGTTCAGCTTGCCGTCGTGGATCATGCTGAATACCGCGCCGGCGCGCTTCCGCAATTCCTCGGGAGTAAGAACATAAGCGCCAAGCGAAGGCCGCGTGAGGTACAGCGATCCCTTCTGCGTGAGCACAATCGGATCAATGGGCGCAACCGCGCCGCTCGATCCCCCAAACAGCGCCATCATGCCGCGCGGCCGGAGCAAATTCAGCCCCTTCTCAAACGTGGTCTTGCCCACCGAGTCATACACGACATCAACGCCTTTGCCGTTCATCAGGCGTTTGGTCTCGGCTTCAAAATCGTTTTGCGTATAAAGGATGACGCGGTCGGCTCCCGCCTCGCGCGCGAGCTTCGCCTTCTCCTCGGTTGAAACCGTTGCGATCACGTGTGCGCCGATGTTGTGCGCCATCTGCACCAGCAGCAGTCCGACTCCGCCTGCCGCCGCGTGCACCAGAGCGGTCTCGCCTCTTTTCAGGGGATGGGTGTCATACACCAGATAATGCGCCGTCATCCCCTGCAAAATCGCTGCGGCCGCTTCGCGATCATTGACGCCCTCGGGAATCTTCACCAATTTGTCGGTCGGCACGGCGGCATATTCCGCATAGCTGCCCAGCACAAGCGTGAAGGCCACGCGATCGCCCACCTTGACGTCCTGCACATCCGGGGCGACCGCTGTAACCGTCCCCGCGCCTTCCTGTCCCAGAACAAACGGCAACTGCGCCTTGTAGCGGCCTTCGCGGTTGTAGACGTCAATGAAGTTGACGCCCGCGGCGTGAATCTTGATGACTGCCTCTTTGGATTTCGGCTGCGGGATCGGGAGATCGACCAACTCCATGACCTCCGGGCCGCCGGTTTGCTTGATCTGGATTGCCTTCATGCGGTTTTTGATGACCTCGAAATCTCATGAGATTCATACGGAGCCGTGCTCTTAATCCTCGGCCAGCTTACGCTCCGGCAGGAAATAGGAGAGCGCGACGAACGCGAAAATGAAAAACGAAATACGGACATCACGGAACGCAATCGGCATGGATGCGGCATAGAGGAAAGTGGAGAAGATGTTTTTGCGCAGGGCGCGACGATGATAGGCGACCAGGCTGGGATCGTCGCGATGATGCCGCGTGATGGAGGTCCGCAGGATTGAAAAGGCAATGCTGCATAGAAAAAGGACGGCGCCATAAAGCGCAACAGCCCGCGGATCATGGTAATTGTTGCCCATGTACGCGGTGACAAAGGGGACGAGGGACATCCAGAAAAGCAGATTGTTGTTGGACCAGAGCAGGCCCGCATCGGCATGGCGGGCCGCATGAAGAAGGTGGTGATGATTCACCCACATGATGGCGACCACCAGAAAGCTCAACAGGTAGGCGAGAAACTGGGGTGCGGTCGCGAGCAGCGAGGCGAAGGTGGTGTCGCGCGGAACTTTGAGTTCGAGCACCATGATGGTGATGATGACGGCGATGACGCCGTCGCTGAAGGCCTCGATGCGGTTGGTGGGCATGAACCTTACATCTTTTATCAGATTCGGGCGGCGGAATCACCCGCCAAGATCCTGCGGCGGAGCGATCTCCAGGCGGAGCGCTCTCCAGTCAACCAACGCACACGCCGGTTTCGGGATCGCACAGCCGCGACTCGGTCGCGAAAAATTCTTGCGACGGCTGCAGCGTGTCCGCAACCTCCGGAAAACACCGCAGGCGCATTTGGTTTCCGAGCGGTGGTTCTGCTACTCTGCCCCTTCACTTTTTGTTTGAGGAAATCCCGAATATGCAACGTTTCGATAGCTTCCGTTGGTCTCTGGTAATGGTTTTGTGTCTGCTCGTCCCTTGCTCGATTGCGGCGGGCGAAAAGAACGGGAATGATAAAGACAAACCTGCTTCCACGGGAGCCAGCGCGGCTCCGTCCTCCTACGAAGCGCCCCAGCCCGCCAGGGAAGACATCGACTACGCGATGTACGATCGGATCCGCGATGAGGGCCTTCACCATTCGCATGTGATGGAATTCGCCTCCGCGCTGGCAGATGGCATTGGTCCGCGCCTTACGGGCTCGCCCAATCTGCATCGCGCCAACGAATGGACGCGCGACCAACTCACCGCCATGGGCTGCGTGAACGCTCACCTTGAAGATTGGGGAGAGTTCGGCATGGGCTGGCAGCAGCTCAACACTTGGGTGCGCATGAGTGCTCCCGATGCCGCTGTCTTCATCGCGCAGGCCGCTCCGTGGTCGCCGTCGACCAATGGACCCGTGACTGGGTCGGCTGTCTCGGTGGACGCGAAGACGCCGGAGGATTTCGATAAGTACAAGGGCAAAGTCGCCGGCAAGATTGTTCTGATGGGCGAGATGCGGGATGTGAAGCCGGTTGACAAGCCGCTCTTCGAACGTGAGGACGAAAAAGAGCTTGCCAAGATCGTCGAGTATCCGGTGAACCCGAATCCCGAATACGAGCAGTATATGCAGGACCGAGCGAAGCGGCGCGCACTACAGGAAAAGATGCTCCAGTTCCTCAATGCCGAGCATCCGCTGGCCGTCATTCTTCCCAGCCGCGATGGCCGGAACAACGGGGGTTCTGGCGGCACGATTTTCGACGATGGCAGTTTCGGGCCGTTCACTTTCAAACGCGAGCACGCGCTGGAATTTCCCGTGGTCGTCATGGCGATCGAAAATTACGGGCGCGCCTATCGGCTGCTGAAGGCAAATGTGCCCGTCAGCATCGAGATGAATGTCGATACCAAGTTCACGGGCGATCACGAACATGGCTTCGACACGGTCGCGGAAATCGCGGGGACCGATCCGAAGCTGAAAGATGAAGTTGTTATGGTTGGCGGCCATCTCGATTCGTGGGCGTCAGGCACGGGCGCGACCGACAACGGAGCCGGAACGGTGGTGGCGATGGAGGTCATGCGCATCTTGAATGCGTTGCAGGTGAAGCCGCGCCGGACGATTCGAATCGCGCTCTGGACGGGCGAAGAGCAGGGATTGTACGGATCGGTTGGTTATGTGAAGCAGCATTTCGGATTCGCGCCGCTCTCCACCACGCCCGATCAGTTGAAGCTGCCGGAGTTCATGCGCAAGACCGTGGGGCCGCTCCAGTTAAAACCGGAGCAGCAAAAGCTTTCCGGCTACTTCAACGTAGATAACGGAACCGGAAAAATTCTCGGAATCTACCTTCAGGAAAATGCCGCCGAGGCGCCAATCTTCCGCCAGTGGATTGAGCCCTTGAAAGACCTGGGCGTCACCGCCATCAGCGTGCGCAACACGGGTGGCACCGATCACGAGTCGTTCGACGCGGTCGGCATCCCGGGATTCCAGTTCATTCAGGATCCCATGGATTATGGCTCGCGCACGCACCACTCCAACATGGACACGTATGAGCGTTTGCAGGCGGGCGACCTGAAACAGGCGGCGACGGTGGAGGCAATTTTCGTCTACAACACAGCCATGCGCGACCAGATGCTACCGCGCAAGCCGTTGCCGCATCCCGAACTTGAAGATCAGCGGAAGGCTCCACTCAAGCATCTGATGCCGGGAGCGGTGGAGGAAGAGAAAGAGCAGAAAGGCCCTGAGCAACCAGTCGGGAATTGAGGCCAGAGGGTGCCCCGTCCACGACCGGGGTACTCATCACGCGTTCTTTGAGTGATGGTATGAAGCTCCGCCTGGGCGAGGATTTCCTTGCGCGTTAGGCGGGAGATTTGGGCTGTGATTCCGTCGTCGAAGTTGCCGCTACCGGCGTCTCTCCCTTGTAAACCCTTCCGATGCCGCGCACGATGTGGCGCATCGGCAATTCGCCTTTACCATTCGCAAAAAACATTTCTCCCTTGCGACTTCCGCGATAACACCAGCGTTTGAGGACGGCGAGATGTTCCATGCGCTCCATGGTGCTGCGCGGGTTCGCGGGCGCAAAATTCGCCAGCGCTCCATTGATGCGCGCTTCCATCGACTGCGATTTCGCATGATCCGGACTTGAAACCGGAAAGTCGAGCGGGCCGGCAATGGCGCCGCCGTCCACGCGAAATAGAGCCACGCTTTCAGCCGCGATCGATGGTTGCACGATAATTGCGCGCATCCCATCGATGCGCTGCACCGCTTCCGGCATCTGCTGGAGCACGGGCACGAGCTTTTCGAGGCGCGTGTGCAGGGTGGCCGCTTCTTCAAACGCCAGCGATTCCGATGCGCGATCGCGTTCGATCGAAATCTGCCGCTTCAAAGATTCGCCTCGCGTGTCGAGGAAATCCTCGACGCGAACAACTTCGTCGCGATATTCGTTGTCCGTGCAACCCTTGAAGCAGGGAGCAAGGCACATCTTCATTTCGGAATAAACGCAGCCCGGAAACTTTGGATCGGGCTTCAGGTCTTCCACGCAGCGCCGCATCTTGAAAAAATCGAGCGCGTCATTCATGAATTTCTCGGCGACAGCGCGCGACGGGAACGGACCATAGTAGATATT
>JBAWBE010000458.1:0-9660 GCA_049589635.1 Terriglobales bacterium
GTCCGGCACAGACACTTTGCGATGCGCCCGACGGTCGCGGGGGCTCGTGGAACGACCACGGAATTATCGTCTTTTCTCCCAGAATTTCCGGTCCGCTCCAGTCCGTCTCCGATGGCGGAGGCACTCCAGTGGAAGTTACGCGCCGCCTGAAAGACGTTCCCGAATTCACCCACCGCAATCCATATTTCCTTCCTGACGGCAAACACTTCCTGTACGTACAAAGCGGCGGAGCCGCGGGTCGTCTGAGCGGCGTCTATGGCGCTTCACTCGAGGGCGGCGAACCGACACAGATTCTGGCGGCGGGCTCGAACGTCTCCTACAGCGACGGCTACCTGTTTTACGTCAAAGATGGAACCTTGACCGCGCAGGCCTTCAGTCCATCGAGCTTGCGCTTCGAAGGAAACGCGATCTCGATCGCGGCCGGTATCGAATTCCATGGTCCGCGCAATCTTGGATATTTTTCGGTAAGCCGCAACCTGCTCTTGTATCGCAAGGCCGTCGTAGAGGATCGGGAATTGGTGTGGCTGGATAGCGCGGGAAAAGTAATCGACCGGTGGGGTGAACCTGCACCTTACAGCGGGTACTCCTTTTCGCCCGGAAGTCAGATGACGGTTTTGACGCGCGCCAGTGCAAATGGCAGCGAAGGCAGTTTGTGGCTGGGCGACCCCCAGCGCAAGACCGTGCAAAGACTGACTGCGGATTCCGCCCTGATTCAAAGCGCTGTCGTCGCAGCCGATGGCAATAGCGTGTTTATCGCTACCAGCGCTTTCTCCAGCAGTACGCTAGTACGGCGCGCGCTGACCGCTTCCGGCAACGAAGAAAAGATGTTGGATGGGCTGGAAGGTTCTTACGAGGTCGCCAGCGTCTCGCAGGATGGGCACTATCTTTTCCTCGACAAGCAGGATTCGAAGACGAATTGGGATATTTATTACATGGATCTGCAAGGGGAACGAAAACTGGTTCCACTGCTGACCGGTCCCTATGGTGAACGGCTGCCCGCTCTTTCGCCGGATGACAAGTGGCTCGCCTACACTTCCAACGAAACCGGGAGGATTGAGCTATATATAACGCCCTTTCCGGGCGCTGGATCCAAGTGGCAGGTTTCTTCGAACGGCGTCGGCGGTGAGTTCGATTGGTCGAGCGACAGCAAGAACCTCCGTTACCGCGAGGGAGAAAAGGTCTACAACGTGGAAGTCCACGCCAACGCCGGAAGGCCGGATTTCGCCCCGCCCAAGGAACTAATGAGCATTCCGGGAAATGCCATGCTGATTACCATCTCGTCCGACGGCAAGCTGGCTCTCGCCGCCCAGCCCGTCGGCGACAGCGCTGACGCGCCAATCGATTTCATCCTCAACTGGCAGCACCTCGTACACTGAGCGATTCGCTCGGATCACATCCCTGGAACAAGTCCCATCTCCATTACAATCACCTTTCGCGGAAAGGTGACATGTCATGAAGCTTTCGCAGATCGCCGAAGCCATCGGCGCAAGAATTGAAAATGCGTCGCCCGACGCCGAAATCAGCGGCGTCTCTGGCATTGACCAGGCGGTCACAAGCCAGCTCACCTTCGTCCACAATCCCAAATACGCAGCCGCCGCAAAAACCACGCGCGCGACGGCCGTCATCGTAGACGAAAAATTCCCCGCCATCTCCACCGGTATGTTGCGCACGAGCAACCCATATCTAGCCTGGGCCAAAGCCGTAGAGCTCTTCTATCAGCCGCCCAGCTACGCTCCCGGCATTCACCCCACAGCCGTCGTCCATCCCACCGCAAAAATCGGCAAGCACGCGCACCTCGGCCCGTATGTCACCATCGACCAGGATGTCGAAATCGGCGACCACGCCGTCCTTCTGGCCCACGTTACAATCTATCGCGGAGTAAGAATCGGCCACAGCTTCTTCGCCCACACGCACTCGATAGTCCGCGAGTTCTGCCGGATCGGCGACAACGTCCTCCTCCAGAACGCAGTCATCATCGGCTCTGACGGCTTCGGCTTCGCCAAAGACGATTCTGGCCACTGGCACAAAATCGTCCAGTCCGGCAACGTCGTAATCGCGAGCGACGTCGAGATCCAAGCCGGTACCTGCATCGATCGCGCCAACGTCGGTCAAACCTCCATCGGTCGCGGCACAAAAATCGATAACCTGGTTCACATCGGACACGCCTGCACCATCGGCGAAGACACGCTGCTGTGCGCCCAAGTCGGCCTCGCAGGCACCACTGAAGTAGGCAACAAAGTAATTCTCGCCGGACAAGTCGGCGTCGCAGGCCACGTGAAAATAGGCGACGGCGCAATCGCCATCGCCCAAAGCGGCATCCCGCAAGATATTCCGGCCGGAGCTATGGTGAGCGGAGCCCCCGCCATCGATCACAAACTATGGCTGCGCTGCTGTGCCATCTATCCCAAGCTTCCCGAGATCGCTAAGGCTGTTAGAAAGCTCACCGAACAGCCGTAGCATTTGACGTACCCGACGCCCCGAATTGCGCCACCAGCGCGGAAAGTGGTAGACTCCGTGCGCCGGATAATGTTCTCCCCTCCCGAACAACCGGCGTCCTCGGATAACTAGCCTCGAGCACTTACAAGGAAGAAGTATGCCCCAGTCAAACTTTCCATCCATACGCGTCGGCTCGACAGGCGTCCTGCTTGCTGCACTCCTGTTTCTTGCAGTTCCCGCGCAGCAAGCCCATGCCCAATATGCGGAAACCGTTCCCTATACCTTCAGTGGCGCGGCCGACGGTGCCGCTCCGTCCGCCGGATTGATCTTCGACTCAAAAGGCATCAATCTGTTTGGCACTGCGGTCAATGGCGGGAACACGTCCGGCACGAATTGCCCGGGAGAAGACCCGCCCACCGGCTGCGGAGTAGTCTTCGAGCTCAGTCCTCCGAGCGGCGGCTCCGGTCCCTGGACCCAGACCGTGCTCTACACCTTCACCGGTGGCAGCGACGGCGCGTATCCGCAGGCAAGTCTCGTCCTCGACTCCAAAGGCAATCTCTATGGCACCGCATCGAATGGCGGCAAAACTTCGGGCTCGATTTGCAGCGGCCTCGGCGGTTGCGGCGTTGTCTTCGAGCTAAGTCCTCCCACAAGCGGCACCGGTCCATGGACCGAATCGACCATCTACACCTTCACCGGTGGCGCAGATGGAGCGATTCCGTACGCGAGCCTGATCTTCGACTCTGAAGGCAATCTTTACAGCACAACCCTCGGCGGCGGCGGATCTGGAGATGGCACCGTGTTCGAACTCACTCCGCCAGGCAGCGGCTCTGGCCCATGGACCGAAACCGCGCTCTACGCCTTCACTGGCCTTCCCGACGGCGCTAATCCTCAAGGGAACGTGATCTTCGACTCCGCCGGCAATCTCTACGGCACCACCAATGGAGGCGGCGCTACCGGTCATGGTTCCGTGTTCGAGTTAAGCCCGCCCAGCGGCGGCTCCGGCCAATGGACCGAGACTCCTATCTTCAGTTTCAATGGTCGAGCCCAAGGCGCTTTCCCGTATGCGGGACTGGTCTTCGATTCCAAGGGGAATCTGTACGGCACGACTGCTATCGGTGGCTCCCAATCTGGCGCCACCTGCAAAAGGACCAACGGCTGTGGAGTGGTTTTTGAAGTCAGTCCTCCTAGCGGTGGCGGTGACAACTGGACTGAAACCGTCCTCTATAGCTTCAGCGCCGGCAGCGACGGCGGATTTCCCTATGCGGGAGTCATCTTCGACGCCAGCGGGAACCTTTACGGCACGACGGTGCAAGGCGGCAATACGACAGGCGCGAATTGCAGCGGCTCCGACGGTTGCGGAGTTGTCTTCAAGCTAAGCCCACCGACTGGCGGTAAAGGGTCATGGAATGAGACTCAGCCCTATACCTTCAATGGCGGCAGCGACGGCGGATTCCCCTATGCCGCCCCAATCTTCGACGCGCAGGGAAACATCTACGGAACTGCCGCCAACGGCGGCAATGCGTCCGGCTCGAACTGCGTCGACGTCGGCGGTTGCGGTGTGGTCTTTGAGTTGATGCCGGAAGCGGGCCCGGTAGTCACGTTTTCTCCCACCGCGCTGATCTTCGGCAACCAGGTAGTCGGAACGACCAGCAAGGCCAAGACAGTGAAGGTGACCAACACCGGCGAGACCACGCTCGACATCAGCAGCATCGTGGCCAGCACCGACTTCACAATCTCTGCCAACACCTGCGGAGCAACGCTCGCCGTCGGCAAGTCCTGCAAAGTAAGCGTGACCTTCACACCCACAGAGGTCGGTGATCTGACCGGCACGCTAACCTTCACCGACAACGCCATCAACAGCCCGCAGAACGTGCAGCTTTCCGGTACAAGCGTCCTGGCAGTAACGCTGACACCATCGAGTGCGACTTACAAGAAGCAGAAGGTAGGCACGACGAGCACGGCCAAGAAGTTCACCTTGACGAACAACCAGGCAGTAACCTTGACCAGCATCTCCGTCTCGACCACGGGAGACTTCGCCGTCTCGGCGAACACCTGCGGAACGACGCTTGCGGCCGACACGAAATGCACCATCAGCGTGACCTTCACGCCCACCAAAACCGGAACAAGGACAGGTCAGCTGACTGTAAACGACAGCGCAAGCAACAGCCCGCAGACGGCGAGTCTGAGCGGGACGGGAGACTGAGGCAGTGGTTCACGAATCGTCCCGACTAAGCACTTGCCTCAAGCGCGGTTTCTTCGTACCCTGAAGACGATGGAAATACACCTTACTCCCGAGGAGCAAGCGCAGCTGGCGCAGATCGCCCGTAAGGTAGGGACTGCGCCCGAACGCTTGGTAACGAGGGTTGTTACGCGCTACCTCGGCGAAGAAGCCCGCTTCCTTGCCGCCGTGGAAAAAGGATTAGCAGCAGCCGATCGTGGCGAGTTTATCGAAGAAGAGGAAATGGACGCCCGCCTGGAAGCCATGTTCAAAACCTGATGCGAATCCGCTGGACCGTCCCTGCCGCCGATGATCTCGAGAACATCAAGAACTACCTGCAACAGAACTACCCGCAATTCGTCGAGCCAACTGTACGCACAATCTACGAGCGTATCCGCCTTCCGCTTCCTTACGTCGTCGTCTACTCCTGAAAGCGGACGCTGTCGAAATCCTCCACAACTATCACGGTGCGCAAGACTGGCGATGAGATTCGCAGTGCGCAAGACTACGAAACGACAAGTGGAATCCTCCTCTCACGAAAGCAAAGGGTTGGGCGGACGGAGGGCGCAGGTTCAAACTAGCCACGATGGAAGAGATACCGACCCAGCCGAGAGGTAATTGCATCGTGCGCGTATGCGCGAGTTGACCGCTTAAGCGCGGCCCGGCGGCGGCGATTGGGTCTGTTGGATTTCGCCAAGGATGCCACGAGTCGTTAGGGCGCGCGCACCCTTCCGGACTAATTCATCGAGACATTGTGCTCCGGCTTCCGGCGCCAGGGTTTCAATTGCGTCTTGCACGACTGCGACGCGGCGGTGACGCTGGAGGAGACCTTTGACGGCGAGCCCCACGCAGTATTCTGTTACCACTCCGAAGACTACGAATTCCGGCTGGGTTCCGAGGCGATCGACCAGTTCGCTCGCGTGGAGGGATTGGAAAACGTCCAGCGTTTGTTTTTCGAGGATGATCTGCTGATAGGCGAAGAGATCATTGGGGAGTTTGGCTTCGGGCCGATTTTCAATCTGGATGAATTTGTCTGCCAGAGCTTCGGGGACGAACTCCGCACCGGCCGTGCCTTTTACGCAGTGCGGTGGAAATTGGATAAATTCTGGATCGTCGGGGGTGTGAAAACATCCATGGGAGACCAGGAAGACTTCGTTGCGACGGGCCGCGTCGGTCAGCTTGCGAATGTTGGGGAGAAGCTTTTCGGCTCCGGGCACATAAAGTTTTCCGCCCGGGAGCATGAAGTCGCGCTGGACGTCTACTTCCCAGAAGATGAAGTTCTGGCTCGGCATCAGCTCTTATTGTATCGATGCATGTCGTATCGATGCATGGGCCGGGCTGGCATCGATGGATGTGCGGGCGGACATTCCTGTCGGCCCTGCTGCGGCGCGGGCGCTGCCGGCACGCGGACAAGAATGTCCGCGCCACAGAATCAGGGCTACACGCAGGGCTACACGTTATTGCATGCCCAGCGACGCGGCTACCTTCTTCCCGTATTCGCGGGCTTTGGCGATGGCGGCCTCTTCGTCGACCGTTAGCAGCTTGTGGTCTTTCATCACCATGCGTCCGCCGATCATTACCGTTTCTATGTCGCTCGCTTTGATCGCATAGGCGAGTTGCGCGTAAATGTCGTACATCGGGACGGCGTTGGGTCCGTCGAGGCTGATGACGATCAAGTCGGCTTTCTTGCCTTTTTCCAGCGAGCCGATTTCATTCTCCATGTGGAGCGCGCGAGCTCCGTCAATCGTGGCCATCTCTACTACGGCTTTGGCGTTGAGCGCGGTGGGCGTCATCTTGGTAATTTTGGCTAGCTTGGCTGCGAGATCAATTTCTTCCATCAGATCAAGGTCGTTGTTGCTGCCCGCGGGTCCGTCGGTGCCGAGGCCAACGGCGATTCCAGCCGCGCGTTCTTCGGGGACGGGAGCCACGCCGCTCGCCAGCATCATGTTGCTCGAGGGATTGTGAACGCAACCGACGTGATGCTGGGCGAGAATTTTGCGGTCAGCTTCGTCTACGTAGATGCAATGGGCGGCGACGACGTCCGGGCTGAGGATACCGATGCGCTCGAGATATTGCACGGGCGTCGCGTGGTTCTTCGCGAGGCTGTCATCCAATTCTTTTTTCATTTCGGCAACGTGGATGAGGATGGGCGCGTTGTTTTTGCGGGCTAGCGCGGCGGCCTCTTGCAGAGTTTGTTCTGAGCAGGTGTAGATGGAGTGGGGCGCGACGGCGGCGTGGATCAGCGGATCGCCGTGCCATTTGTGCAGAAATTTGTCGGTGTAGTCGAGCATTTGCGCTGTTGTCTTGTTGTCGGGCGCGGGGAAATCGATAAAGGTTTCGCCAAGAACGCCTCGCATACCGGCGGCTTTGGTTTCTTCGGCGACGGCGTCTTCGAAGTAATACATGTCGGCGAAGGTGGTAATGCCGGAGCGAATCTGCTCAGCGGCGGCGAGGCGAGTGCCCCAGCGTACGAAGTCTTCGGTCACGTTCTGCTTTTCGGCCGGGAAGATGTATTTGTAGAGCCAGTCGTTGAGGGTAACGTCGTCGTGGAGACCGCGTAGGAGCGTCATCGGGACGTGGGTGTGTCCATTGATGAAGCCGGGCAGGATGAGTTTGCCTCGGGCATCGATCACATTGGGCGCTTGATAGCGCGCTTCGATTTCTGCGCGCGGGCCGACGGCGAGAATTGTGTCGCTAGCGATGGCTACTGCGCCGTCATCGTAGATGGAGCGGGCGCCATCCATGGTGACGATTGTGCCGGTGACGATGGTATCTGCGGCTTGACGCACGTTTTGAGCGTGGAGAGAAATTTGCAGGACGCAGAGCAGGAAGAAGACGTTAGTTTTCATTTTAAGTTCCGTTCGTGGCAGATGAAAGCGATGGTCATTATTTGATCGGAACGCGGGAGATTTGTACAGAGTGCTCGAAGCGTGACGGTGTGGTTGTGTGGACGGCGTAAGCGCTCGCCCGGCTCCCAGTGCCTTTCGTACTACATCAACGGATAAATTGTTTGCTCGCGCAACAGGCCTTGTGTAATGCTGTTTTCCGCAGAGAAACCTGCCTCTAGGAGCCACTTGATGCGCACAAGACTTGTTCTTGGATTGATTCTTCTTTTTCCCCTGGCCGCGATCGCCGGCGACATGTTTAACGCGAAAGAAGGCCTGTGGGAGATGACAGTGACGACGAGCGCCATGGGCAATGCCGCCGACACTCTTTCGAAACTGCCGCCTGAGCAGCGCGCGATGGCGGAACAAGCGATGAAGCAGCACGGCATGAGTATGAACGGCAACACCATGACGATGAAAAGCTGTGTGACGAAGGACAAGATCGCGAAGGGTGCGGCTTTCAGCGACAGCCGGAGCAGCAACGGCGACTGCACGCGCTCGGTCGTCAAGAGCTCGGCGACTCACATGGAAGCGAAATTTCATTGCGATTCGAAGAATGGAACAACCGACGGCAATGTGAATGTCGATATCGCGGGCGACTTGGTGAAGGGCACAACTCACATGACGACCACAGGTAATGGCAACAACCGGACGTTTGATTCCAGCTTTACTTCGAAATATCTTGGGCCGGATTGCGGGGACGTTAAGTAGCAAACGTTAAGTAGCAATGTTAAAGTAACGGCGCGAAACAGCGATGGGAGATGAAATGCGCGGACACCATCGTCCGCGCATGCAGTTCATCCACTGTCGGCACGCAGACAGGAGTGTCCGCGCCACACGGTCCTTATTAATTTGGCATCACTACTGTATCGATCACGTGGATGACGCCATTCGATTGAAATACGTTGGCGATCGTAACTGTTGCGGTGTCGCCCTTCTCGTCTTTCAGGACAATCGTCTTTCCATTCTGCATAGCCCACAGTTTGCCGCCTTCGGCTGTCGTTAGCTCAGCTTTGCCCTTGCCTTCTTTGATCATCTTCATCAGATCGTGTGCGCTGAGACGGCCCGCTACGACGTGGTAGGTAAGAACTTTGGTCAAGGTCGCTTTGTTCTCGGGCTTGAGGAGCGTTTCGACGGTGCCCGCGGGCAGTTTGTTGAAGGCTTCGTTCGTGGGTGCAAAGACCGTGAATGGTCCCGCGCCTTCCAGCGTCTCTACCAGACCGGCGGCCTTGACGGCTGCAACCAGCGTGGTGTGATCGGCAGAGTTGACGGCATTTTCGATGATGTTTTTGGTAGGGTACATTTCCTGGCCGCCGACGACCGGGTTGTTCATGCCGGCAAAAGCGGCGATGGCCAGGGCCATTACGGCAAGCGCTGCGAAAATCTTGCGATTCATAATTCCAGAATCCTTTCGAGATTGAAATTTGTGTTCCGCGTTAGGTACGGTGTGGCGTTGGATTTGGATTGTCTGCGCCTCGAAGCCATGGTGGCGTGAGCGGGACGCGGACGCTACAGGTTGCTTTTCTGGAGGGCACAGTTGAGGATAGTAGCGAATGATTGTGAACTTTGCTGAGCGCGCGCACAACCACAACTGGGAGCTGGATCCGGTTATTCGGTCGCTGCTGGACACTGACTTTTACAAACTGCTGATGCTCCAGTTCATCTGGAAACACTATCCAAAAACGCGGGTGTCGTTCTCGGTACTCAATCGCAGTAGCTCGGTGCGGCTGGCGGATATGTTTTCGCGCGAAGAATTGGAACACCAGATGGAGCACGTTCGACAGTTGCAGTTCCGGCGGTCCGAGCTGGTGTGGCTGGCCGGCAATACTTTTTTTGGACGGCGCGGAATCTTCGAGCCGGCATTCCTGGAATGGCTGGAGCGCGATTTTCGCTTGTCGGACTATGAAATCTCGATCAAGGACGGGCAGTACGATCTAAGCTTTCACGGCTTGTGGACCGAGACAACGATGTGGGAGCTTTACGCTCTGCCCATCATGAGCGAATTGAAGACGCGCGCAAGTTTAAAGACACTGCGCGAGTTCGGGCTCGACATTCTGTATGCGCGCGCGAAGACAAAGCTCTGGAGCAAGATCGAGCGGCTGCGCGGCGTTCCCGGAC
>JBAWBE010000459.1:0-29181 GCA_049589635.1 Terriglobales bacterium
AAGAAGGATTGTTGCCGCGATCAAAATCTTCGAAGTTTCTTGCCTCAATTGCATCGCTCTGTCGGCCATCTTACTTTTCTCATGCCTCTTGACGCCCGCGCCTTCAACCAACTAAACTCCTCACCCACCGCGGGTTTTCGCGGCGAATCACCCTGCAACCAGCACCCATCTTGTTCAACTTCCAGGAGGCTTCCCCATGACGATCTCCCGCTTCTCGAAGGTTGTTTCGCTCGTGTTACTCCTTGCGCTTACTTCAGTCTCTGCCTTCGCAGGCGTTGGATCTTCCAACACCGCGACGGCCGATCCGCCAGTCCCGCATCCCAATACTCATCCCTGCAAGGTCGTGCTCTTCCAGCATGATCGCTTTGACGACTTCAACCCCAGACCTTTCTCTTACACCCCACCTACGGGTTGTCCCGCGCCCTGGGCCAAGGTAATTCTGGTGGGCGATTTCTCGGTCAGCGCTGGAATTCAGTATGACCGCACCGCCAACATCTGGCTTGGCCCGACTAACATTTATTTCGGCACAACCTCCGAGCCCGATCCGAGCGACTCCCGCCACTGGCAGATTCAGCGCGACCTCACCGATTACAGCTCCATCTTTACGACCGCGCAGGAAGGCGCCGCGGATATCGGAAACCTCGTCAACAAAACTTACACCGGCGTCATCTACGGAACCGTGACGATGGAATTCTATCAGCCGTCGGCCAAGGCTCCGGCGCCTACAGTCGCCGACCAGGTTATTGCCTTTTCGAGCGGCTCGACTGGTGGCACGGTCGGTCTCGACACGACCGGCCAATGCTGCCAGCCCTCGCTTGCAGAGACGCTCACATTGCCGACCAACATCGAGCGCGCCTATCTCGACGTCTTTGCGCAAAGCCAAAATGACGACGAATTCTGGTACACCTGCGTGCCCAACGACGTCGCTGGAGAGCTCGAAAGCTGCCCCAACACTGCCTTCCGCGAATCTGAAATCACCATTGACGGCACGCCCTCGGGCGTCGCTCCGATCTATCCGTGGATCTACACCGGCGGCATCGATCCATATCTATGGTTCCCGATCCCAGGCGTTCAGACGCTGAACTTCGTTCCTTATCGCGTTGACCTCACACCCTTCGCCGGCATGCTCAACGATGGAAATCAGCACACCATCGCCATGAGCGTGTACAACGCCGACGATTATTTTTCAGCCACCGCTTCGCTTCTGCTTTATCTCGATCACGGTTCCACGCAGGTAACGGGTGCCGTCACGCAAAACACGCTGACTGCGCCGTCGCCGGCGATCACCGAAAATATTGACGCATCGCGGAATGGCAATGTAAGCGGTACCGTCAAAACGATTTCCACTCACAACTTCACAATCTCCGGATACGTCAACACTTCGGCGGGCACGGTGACCACCACCGTCGCGCAAAATGTCAATTTCTCCAACGTGCAAAAGTTCACCATTAATGGCAACACCTACCAGCAGGACATCACGCAGGGAACGAACATTGGCTCGACCACCACGGTCGTCGATTCGGCTGGAACTCACACCAATGACGTTACAACCGGCTGGCCCATGAGCATGGACATCGTGTTGCTGTTCAATCCCGATGGTTCCGGAACGCAAACCACCACCGTGAACCAGAACAACGCTGTCGAAGCGGAGGGAACGCTGAACGGCAATGTCGTATCGTTCAGCCTGTTAAACGACAGCGTTACGCCCACCGACACGCTCGAGTTCAATTCCAGTGGCCAACTCACCGGCAACGAGAATCAATCGAGCGCGCAGAATTATTACGCCTACGACATCAGCGGCTATTGCTACAGCAAGTCGCTGACCGCCGCGAACAACATCTTAACCAGCATCACGAGTGGGCAAGGTTGTGCTAAGAAATAGAAATAAATCAGAAGTCAGATTGCGGAACTACGGCTCCCGGTGCGCCCATCAGCGCCGGGGGCTTTTTCTTTGCACAGGATTAGAAAAGTGCTCGCGGTGTGCACTTTGTTTCACTAAGTCTGCTAGATCGTGTCCACATTTATTTGCCATGCCAGCTCCATTGACAAGGCACTTGACCTGCCGCATACTTGCCGCCTTCAGCGCGCTTGCGGACCCATTCCGCGAGCTCCAATTCCAGGAGGAGGTGTCTTATGAGGAAGTCTCGCTTATTGCAAGTTCTCACGTGTCTCGCGCTTGTCGCGTTCCTTGTTTGCGGCCAGCAGGCTATGGCGCAGAGCCGTCATCACTTCACGGCGCGCGTCGTTTCCGGCGCAACCGCGCATCACGGCAACGGAGTTCAGAAGTTCGATGAACTCTTCCAACTGGCATCGGGCTTTGGAGTTCTGCCTCCAATGGACGGTGGCGGCAACGATGAGTGGCCCTGTTTCCCGAATCAAAACGCAAATGGCGCGGATTGCTCGCAAATCTCGACCGGCGGAGTTGTGATTGGCACGCCCGCCTACACATTTTCCTACGCCGCATGTGACGCGAACATGGCGACCAGCACCAATTGCGGGCAGATTTTCTGGTTCTATGAAGATGACACAGGCGACAACACGGATGACCTGATCGTTTCGATCACCGTTAAACAGGGTTCAAACTTCATCCTCGCAACGGGCAACTTTGACTTCGGCCCGAATCCGTTCCCGCCCGGCTCGATCATCGTGATTTCCGACGATGCGGCGTTCGGCACGATGGGAGAAACGGGAAAGAATAATGGTTACTGCGCGGGCAGCAAGAAGACCTGCTCGGATCCATTTCAGGGAAATGCGACGGTCGTTGTGACCACGAAAGTTGGACCATCGAAGATCTCGAGCCGGTTCGGCATCAACTTGCAATAGGCTGGGCAGGGTCTATCGACGAGTCCGCAAATTAGGAACTCTGTGCACGGTTGTTGCTGAACTGAGGGTACCCGCTCATCGCGCATTTTTTGCGATGAGTGGGTGCCTCCGACGCTCATAGCCAGTTCTCCACGCCCGGATATATCATCCTCGACTATGCATGCCGCGGACGCCGCAGGCGACCATCTTCGACTGGTAGAGCACTATCGCCAGATGAAGGACCCGGAGTTACTTGTTCTGTTGCGAGACATCGACGGTTTGACCGACCTGGCGCGACAGGCCCTTGAGGCCGAAATTCACCAGCGCCGCTTGCAACCTGAGCCCGAGGAACCAGCGCCGCCCATTCCAGAGCCTCCCGAACATTTCTTCGAACTTTCCTCCGGACCTTCCTCTACCGACGTGTCCGATGAGCCCGACAGTTATGAGGAAGAGCGCAAATTAGTCGAACTCTGCACCGTCTGGAGCTTGCGCGATGCTCTTCAGTTACAGGCGCTACTGGATCGTCCCGGAATTCCTTTTTTCATGGGGCCCGAAAAAGCAACAGGCGTTGCCGATGTAACCTCGAATTTCACGAAAGGCTTGAGTGTGCAGATTATGCAGGTCGGCATTCCATGGGTGCAGGAACCCATGAGCCACTACGAACCGAAAGACGAGCCACCCGATGTGGCGCAAGAAGAAATCAAGGAAGATCCCATTCGCTGTCCCAAATGCCAGTCCGAGGACGTAATCTTCAACGGCCTCGTTACCGAGCTACCTGACGACGAATTTCCTTCGGCTACCGCCGAATCCGAATCGACGTCATCGCCTTCGGCGACTGACCCTCCTCAGAAATTCGATTGGACATGCGACTCCTGCGGCTACGAGTGGAAAGACGACGGCGTCGCCAGTAGTCAATGAGTCTCCGCACCTGGGTGCTTCATAGGTCTTCTGATTTCCTGTGCACTCCGTGTGCAAATCAGGTCCCGAGCAACTCCACGGAATATTGGGCGCTCTTTCTCGAGAAGGTAAAGTCCGCAGCGCTTGCACGATTCCGCCGAACTTTCGACCACCGCTTCCTCCGGGTTCCGTGCCACGAACTCATTCCCAAAATTCCACCGGTTGCACCAATCATGTGTAATTGACCGCGTCCGGTTCTGCGCGTAGAGTCACACCACTCCAACAAACAAGTGTGCCGGGAAGCCCGGCGCGAAAACAGCAAACGCAAATTCGCGAGCGAGAAAATCGAGTAAAGAATAATGATCAGCAAGAGCACTTGGAACATGTACTGCACCCGCTTTCTGGTGCGCGCCCGGCAACTCACCGAACCAATCGCGTTTATCGATCCCCTCGGCCATGAACACGTTGGCCGCCCTGGCGACTATCTGGTGGAAACCTCGAACGGAATTCGCCGCATTGCCGCAAAGCATTTTTTTGAAGATACCTATGTGCCGATCGCGCCCGTACCGCGCGGGTCGCAAGAAGGGATTCTGCATGAACGTCGTGCGCCCGACATTGTGTCCGGGAATTCGTTGCGGCTTGGTCGCAGACACGAACAAGAAGAAGACCGACCGCAAGCAATGGCTTGATGGATCAATGTTCTGGTTGATCAGGCGCAAAGAACGAACAGGAACTAACAAAGAGACGACAACTCTGGCGTTTGGCAAGTCACTTTAGAGGTTCGAGACTGGCGTTCCTTAATCGGATACCCATAGCACAGTAGAGCCACTATATGTTGCGATTTTCTCTTGACACGCACTACGGGTGGTTGTACGTTAAGCATCCCAAGGGCATTTTCATAAGACCTCTACAGCAGCTTTAGGAGGCGACATACAAACTCAGGGGCGTACTCAAAGTTGAGGTGACTTCGCGTTCGCCCCTTCACGGGACCATCCCCCTGACGGATGGAGTTTTCGCGGTGAGTTCCCCCCGGTTTGGTTCGTCCAGGCAATTCCCCCCGGGGGTTTATTACAAAGCTTTCGCGAGTGAGGCTGCCGCTTGGCGGCCGCTTCTTCGCAGGATTTTCTGCCGTTGAGGAGCCCCCATGGAAGATTTGATCGAGCTCGTTGCCGCCTCATTTGCCCGCTATGGCATCGAATGCCCCGCCAGCGATTCAAAACCCGATTCAAGAACAGTGCCGGGAAATCCGGCCGCGCCCGCCGCGGCCATCCAGACCGCAAACTCGCAGGTTGCCCCGACTGCGCTCCCAGAACACAGTTATCGTAAGAAGCCCGACGCCGGCCTAGCCACCTAGGCTAGGCGAGCAGTTGCCGGAGGCGTGGACAGTCGAGTCCGCGCTGGATTGGCCCGTGCGATCCAAACGGGCTCGAAACATCATTCATGCAAGGTTGGTCGTGCAGTATCGATTTCATTCCGTAATCATCTAATTTAGGAGAGAGAAATGGCAGAAGTGAGAGAAGCAGGGTTGAAGGAACAGGTAGTGAAAGAAAAAGATCAAATTAAATCGCAGCCCTCCGTCGGCACCAGCGTCAGCAATAACGCCAGCACTAATAAGAAGAAGGCCCCCGGCCTGGCCTTCCGCCGGCTGTTCACCAAGCCCGGCGTCTCTCCCTACGACGACGTCGAATGGGAGCTCCGCACGGCGTCGATCACCGACTCGCAGGGAGGCATCATCTTCGAGCAGAAGAACGTCGAGGTCCCCAAAGACTGGTCGATGACGGCGACCAACATCGTTGCCTCGAAATATCTGCACGGCCGGACAGGCGAGCGCGAAACCGGCGTCCGCCAGCTAGTAGCGCGCGTAGCCGAGTCCATTCGCGACTGGGGCATGAAAGACGGCTATTTCCGCTCAGCCGAAGACGCTTCCGCCTTCCACGACGAGCTAGTCCATCTCCTGATCCGCCAGTACGCCGCTTTCAACTCGCCCGTCTGGTTCAACGTCGGATGCGATCGCATCGAGCCCAACTCCGACGCCACCAACTGGCACTGGAACACAGCCACGCAGCAAGTAGAATTCGGCGTAACGGGTTACACACGCCCGCAGTGCTCGGCCTGCTTCATCAATTCGATCAAAGACTCGCTCGACTCGATCCTGACCCTCGCGAAGACCGAAGGCATGCTCTTCAAATGGGGCAGCGGCACGGGCACGAATCTCTCCCCGCTGCGCAGTTCGACTGAAACGCTCTCAGGCGGAGGCACCGCCAGCGGCCCGCTCAGCTTCATGAAAGGCTTCGACGCCTTCGCCGGCGTAATCAAGTCCGGAGGCAAGACTCGCCGCGCCGCCAAGATGGTCATCCTCAACATCGACCATCCTGACATCGTCGACTTCATCGAGTGCAAACAGAAAGAGGAAGCCAAGGCGCACGCGCTGGTCGCTCAAGGCTATGACGGATCCCACCCCGACTCCGATGCCTACAGCTCCATCTTCTTCCAGAACGCCAACAACAGCGTTCGCGTAACCGACGACTTCATGGTCGCCGTAATGCGCGACACCGAATTCTCCACCCGCTCCATCGTCGACGGCCGAGTCATCAACACCTATCCGGCGAAAGAGCTGATGAACAGGCTCTCCGAAGCCACCTGGCACTGCGGCGATCCCGGCATGCAGTACGACACCACCATCAACCGCTGGCACACCAGCAAGAACACGGCCCGCATCAACGCCTCGAACCCGTGCTCCGAGTACATGTTCCTGGACGACTCAGCCTGCAATCTCGCCAGTCTGAACCTGTTGAAGTTCGCGCCCAACGGCACGTTTGACGTAGAAGCCTACAGACACGCGGTAGACGTAATCATCACCGCGCAGGAAATTCTGGTCGATAACGCCGGCTATCCCACGGAAATGATCGGCCGCAACTCGCACGACTACCGTCCACTGGGCTTAGGCTACGCAAATCTGGGCGCGCTGCTGATGGCCGCTGGACTCCCCTACGACTCCGACGCCGGACGCGACTACGCCGCCTGCGTAACCGCCATCATGTGCGGCCAGGCCTATCTCCAATCCAGCCGCATCGCCGAGCTGTGCGAGCCAATCGGCCCAGCCACCAGCACAGTCCAAACGCGTCTCGGAGTTACAAAAGCCGAAGACATGCCCGGAGCAGCCTGCCCTGGCTACTATCTCAATCGCGAGCCATTCTTAGACGTAATCAGAATGCACCGGGCTTCAGTAAACAACATCAACAGCAAGAATGTCCCGGCTTCGATCTACGAAGCCAGTAAGCAATGCTGGGATGAGGCTCTCTCGAGCGGAGAAAAGCACGGCTACCGCAATAGCCAGGTAACCGTCCTTGCTCCCACCGGCACAATCGGCTTCTTCAGGGATTGCGACACCACCGGCATCGAGCCCGACTTAGCCCTGATCAAATACAAAAAGCTAGTCGGCGGAGGCATGATCAAGATCGTGAACAACACGGTCCCCAGCGCCCTGTTCAAGCTGGGCTACACGCACGAGCAGGCCGACGCGATTGTCTCCTACGTAGACGCCACCGGCACCATCGAAGGCGCGCCGCATATCAAAGACGATCACCTGGCCGTCTTCGACTGCTCCTTCAAGCCTGCCAAAGGCACGCGCTCCATTCATTACATGGGCCACCTGAAGATGATGGCCGCAGCCCAGCCCTTCATCTCAGGAGCGATTTCGAAGACGGTAAATCTCCCGAACGCCGCCACGGTCGAAGATATTTCCGAAGCCTACATCCAAGCTTGGAAGCTCGGCCTGAAAGCAGTAGCCGTCTATCGCGATGGCTGCAAGCAGTCGCAGCCGCTCTCAGCCGCAGGCTCAAAGACCGCGAACTCCACCAAGGACGACGCCGCGCGCAACGCAGCCGCAGCCCACGTCCCCGAAGACAATCTCAACGGACCGCCCCGCGCCGTGCGCCACAAGCTGCAAGAGGAGCGCATGTCGATCACCCACAAATTCAAAGTCTCCGACCACGAAGGCTACATCACCGTCGGCCTCTATCCCAACGGAGAACCCGGCGAGCTTTTCATCAAGATGGCGAAAGAAGGTTCCACGGTCAGCGGCCTCATGGACAGCTTCGCGCTCGCTGCGTCGTTGGCGCTGCAATATGGCGTTCCGCTCAAGACGTTTTGCGAGAAGTTCGCGCACACCCGCTTCGAGCCCAGCGGCTGGTCCGGCAATCCCGACATCGGCTATGCCAAGTCGATCATGGACTACATCTTCCGCTGGCTCCAGATCCGGTTCCTGACCGGACAGCAGCAATTCCTCTTCGAAAACCTGCGCCCAAAGAGTCTGCCCTCCACCTCCGGAGAAGCAGGCGACCTGAACGCGACCACCGACCCAAGCCGTGATCCAAGAGCGGAAACTCGGGACACCAGAACAGAAAGCCGCGACACCAGAGCAGGCAGCATCCACGCCGCCGACGCCCTGGCCGGAATGATCGACCTGGGCGACGCTCCCAGCTGCCACGTCTGCGGAAGTATCATGGTGCGAAATGGGAGCTGCTACAAGTGCATGAGCTGCGGAAGTACGAGCGGGTGCTCGTAACATGGCACCAAAGTGGTCTATCCACAATTAGTCGGACTTGATAGAAATTTCTTCGCCTGAGGGGGCTACGAGAAACAGTCGTAGCCCTTTTGTCTTTGTCAGGCGGGTGGCCCACTTCGAAGCCCTACTCCCACTGACGGGTGCCCCACCTTTCGCGCCTTTGTAAAGTCCCAGGACATCCTTTACGTTTTGTCCCTAGACATCCTTTACGGATCATTTCGCTAATCCGTTCCTGCGACTACTCGATCCACGATTTATCTCGCGTGCAATTGGATAGAGCCAAGCCCAGAACCCCACGTTTCAATATGCCGTTCGAGCTCGGGTTAACCATTGGAATCGGAAACCCTGGCCACGAATGGATCGTCTGCGAATCGCAGCCCCATCGCGTCAACAAGTCGCTGAGCGATATCGATGGCACCGACATCTACATTCATGACGGCACCCTGCGCGGCGTCTTTCGTGAGTTGTGCAGCGCCTTCGTAAGAAATCGCCGCCAGCCGACGGTAGCCGAGATGATGCGGGTCTATCGCCTGCTCCGCTCAAACCTTAAGCGCATCTTGAAGGCGGCGGGTCAGAAGAACGCCTTCAATGCGCGGGTCTTCAAGGATCTTTGCTATATCGCAAGCGACGCCGCTGATCGCCTTGTTGTTCCCTGACAAATTTCGCTATTTCGGTCCGGCACTTTTCGCGTCTCTCGAAAGCTCCAGCCCCGAACCGAGGATTAAACTCGGCCCGCACTTTCAGTTATCATTCCTCATTCGCCCCAGAGGAGCGCTCCCATGCGCATCACTCGCTGGACAATCCCCGCCCTACTCGCAATAGCAACAGTCTTCGCCTCGCGGATATCCCAAGCGCAAACAGCAAGCACAACAGCCTCCGCGCCCGCGGCACCCACCACAGGTTGCACAGGACTACCCTACTCCGCAAAAGAAACTCAAACTGAAATCCAGACTAACGCCGATGGCGCGACCACCGAGCATTCGCACATACAACTGGTGTGGCGAGATGCTGATGGCCGCACCCGCCAGGAAATGATTTCGAAGACACGCACCGGCGAGGAATCGAAGGAGCGTTATGTGAACGTGTACGAGCCGGTGAAGCGAGTGCGGTGGACCTGGTACTACGGTGGCTCGTCAAAAAAAGTGGCGTTCGTGCATCCGTTCCAGGAGCACGAGGGCCCGGCATCATGTCCGACCCCGCCTGCTCCTGAGGTTAAACACAATCCCGGCGATTTCCTGCAAGAACTCCTGCCGCCGACTACGATCAACGGCATCCCCGTCGCCCACAACCGCAACAGCAAAGTAGTGCCAGCCAGCAAAGATGGCAGCGATCGCGAGTACACCATCGCGCATGAGTGGTGGATATCCCCAGACCTCGGCATTATCATGCGCCGCACCATCGACGATCCGCGCATGGCGAAGATCGTCACCGAACTCTCCGACGTCAGTCGCGCCGTTCCCGAGCCAGCTTTGTTCCAGGTACCCGAAGGATACGATATCCGTGAAGTTCCGCGGCCCGTTCCCACACCTCTCGACCAGATCCTGGGCGATACGAAGCCCGTCATCCCCGCGCCTCCATCCCGGTAGAACGACGGACCGCCCATCTTTCCGATTCGCCGTGCCAGATCACCGCGTCATCGGGGTGGCATCGGTCGCGATGCAGACCCAGGTTCCATTGCGGTTCATCCAGGTATCGATAAAGCGCTCGCGCCGCGTCACAGTTCTGCCATTCTGCTTCACTTTGACGGCGATAACTCCAATGGCTACGGCGGTTTTGTCGAATACCCGGACAGTCAGCGATTCAGGCGCAACCTGCTCTTCATTCGCCGTCGGCCCTTTGATACTCGCCAAAAATTCCGCCTTGGTTTTGAGTGAGCCGTCATCTTCCACCAGCACCAGCGAGTTGTCGAGCATCGACGCGAGAGCTCTGGTGTCTCCTGCCTTGTAAGCCTGGTTCCATAACCTCTCGAGCGACAGCACCTGCGAGCGCGCCTGCGCGTCCGGGTCGGCATCCTTTTGGGCCGCGAGCGGCGCGACTGCGATTGTGCTTAGAAGAATCATCATTGGCAAAATCATGGTCGGCAGAATCTTGGTCAGCACAATTCTGGTCGGAAGAAGCATCTTCGAAAGAATCGTCGGTCGCCGAACAGCGCTCGAAGGAGCTACGCGGGCGGTCGATTTCATGTTGTGGCCTCCAAGAAGACGCACGGGATTTGCCCGGACTTTCCTCGCTCAGACTTTACTGGCGGGGACTATAGCAGACGGAGGCAGCCATCGTGAGTCGCTGTCTTGGTGCGCTGACAGGACAGCCACGGCCAGCCTTCTCCGATGTGAGGACTCCATTGCGAAAACCCCAAGAATCGCAGAAAAAGCGGCGAAATGGGCCCGTCGGACTGCGCATTTTTCCGCTTGACAGCCGCTTAAATCATGTCTATTTTGTCTACTATGTTAGTAGACTATCTAGAAGCGAGCAGGGCACTAGCGGAGGGTGCGATGAATCTGGGTCCCACGGACGAGTTGATCAATCTGAGCTTCATCATCAAGACAAGCGGCGAAATCGTGCCGGCCATGCCGGACGATGAGGAATTCTCGCCGCAGCAGATTCGGGATTACGTGGCCGGGCCTCCGGAGGTGTTTTGTGAGACGCACGACGGATTCTTTCTGTTTCACAACAAAGAGGGACGACAGCGAGGCTTGCCGCCCAACGAATTGGCGGCCGCCATGTATCTCAAGCCGCCACTGCCTGAAGGGAGTTTAGTGGGGAAAATTTTTGTCGCGCATCCGGCTCATATTGCAGCCTACTGGAAGGGGAAGTAACTGGGCCGGAGAAGCCCCAGGGTTGGCGGAATCCCTCTTTTGTGCTGGGCGCAAGGCGGGATTCCGCAGCCCCGTCCTATCTGGTGACCAATAGGCTGGGTTTGCGGGCAAGCCGAAACCGCGATGCGAGAGCATTATCATTTACTCGATTGCAGCGTCTGGAGCGCCGCGTGGCTTCGTGCGACAGGAGCCGGAACATCCCCTTTCAACATCTGCCAAAGAATACGGTTGTAGAGCTGATCGTCGACGCGATCGGGCGCGCTGAGATCGAGCCCTTCCGACATGCGCGCGGCGGCCGTCTTCTGAGGATTTTTCTCATTCAAATCTTGCGTGGGGACGATTGGGTCATAAGGCGTCAAGTCCGGCGTCGAGGCAAATATGTCCGCCATAGAGCGGCTGAAGTAATCGAACTTCGAGAGCCGAGCCATGCCGAGGATGTCCTCAATCGCCGCGATCACGTCGGTCGTATTGATGAAGCGATGCACCGTGCCTGGCCTACTGTATGCCGAGATAGCATAGAACGGCGCGCGGTGCGAATCGGTGTGGTCCGGGCCAGCCTGGGCGTCGTCCTCAACCACGAATATCACCGTGTCTTTCCAATACCGGCTGTGCGATAGCGCCTGCGCGATGCGCCCGAGCGCGAGATCGTTGTCGGCCATGCATGCGCGCGGCGTGCACTTACCCGGACGCCCGGCGGCCAGATGATCGTTGGGCAGGTGCATGAGTTCAAGCTGTGGCATGTTGCCGTCGCGCACGTAGCGCTCGAGTTCCGCGATCCACACGTCGGCGCGTTTCTGATCGAGCGTTGTCAGATCGAAAGGTATGTAGTCGGGATTCACGTCGGCGGCCAAGCCGCGTTGGGTCACAGGCCAGCCGGGATTCCCCTTGACCATTTCGCCGTAGTCGCGGAACGTAACGCCTTCACGGATTGCCATTGTCCACAGGAAGCCGCGCTCTGGCTCATCGCTCTCTTCACCGTCCAAGTCGGCTCGCTTGCCGGCGTATGCGGAAGGCACAACCTTCTCACCGTAGTTGGTCACGTAGGCGGCAGTCGACCAGATGTGACCTTGCGAGCTGACCTCGGCGTTCACGAAAAAGCGATCGAAGAGGCCAAAGCGCCGCGCTAGCTCGTGATGATTCGGAGTGATCGTGATGTCAGGGAAATAGACGAGGCTCGGATCGCCGTCGCCTTCCTTCATGTCGCCGAGCACCTGATCGTAGGTACGGTTTTCTTTGATGATGTAGACAACATGGCGGAAGGGCGGGTAGCGACGCGCGCCGAACTTCTGTTGCCAGTTGTTCGCGGCGGCGACACGCTCGCTGAAGCGTGCCAGTTGCGACGGCGACAGGGATGCAGGAAGCACGCGGAGTGAACCATTTAACTGTCCGAGCGCATAGGCGGTCGGATTTCCATTCGGCCAGTTGGTAAGGGGGATGGGGCCATCCGGATTGGCGTGTGTGCCGTGTCCTTTGCCGGAGAGCACCAGGAGTTGACCATCGGCTTCGGCGATCGCGGTCGGATACCAGTCGGTTGGCACGCGCCCAAGCAAGTTGCCGGTCGCCGCGTCGAATACGGCGACGGCATTGTTGTCGGCTTCCGCGACCAATAACCGCTTGCCATCTGAGCTGAACGCGACCGCATTTGGCGTACTTCCTTCGGGCGGTGCGCCCGGCGCGGCATCGTGCAGATAGCGCGTGAGTTTTCGCGATTTCGTGCCGACAACAGCCACGCGGTCGCTGCCTGCGAGGGTCACGTACAACCTCGTTCCCCGCACCGCCAGCGCTGACGGGTGCTGTCCGACTTCGATCCGACCAAGATATGCGAGCGTTCCGT
Source organism: Terriglobales bacterium (assembly GCA_049589635.1). Taxonomy (GTDB): domain Bacteria; phylum Acidobacteriota; class Terriglobia; order Terriglobales; family Acidobacteriaceae; genus Acidiflorens. The sequence continues at coordinate 12,917 of JBAWBE010000459.1, forward strand.
CCGCCAGAACCCGGAACTGCGACACCGTGCTGCCGCCCCATGCGGAGACGAACACTTGACCGTCCGCCGTGAGCACGACGCCATAGGGATAGTGATCGGTAGAAAACTGTTGCGCGATCTCGCCGGTCGCGGCGTTCACGACTGCCAGCCGATCGCCGATGTTCTCGGCGACATATACGAATTTTCCATTGGGCGAGAACGCCACTCCCGCCGGATAGCTCGTGCCCGTTCCGTCCGCCGTTTTTGCCTTCGCCAGTTCGAACTTGTTTTCGAGCGCGGCCGCTCCGTCTTTCCAGGCATAGATGAAGAGCATGTCGGTGTTGCCGCCGGAGACGCAGAGCCGATGGCCATCGGGCGAGAAGGCTGCTCCATAAAACGCGCCATCCTGGAGCAGCGTTTGCGTAACCTTCCGCGTCTTTAGATCGACAACCTGAATACCCTGCTCGCGCCAGCCGCTGAGCACAACTACCGCTCTGTCCTTTCCAGGGGCGAGTACTAGATTGATGGGCAAACTACCGAGGTCAATCGCGTCGCCGACGGGATCGAGTCGCACACCTGTGGGCAGGGGCGAAGTGAAAACAGGTTTCGTTTGCGAAAACGCCGGCGTGCACAGCAGCACACAGAGGGTGAGAACCAGCTGACGGATGCGAAGCGAATACATAACGGTCATTCCCATTAGACGTTAGAGGACAAATATTGTGGTTCTGTTCCGCTATCCTTTTATAGACTGCCCGCAAGGGAGGCCTAAGAGTGCGGCAACCCATCCGCCGCGCCTCGATAGTGCTACATTCCTTAGAAGTTAAAGACGTCTTCGATGGTCATGCCAACGTGAACTCAACTGGACGGCCGAAACTCACCGCGCTATTCGTCGCCGCGTTATTCAAGGACACTGCCGATCACCTCCGCAGCCGAATCGTTGCGATTTATGCGATCTTGTTCGCGTTCAATGTCGGTGCGTGGATTTGGGCCGGTGTCGCCTTCCACCGTTACCCAGTGCTTCTCGGAACCGCGCTTCTCGCCTATAGCTTTGGCCTCCGGCACGCCGTCGATGCCGATCACATCGCCGCGATCGACAACGTAACCCGAAAGCTGATGCAGGACGGAAAGCGTCCGGTTGCGGTTGGCTTCATGTTCTCGCTAGGGCATTCGACCGTGGTCATCCTCGGCTCGGCCGCGATCGCGGGAGCGGCCATGGCTCTTCAACATCGACTGGACAGTTTCAGGAACGTTGCGTCCATAGTCAGTACTCTGGTCTCAGCGTTTTTTCTTTTTGCAATTGCCATCATCAATCTGATCGTGCTGCGCTCCATCTACCGCGCGTTCGTCAGGGTCCGTCGCGGCGAACCCTACATTGAAGAAGACTTCAATGTGCTTCTCGCCGGCCGTGGACTTCTTTCGCGGATGTTCCGCCCCATGTTCCGCCTGATCAGCCGCAGTTGGCATATGTATCCGCTGGGCTTCTTGTTTGGACTGGGATTTGATACCGCGACCGAAATCGGACTCCTCGGTATTTCTGCCTCCGAAGCAGCCAAGGGCCTGTCCTTCTGGTCGATCCTCGTGTTTCCGATCCTTTTTGCCGCAGGCATGTCGCTCATTGACACGACCGACAACATTCTCATGTTAGGCGCCTATGGATGGGCCTTCGTGAAGCCCATTCGCAAGCTTTATTACAACATCACGATCACGTCGGTGTCGGTCGTCGTCGCTCTGGCTGTCGGAGGCATCGAGGCTCTCGGGTTGCTGGGCGATCACCTTCATCTCGTGGGGTGGTTCTGGAAAGCAATCGCCACACTGAATGGGAATTTCGGAACGCTTGGATATTTCATCGTCGGCCTTTTCGCCGTGAGCTGGATCGTCTCGATTGCCTTCTACAAATGGCGACGATTCGACGATCTCGAACTGACACGCAACTAGGAAGTCGCCACGCTATGCGAGGGCCGAGAGTAGCTTTAGTTATTGCGACGTTACTGCCTTCAAATACCGGTAATAGAAATCCACTCCCTTGTAGTAGGAATCGATACCAACTCTCTCATCCTGACCGTGCGCGCGGATGTCGTCGCGGTCAATGGCAATGCCGGAAATTCCATACGTGGGCATTCCTACGCTCATGGTGTAGATGGCGTCCGAAGCACCTGTCGCCATCTCAGGAATCACCCGCGTGCCGGGCCACATCTCAGACGTAATTTTTTCCAGCGGAGCAAACACCTCGCGGCTCAGAGGCGGAGGTGCAAAGCTCTTTCCTACCGGAGCCTGGTCGCTGATATTGCCGAAGTTGTCGACATAGCGCACGCCGATTTTGGGATCGCCTAGTACTCGAATCAATTCTTGCCGGACTTCTTCCGCGGAATGTCCCGGTAGAATCCGGCAATTTACGTTCGCCTCGGCGCGCTGCGGCAAAGCGTTGTTCGCGTGCCCTGCTTCGAGACGGGTTGCAACGCAGGTGGTGTGGAGGGTGGAATTATCGATCGGATCAAGCGAAAGCCGCGCCACCGCGCCCGCATCCGGTGGATTTTTCAGCATCGCCTTCATGTCGGCGGCGCGGGGCCCCGTTTCCACCTCGGCCATGCGCTCGTAGTAAGCGCGTGTGACTTCGTTCAGTTCAAAGGGAAATTTATAATTCTGCAATCGCGCCAGCCCGGCAGCCAGCGAGTAGATTGCATTGTCCGGCCGCGGTAACGAGCTGTGGCCTCCGGGATTGGTAACCGACAATTGAAAATCTGCGTATAACTTTTCCGTGGCATCCACTGTCATGGTCACGGGCTTGCCGTGTTCGCTAATAATGCCGCCGCCGTCGTGATTGAAAACAAATTCAGCGTCGATAAGTTCCCGATGATTTTTGAGCAGCCAGTCGACGCCGTTCGATTTGCCACCTTCTTCATCAGCAGTAAGCGCCAGAATGATGTCACGATCGGGCGTGTAGCCCTCCCCCTTGAAGCGGATCAGCGTAGTGGCCATAATGGCGTCGCCGCTCTTCATGTCCTGCGTGCCCCTGCCGTAGTAGAAACCATCCTTCTCCACAAACTTAAAAGGATCGGTTGTCCAATCCTCGCGGTGGGCTTCCACAACATCAAGATGACCGATCAGGAGAAGCGGTTTGTGCTTTCCCGTTCCGTGGAGCCGCACCACGAGATTCTTTTTGCGATCATTGGGACCGAGGATCCGAATGTCAGCCTCGGCGAATCCCGCATTGCGAAAGCGTTCTGCCATAGCCTCCGAAGCTAACGTCACGCTGCCTGCCGAGTCGGTGGAATTGATCTCGATCAGTTGCTTGAAGATGTCGTAGGAGAGCTTTCTCGTGGCATCGTCGATTTGCGCCTGCAACGCGGGAATGAAAAACAGGAAGGACAAGAAAAAATAAGGAAATACTCCAAACCATCGGCCACGCTTCAAGTTGGTCTCCTGGGTCGACTGAATCTGAATTTGTGCGTCGAGAAGTTCACACATCTTACCGCTGATACAGAGGGGTCGTCGAGATTGGCCGAACTTGCCGCCGGGAACCAATGAACTTCGCAGGTGAACTACGGAAGAGAATCCAACGGAAGATGCCGATGCTAGAGAATCGCATCAGCTATGGGTTTTTAGGATTGGTGCCGGGAGGGGGAGTCGAACCCCCAAGACCCGAAGGTCGGCGGATTTTGAGTCCGCTACATATTTCAGCTAACTATTGATAACACAAGACATATCCGGAAACAGAATGTGAAAGTGTGAAAGTCACTGTGTAAGTTTCGCGGATTTTCATGGATCATCTCGCTCCGACCTTTTTCCACAAACGTCATGTGTTTGTGGAGGGGGAGGGGCATGACCCGATTCCCGAAACCATCTCAGTTTCCGCTCCGGATCGGACGATCCATCAGTCCGAATTAGACGGAGCCCTCCACCCGGCATGAACGTTCGGCGTATCGACCCCGACATGACTCTGCCATTTTACGATATGTTTGCACTTGTGATAATATGCATGCATATAGTAAACAGGCGTCATGGCTGTTTCGAAGGCAGAACTCGTAGCCCGCATGGTCAGGAAGGCTGGGGTATTCCGGCCGCGGGAACTGGATCGGGCAGCCATCCCTCGGGAATATCTCCGCCAGGCGAAAGACCGCGGGCTAGTGCGACAAGTGGGAAGAGGACTTTATGTGGCCGATGGTAGCCGGGTGACCGAGCACCATACGCTTGTGGAAGCAGCGAAACGCGTACCGCGTGGTGTCATCTGCCTGCTCTCTGCGCTGCGCTTCCATGGGCTCACTACGCAATCGCCGCGTGAGGTTTGGATAGCGATTGCCCACAATGCTCGTCGCCCACGCGCGGATTATCCGCTGATGCGTGTTGTGCATTTTTCCGGAAACGCCCTTTCCTATGGCATCGAGGAGAAGAAACTCGAGGGAGTTGCCGTGCGAGTATTTGGTCCTGCAAAAACTGTCGCCGATTGTTTCAAGTACCGCAACAAGATAGGGCTGGACGTCGCTCTGGAAGCGCTGCGCGATTGCTACCGACAGCGGAAAGCCACGATGGATGAACTCTTCATGGCGGCGAAAGTCTGCCGGGTGGCACGGGTGATACAACCATACCTGGAGTCGCTCACGTGAAGAAGCCTGTTGCAAACCTGTCAGCTTCCGTCCGGCAGCGGCTGTTGAATCTGGCGACCGAACGCAAGGAAGACTTTGGACTTGTCCTGACCCGTTATGGATTGGAACGATTCCTCTACCGCTTGAGCATTTCTCCCCATCGAGACGCATTTGTCCTCAAGGGTGCTCTGCTACTGCAACTCTGGACCGGGGAGACGTATCGTCCAACCCGCGATCTCGATCTGCTCGGGCGGGGGCAGTCCGATATCAACTTCCGGAAAGTCTTCTCCGAAGTCTGCTCGCAAAATGTGGAAGACGATGGCCTGACGTTTACACCAGACAAGCTTCGTGTGGAAAGAATCCGTGATGAGGAAGCCTACGCAGGAGTTCGGGTACGCACGGAAGCGCGGCTTGGGGATGTGCGTATTCCTCTTCAGATTGACGTCGGTCTCGGAGACACCATTGTTCCCGCATCAGAGGAATTGGTGTACTCCACGCTGCTTAAGTTTCCTGCACCCAAATTGCACGCCTATTCCAAAGAGAGTGTGGTTGCGGAAAAGTTCGAAGCAATGGTCAAACTCGGCGTCGCGAACAGCCGCATGAAGGACTTCTACGATCTCTGGGTGCTGGCACAAAGGTTCGAATTCGACAGTGGCACTCTCGCCCCGGCCATTCAGTCGACTTTCAAGACGCGCCGCACGGCTCTACCGAGATCCTCGCCGCTAGCACTGCGGACTGAGTTCTATGAACTTCCAACGAAGCAGACGCAATGGCGAGCGTTCCTGCAGAAGAGCAAGCTTAAGGCAGATTCTTCGCTGAAAGAAATTATCGAAGTCATCCGAGAGTTCTTAATGCCACTTGTGGACGGTGTTTTGAAGGGGGACGAAGAAAACCAAGTCTGGCAGCCGGGCGGCCCGTGGGCAAAGAACCGGAAAACTTGATTCTTTCTTGCCGAGAAAGTGCGTAATAGATGGTCAGGTCCGAACAACTCTGACGATTGAATAAGCTCAATCATTTCATTGGGATATGACTACGACTGCTATTGATAAAACAAAAAGTCCGCTGCGTCTGCCGCGGAAGCCAATCGCATACAGAGAGCTGGGCTTGCTAGCCCCGTATTCACTGGGTTCTTGAGTTGGTGCCGGGAGGGGGAGTCGAACCCCCAAGACCCGAAGGTCGGCGGATTTTGAGTCCGCTGCGTCTGCCAGTTCCGCCATCCCGGCTTGGGATCGTCAGTGATGGCTGACGGATCAGGCGGTCGAGCGAGTTCAGTATCGCATAGCTGCCGAAAGCTGCCAATTGCTGCAGCACAACTACGAATCTTTGGGATATAGAGTTGAGACTGAGAGCTCAGACTGGGAGTTGAGGTTACAACCTTCGACTTCGGGGCAGACGGGCGAGATCGCCCGTCCCGGCAAGTCTCCTTTAGTGGAGACTACTTTAGGGTTAGTGCAGGATTGCCACGTTGTGGCCTACAACTGCGCCTTCGCCACCCACGATCAGGCGCATCGCAATGCGCTCTGCCTTGTAGTGATGCGTTTGATGGAGCAGGTAGACCGTGCCCAGGCCAGCGCCGAATCCGAGGGCCGAACCGATTGCTTCTCCGGCGGAGCCACGGGTGACGAATGGGCGCATTAACGGATTGGCTTCGCGATACCCTTGACTCAGGCCACGCTGGGTCGTGATGGCGTCCACGGCCACGAGTGCTGCCAGGGTGCCAGCGCCGAGCTTGTTTTCGAAGGTCCAGAAGGACTGCTGTTTGGGCGCGTCGGGCAATGGGCCGGTCGCTGCCACGAAGTTCTCGGCTTGGGCCGCTGCGCACAACACCAGGATTAGGAATAGCTTCTTCATTTTGCCTCCGCTTTACTTGCTCGCATCGCCTGTCTCGCTGAGCAAACCCAGATTAAGCTAGCGGTACACCAAAGTACATGGCCCAAAATAGGGGATGCGGTAGGTATTTAGTAACGCCGTAGGGGGAGTTTAGGTAACGGTTACCTGAGGAGGGTTGGAGCCAAATTGGCCCTCTGACGGCTGAAAACGTCCCTATTTGGTGCGTTTTGGCGTCCTCGAGGCGTCAGAAAAACAAATTGAGGCCCAGAATGGCAGCGTGGCCCACAAACGGAAGATTGAGGCTTCCTGGCACGGGAAGCAACGAATGAGCTTCGAGGCCCGGGTATCTATCCGGCCCGGGAAGGAGAATCGCAACAGCGAGAAGTTACTCGGTCTCTGTTCGGTTTCCGTAACAAGTAACCGGTCGCTTGGCAGACTTAGAAGAAACCACTTAGAATCGCGGCGCAGTATGAGGCGGGGCGGGACTGTGCTGTAGAGTACCCCCTCAAACGGTTCCGCCACCACCTTCACAGACCCCGTCCGAAAGCGGCATCAACGTCGCCGTTCTCTCGATCTCGAAGCCAAAAAGGCCGACAGTCAGAGAAGGCCACAACTTCCCGACCCATGATTCCTCATAAACCTGCCTTTTCGGAACGGCGTTCTCTCCAACGCGCCGCTAGGCGGCTGCCCGGCTGGACAAGTTCGCGGCCATGTATGTCACAAGCATGTATTGATTAGCAATTTTGGTCGAAGGCGAGAGGTGGGAGGGAAAGACGAACGCGGCATCCATACGCAACTGGGAGAGAAAGCACCAGATTTTCAGCCGGATTGCACGCTGGATGATTTCCTGGCGTGCTGCTTCTAGCTCTGGGTCCGCATTGGAGTGCGAAGCTTCTCCGATCGCGACGAGCACCGCCGCATTTTGAGACAAGGTTGCGACATACAGTTTGGCGGCCCGGAGCCGGCTGCGTTGCACCCGTCGAAAATCGGCGGACGAAAGATTCATTCGCAAAAAGTGTTCTTCTCCGGGGTCGACTAAGTTCTCGAAGGCCTCAAGATCGACTGGAATAAGTTCCCGGGTCTGTTCTGCGTTGCCGCCGCGCCAGTAGCGTCCCCAAAGCTGGGAGGCCAGGAAAAGCAGGAGCAGAGCCGCGATGACCGCCACGACGAGGAACATAGAAGTCACAGGCGAATAATCCTCCCCATATCGGCTGCCGATTGGCGAATCTCGGCCAAGGGCGCCGCTATCGATTTCGAAGTGACTTTCTCACGGGCGAATGCGTAATAAAGCCAGATAAGAACGGTGCAATGGTAGGCGCCCATCTCGAGGAAGTCGGGAATGAACGCCCGTTCCATGAACATCGAATCTTTCCAGGACTGAAAGAGCGGTTGGAGGCCTGCTGTCAAGCCCAAGCCAAGGGCGATTCCGAAGGCGAAGGTGGACATTTTGAGGCCGAGAAAGCGATGCCAGAGAAAAACGAAAACGAGTAGGACGCAGGTCGCAATGTTAAGCGCCTCGATCTCTGCGTAGGAGCGAGGCAGGCGATGGCTTTGTGTGTAGTACTGGAATCCGATGAAAGCCGATGCCATGACGACGAGCGCGCCGGTCACCCATTTCAGGATACGTGCACCGGTCTGGCGCAGTGAATCACTGTTTCTCAACGGCGACTCAAACAGCTCCTGCAGAATCCCGATGTGCAAGATGATATCTCCAGCCCGGAAGAACTGATCGAGGTCCAAATAAAGCCACGTCGGCAATATCACGAGCCGGCTGAGGATTGGATACATCACGCAAGACTGTAAAAACTCGTAGAAGAGATAGGAGAAGAAGATCGGGAATTGCCGGTGCAGGCGCTTGCGGAACATCACAATCGCCACTGGAATCAGTAACACGTGTGGAACCGCGTATAGGTAGCGATAAAGGAAGTCTTGGAGATTCATCGCTTGAGTGTTACCGTGAGATGAAATGTATCATCTGGCCCAGTAACACTCAAGGATGGAGTTCTAGTTTCCAGGGGGGACGCAAACCTGACCAGTGCAGGTGGGGTTCGGGAGTCCATCGGCGCGAAGGGAAACGGGGAGAGCGGCCAACGTCGCCAATGTGAACAGCAGGAGAGCCAGGGTCGTTTTCAGTGTTTTCACGGGTATCCTCTCGGGTACTGAAATAAAGTTCGGTTGGGTGAGTTTCGGGCCGGAGCGGCGAACGGAGAGAGGAAACTCGCTTTCGTGGGTTTTATGGAAAATGTAGCGATTCCCGGAATGGTGCGGAGATGGCGCTGAAATCGGCCTATGACGACCTTCGGCAGCTGACTTTGGGCAAAATCGAAGGCATCTGGAGAAAACTGGCGTACATCGCCGAGCGGCGATCACTGCAAGGCGGTTACGAGCATTGGGGATTTGAGCGCACGCACGGGACGGCCACGGCGCATCACACTTTCACGCGGGCCCACCAATCTCTGGTGGGAACCATTCTTCGGACGCGGTTGCAACTGCTTCAGGAAGATATCGAGCAGTCCAGCATGGCGGAGGGTATCAGCCCAGCTTCTTACGTGACGAAATTGGCGGCAGATCTGTACCGTTTACTGCCTTCAGGCTGTTCGAGGGTGACAGAACTCCACCTGGTTTCGGTTGTGGAAACTCTCTCGGTTCTTCAAAATCGGCAGACGCGGCCGGATCCCCAATCCGCATGGCAACCCCCACCACCTGACCAATCACCTCCGCCTCCTGCGGGTGCTTGAGAATTCGCACCGGCGTCGGGGATAGAGGATGGGGCTGGAGGACGAGGGAGTTGAGCCGGAACGAGCACCAGCAGCAAGTGAATCCGTCTCTGGTTTCCACGAAGTAGATCGGGCGCTCGTACTCGGATCGCCATTGCCGGTCCACCACGCGGGTTCTGGACTCATCCACCTGCACAAACGAGCCGGGCTGGAGAATCGGATACATGGTGAAGTCTTCCAGACCGATGAAAGCATAGGTGTAATCCTGCGCGGCCAGATGACTCAGCATAGAGAGCGGAACCGTACCCCATTGCTGCACCATGCGCCCCAGATCCGAGGTAGTGTTCAGATCGAAGCCCGGGTCGAGTTTGACCGGAATGCTAAGCGCGTCTTGCTCTCTTTCGATCGACACAACATGAGAGTTAGCCGGCTGCGAGTCAGACCATTCGGTGGAAATAGCATCCAGATCGATGCCGTAGAGCCGGAGCAGTCTTCGAAATGGTTTGCGGTAGATCGCCGCCAGCGAATAGAGCCGATAAACACTCGGCACAACCCCTTTGGTCTCAATATCCGAGAGTCGGCTGGGCGGAATGAGATACTCTTCGCTACCGTGGCGTTCGGAGATCAGTTGGCTAGCGTTTTCGACATCCCGCATCGTGAGACCGAGGCGGTCGCGGATTTTGCGTAAATCGATCCCTGCCGACAGCATGATTTATCCGTCCTCAGCAGGCGCTGATTCCGCGGCTCGAAAGATCAACCGCAGTTGGATGCGACGGCAATTCCCGATTTGCTCAGCCCCGCGCTGAAGTTCGATACCGCTTCGCCGGTGGGGGAGAGTCCAACGCCCTTGTGCATGCTTATATCAAGTTTCTGCAGAGCTTTTCAACTATATTGTTCGTTTTTTGTAACAGCTTGCGACCGCATTCTAGCGATGCTTTGCAACGCACGGGCGCCGCGTCCGTCAATCGCGCTTTCACCGGATGGAGATAATCGTAAATCCCCATTTTCGGAATTCGTAAAATCCTAGAAGTTCGTGGGAGTTTTGCTCCGAAATGCCCGAAACCTAAGATAGCGGTCCACGATCCTCGCATGACTTAAACCCTTCCTTTGCATGAGGATAGCGCATCCCCTAGGTCTTCATCCTACGCCACGTGAATCGCCTTCACACGGCGGCGCCCGTAAACGTTTTTTCGAGCAGGGATATGCCGAACTGCTGGCTGCCGTATCCCTACGCCTTGGGAAAGGCAGTATCTCCGCATTCCCCTGCCGCGCAGACCCATTTTGTGCTCGGCAGGCGGGTCGAAATCGACGGATGACGAGTACATACTACCCCAGAATCCCACCTACATACGCAAGGCCCAAGGGGCCGCTCAACCAGCGGATAGTCGGGCCCCTTCCCGTTAGTGCCGGCAGCCAGAACAGTATCCACCGACCTCGAGCCGCGAAACTACGATGTGAAAGCGACAGTCGCGCTCGAGCTGCTTCTTCAGCGAGTCGAAGGTTTCACTCACGAATTCGGTGATTTTCCCGCACCGCAGGCAAGCCATATGAATGTGATCACGGCCCAGCTTGCGCTCGTAGTAATGACCTTCGCCGTTGATGTGCATCAAGTCAAGCTCGTCGATCAATCCCTGTCGCTTGAGCAGATCGAGCGTGCGGTAAACCGTGCTTCGATCGACGGTTGCGTCCACATGCCGCGCCTTGCGCAGGATCTGGCTGGCGTCGAGATGTTTGGTGGCCGTCTCGATCACACTCAGAATCGCACGGCGTTGCGCGGTCATGCGGATGCCGCGACTGGCAAGTTGCGTTTGCAGGCGGCCCGGAATTTCAGTTTGGGGTAGCGGCATTACAAGTTCTCCCACGCGAGTCGCAACTGTTCGCAAAACGTCTGCGACGAAAAGTGAGGACCCGCCATTGACAGTTCCATCCCTTCGCTCCTACTCTGAGATTGTAGTTCTTATTGCGACTCAGTCGCAACAAGTTGACATTCGAATTCCTTAGACGCCAGATTGTATCGCTTATTGCGACCGAGTCGCAATAAGAATTTATCGTTCGAACTATTACTGGTAGGAGTTGCGATGGCTCTTCGTCTTATCTGGCACCTTGTCGCTCGATCAATTTCGCGGATTCCAGAACCTGTTCCAACTTGCTCAAATCGCAATCGAGGGCCATGCACGTGCGCCAAAGTAATCTGCTGAACATCACCGGTCTATTTAATTCGCTGAACTCTTGCATCCGCGTATTTATTTTCGCGCTGGTATTCGCGGTCTGTGCCTGGGCCGGAGTAGCTGGCAGCATCCATGGCACGGTTAAAGACGCCACCGGCGCCGTGTTCGCAAAAGCTGTAGTCACCGCCACAGACACTAATACAGGCATTCGGACCACCGTCACAACCGACAATAAAGGAAGCTATACGTTCCCTCTCTTGCCCGCGGGTAGGTACGAAATCGAAATCGACCACCCCGGCTTCAAACCGTATCGTCGCGCCGGAATCGTCGTCGACGCGGATAGCGCGCTCATCGTCGATGCCACGCTCGAGGTCGGCACACGCGCGGACTCGGTCGTCGTGCAGGAGGCCGCCGTCCACGCAGAAACCTCTGATACCCAAATGGGCGAGATTATCGCGGCTACGCAAATTGAGGCGGTCCCCTTGAACGGGCGCAGCTACACCGATCTGCTGGCCTTGCAACCGGGTGTGGTTCCAGCGACCTCGCTCACCTCCAACACTCAACAGGACGTCGGGGTCAGTGCTCTTTCTCCTTCGGGCGGATTGAATCCCGGAACGATTTCAATTAACGGCCAGCGAGAATTCTCGAACGGATTCACCGTCAACGGCAGCGATGCCGAAGAAGACGTCAACTCCGGCACGGCGATTATCCCCAACCTCGATTCGATTGCGGAGTTTCGCATCCTGACAAACAATTTCGATGCGGAATCCGGAGGCCACAGCGGCGGGCAGGTCACTGTCATTACCAAATCAGGCACAAACAGACTCCATGGCAGCGCTTTCGAATTCCTCCGCAATACCAACCTCGACGCTCGCAATTATTTTTCGCCCAGCCGCGGCCGTTTCGATCAAAATCAATTTGGTGGAACGTTCGGTGGACCGATCCAAAAGAATAAGGCGTTTTTCTTCGCCGACTATCAAGGCACTCGCCTAACTCAAGGTATCGATACCGGACAGATTCCAGTTCCTTCCGGGCTTGATCGTTCCGGCAATCTGATCGATCTCGCCAGCTCATTGACCAATACCGTCACCAGTCCCCCGGTCTGCTCACCCGGCGAGAACTGCTGGGCCAATGTGCTCTCGCAAAGGCTCGGATACACCGTTTCTCCCGGCGAACCTTACTACACGCAGGGATGCACCAATACCTCGCAATGCGTCTTTCCAAATGCGATGATCCCGAGCACCGCGTGGTCCGCGCCCGCGCAAAATCTGCTGCAATACATTCCTCAACCGAACCTGAACGGGAACGTTTTTTCAACCTCAGCCTCCAATGAAAACCTGCGCGACGACAAAGGCGCCTACCGTCTTGACGCGAATAGTCGGTGGGGTCTTTTCTCCGCGTACTACTTTCTCGACGACTACACCCTCAACAACCCGTATCCGGTGGCGCAGAGTGGCGCGAGCGTTCCCGGTTTCAACGCTCTCTATCTGGGCCGCGCCCAATTATTTAGCCTGGGCAACACAAAAACCTTGGGTCCGAACGCTGTCAACGAACTCCACTTCAGTTACCTGCGTGATTCCAACGATCTCGGCCGGCCCGTCGGCGGGGTGGGAGTCAGCCTGCAGTCACAGGGATTTGTCACCGGCGTAGGCACCCCCGGCATCGTGCCCCTCGACCCCGCCGGAGAAGGAGTTGAGAACATCGTCTTCAACGAGTATTCGATCGGAACGAACGCCAACGAACTGAAGCAGGCGAATAACACGTTTCAGTGGATCGATAATTTCTCCAGAGTCCTCGGCTGCCACACAATGAAGTTTGGAGCCGAATTCCATTACGATCAAATCAACACGAACGCAGTCGCGCAATTCAACGGCAATTTCCTCTTCACTGGAAGTGAGACCGGTTCCGACTTTGCCGATTTCCTGCTAGGGATTCCGAGCCAGTACAACCAGAGCCAGCTCCAACCCTTCTACTCGCGTAATCGATATTGGGGGCTTTATGGACAGGACAGTTGGCGCGTCCGCTCCAACCTGACGCTCAATTTCGGCTTGCGCTGGGATCGCATCGAGCCCTGGTATGAGAAAAACAACGGCATCTCCACCTTCGAGCCTGGCCGAACCTCGGAAGTCTTCCCCGGCGCTCCCGCGGGCATACTGTTCCCAACCGATCCCGGCGTTCCCCGCACTCTCGCGCCTGCCGGAAATCGCGATTTCGCTCCTCGCATTGGCCTCGCATACTCGCCTGAATTTGAACACGATACTTTTCTCGGCAAAATTGTCGGTGACGCGGGCAAGACCAGCATCCGCGCCGGCTTCGGGATGTATTACACACAGATTGAAGCCCTCACGATCGGAATTCTCGCTGGCAACCCACCCTTCGGCATCACCTATTCAAGTCCCGCGCCTCCACTCTTCGCCACTCCTTTCGTGACGGCCTCTACCGGACAGGATCTTGGCCAGACTTTTCCCGTATCGTTGCAAACTGGACTCGCAACCAGAGACCATCCAAACCCGAACATCAACTGGTCGCAGTATGAGCCCATCAGTGGCATTCCCGGATATTCCGCATCCAACCGCATTCCATACGTTGAGCAATATATGCTGTCGCTCCAGCGTCAATTGGGCGCGAACACGGTGCTAAGCGCAAGCTACGTCGGCGCCGAAGGGCACCGTTCTCTGGTGATGGTGGAGGCCAATGCCGGCGACCCAGCGCTTTGTTTGAGCTTAAGTCAGCCCAGCGAGGTCGCGGCTGGGTCTCCGACCTGCGGGCCATTCGGGGAGAGCAACGTTTTCACGACCGCATCGGGCCAGACGATCTACGGAACTCGCGGCCCCCTGGGGTTCAACTTCGGCAGCGATACCGACCAGGAGACGACCGGTAAATCTAATTACAATGCTCTTCAACTCAGCCTTCGCCACCGAAGTGGGCGCCTCGAACTTTCAGCTGGATACACCTACAGCAGGTCGATGGACAATTCTTCGAACCTCGGTGAGGAAGTCAATCCGGTCAATCCCGCTCTCAGTTATGCTTTATCGTCGTTCGATGTTCGGCACAATTTCGTTGTCAGTTATGACTACCGGATTCCCGTGGAGCATGTCTTCAACGCTTCGAATCGCTGGACCCAAGGCTGGAACTTTTCAGGAGTGACACACTTCAGCAGCGGCTTCCCCATCACACTCTTGAATTATGGCGACAATTCGCTACTGGGAGCCGAACCGAACGGCATCAACAATTACGGCGTCGACGAGCCGCAATACACTCCCGGTTCGCTCGATTTGAACAACAATCCGCGAAACGGGAACTCCTATTTCAACACCTCGCTTTTCAGTTTGCAGACCCTCGGCACGCCGGGCAATGCAGCACGGCGCTTTTTCCATGGTCCGGGTCTCGACAACTACGACATGGCATTGATGAAAGAAGTTCGGCTCACCGAATCCAAGGCGCTGAATTTCCGGATCGAGGGATTCAACGTCTTCAATCACGCTCAGTTCTATGGCCCGAGTTCGGTTGACGGAAACATCAGCGACGCTTGTCCGTCCGGTGGAACCATCATCAGTGAAACAACCTGCTTTGGCCACGTCGTAAACGCTCAGCCACCGCGTCTGGTCCAGGCCGCCATCAAGTTCGCATTTTGATGGATCTGAACGCGCGGACTGTTCGCGAAAATAGTTATGCCCCCGCCAGTGCCGCCTGTTTCAGCAATACTTGAACAATCTCCGTATAAAGAATAATTTCGCTGAGGCAGTCATTCGCAATGATGAACTCCTCAGCCCCAAAATATGATGCCATCGTTCTCGGAGCAGGGGCAGCTGGGCTGATGTGCGCGATTGAGGCCGGCAAGCGCGGGCGGCGCATTCTGGTGCTGGAGCGATCCGAGCGCATCGGCAAGAAGATTTTGATCTCCGGCGGCGGACGCTGCAACTTCACCAATCTGTACACTGGGCCAGAAAACTTCATCTCAGCAAATCCGCATTTCGCGAAGTCGGCGCTCGCACGTTACAGTCCGGAGGCGTTCGTAAAGCTAGTCGAAAAACATCGCATCCCATATCACGAGAAAAAACTCGGGCAGTTGTTTTGCGATCGCTCGGCCACCGACATTGTCGCGATCCTAGAAGAGGAATGCCGCGCGGCCGGAGTCGAGATTCGCGTCAACGTGAAAATCCGCGACGTGCAAAACGAAGCGCAGAAGCTCGAGCAATTCACGGTGAATGCGGAGAACGGCAGCTTCTCGGCTCCTCGGCTCGTGGTCGCGACGGGTGGTCTATCGATTGCCAAGATCGGCGCGACTGCGTTCGGTTACGATCTGGCTCGGCAATTTGGATTAAAGATCCAGCCAACGCGCGCGGCGCTTGCCGCATTCGTCTTCAGCGAAGTTGACCGCAAGCGTTGGTGTGATCTGGCGGGAGTTTCTACCGAGGTCATCGCGGCGGCATCGACGAAAAAGGGTGCACCGACCTTTCGCGAAAAAATGCTGTTCACGCACCACGGCATCAGTGGTCCGGCAATTCTGCAAATCTCTTCCTACTGGGATGGCGACAGCTCTATTTCAATTGATCTCGCTCCCGGCCTTGATCTGAGCGCGCTGTTGCGTGAACGCGGCCGTCATGATCAGCCCACCTGGAAGCTGTTGTTAAGGGAAATCCTGCCGCGGCGCCTGGCGGATCGATGGCTCGAAACATATCCTCTCGCGGGCACCTCCGACCGCGCGTTCGCCGAAGCTGAACGGCAACTGCATCGCTGGATCGTGAAACCGGCGGCAACCGAGGGCTACGGCAAAGCAGAAGTGACTGCAGGCGGCGTCGACACCGACGAACTGTCGCCGCGCACGATGGAGTCGCGCAAGGTGCCAGGTCTATTTTTAATTGGAGAGGTCGTCGACGTCACCGGCCAACTCGGCGGCTTCAACTTTCAGTGGGCGTGGGCATCAGGATTCTGCGCTGGGCAGGCAGTGTGAAAAGCAATTCAAAAGTTAGAAGTCAAATTGAAGAAGT
>JBAWBE010000460.1:0-6983 GCA_049589635.1 Terriglobales bacterium
CGAGAAGATAGGCGACGTCGGGATGAGGCATGAACTTGAGAAGAAGCCGGGTGTAGATGCGAGCTGCGCGGTAGTGGATCCCAAGGTTGACCAGTTGATCGTAGAGATAACGGTCGAAGATGATGACATCGGCGTCGGGCGTCTTTCTTGTTTTCGCGATCGTGAATTTCATGCCGACCGCATCGATGAGGCAGAGAACCATGCGCATGGCGATGGTGAACGGATTCTGAATATTCTTGTCGCGCCGATTGACGGGCCTGTCGGGGGCGCCAACACCGATCTCTCCGCGAAAAACAACATGGCCGAGCGCCTCACGCAGCCGGCGCATGGTGGCGATATCATCCCAAAAAGCAATTAGACGAACACGCAAGCCAGCTTCGTTGAGAGCAAGGACCAGATTTTCAATCTGTGTGCTTTTGCCGGCACCGTCGATCCCGGAAAAGCTCACAAGCAGCGGTCGCGGCGTGGGCGGTTGGCGATGAGGCCATTGGATGGGCGCGGTCATTTTTTCAGCAAGCGTCTTCTGTGCGAATTTCAGTGGGCTCCAGGCGGCCTGCCTGGACTTGCTTCGGTTAGTGCCATCGTAACGCCCACGGCTGCGGCGGCGCCGACGACTGCGCCCGTGCGGATGAGGATCGTTCGAATACGGTGTTGTTTTGCGGGAGCCAAAGCTGCTCCGGCTGGGCGCGAGGCCGCAATGCCAATCGTAGGGACAGTTTCGGCGGCGGCGGTGCCGAGCGGTTCTTTCGGCATCGCTGGGGGCGGCTGCGCGGCTGCGGGCTGCGAATTTTGTGCCTGCGTTTCAGATTCTTGTGTGACCGGCGTCTGGGGCGTTTCGAGTTGAGCCGACTCAATGGCGCCAGGACTATCCGGGAGCAAGTCGCTCGAAGTTGACGGTGCCGCCAACTCTGAGGGATCTAACGGAGGCATTGGCGGAACCGGAGCCTTGTCGCCATCGACAGGTTTCGTGGCCAGCGTCGATTGCGGTTTCGCGGATTGCGCTGGAGAGGCTGCATTAGAAACCTGGGAAGGATCATGGTTCTGGGACTGTTGGGCCATTGCATAAGGATCTAGTAGCAGCGCGATAACCAGTCCCGACGAAATCAGTAGGCCTTCCATCACTCGAGTGTGTATCCGTCGGAGTTGCAAACCATAGTTAGTCTTCATTAGCTCTCCTGTTGGAGCCATGCCACTCTACTTTACTCGTCGAATTGCTCTTCAACTTTGGAGTTTTCCTCCGGCAGCGTTCATCGATGGAGCGATGGATTGCATGGACAAGGGCAAAAAACGGTGAAAGCTTTCCACGGCATCGGTGCAATTGTCGAAGATCTCAAACAGGCGGTCGACTCTTGTCATCTCGAGAATTACGGTCAACTGCGGCGAGAGTGCCGCGAGCTTGAGGTCGCCATTACGCTTCATGGCTTCTTCCATGCAGCGCAGAAGCAGTTCCACGCCGGAACTGTCAAAATTGCGGACTTTTGTGAAATCAAAAACGAGCCGCGGCCTGTCGCTTTCGAGAACGGACTCGAGTTCGCGATAAAAAATCAGCGACTCCTCCGCACTCACAGTTTCAGGGAGCTGCTTGACAACCACCGGCTTGATGGTCGTCATACTCCACCCTTGAAGACTTCAAGCAGTAAGCCCTTTGCGCGGGAGAAATACTCCGAATATTCGAAATCGGACCCGGAAGGGAGACGCTCGGTCCCTCCGTCGTCTGGAAGGGGAACGGGAACGGTCCGTTTAACGGGAGGTACATTCGAAATCAGATTCGGATCCTCAATCCGTAGCGATACGTTTCGGCCAAGATCGATGAAGTCATGGCCGGCGACCAAGGCGGTGGAGACATCGAGTCCGCGGCCGATCATGGTATGGGGAAGAAGCGAAGCGTTGGATACTAGGCTACCTTCCCCGACGTTGCAGTTGCGTTCGAGATTACTGCAACGCGTAATCACTGCTCCAGCCTGGACGCGAGCATTACTACCGACGTAGCAGGGAGCTACCAAACGCGCCGTTTTGTGCAAACGAGCGCCCTCATCGATCCAAACACCCGGCTTGACTTCGCGACCAGCGGGCGCGACGGAACAATGGCCGAGGAAGGCATCTACAGCCAGACGCCGGAAGTCGCGCGGATCCCATAAACGGTTTACGTAACCTTGAACTTGATAGGGCTGGGGCGCATTGATAATGCGATCTTCGTCAGGAGGAAAGTCCTCGGAAGTTGAGAGCAGACGGGCCGCGTCGACGATCCAATAAGACAAGGAGCCCTGAGCATCATGGAAAGGCGTGACGGCTTGCGCTTTTGCCCGGTGAAATCGCAAGGCGTCCGGTAGATCGGCTTCGACATACGCGCCGATTCTGGCGATCAGGACAGTGTCGATTCCGCGCTGCACATCTTTGAGAAGCGTACGCTTCACGCTTGCCCAGTGATCATCTGCCCAAGGACCATCGCTCCAACGATCATGGGCATGACTGGGCATTGCAATTCTGACTTCTTTTGTCTCGTGAAAGCTGATGCAGTCAGATTCAGCGATCACGGAAATATTGCAAAGCCCAGCCTTCCTGAGGCGGGCTACCGTTCTCTCCAAAATGGACTGTCCAAAAAGCTCGACGCACGAAAGAGGTGTTTGCAGGATGCCGGATGATGAGAGCCCAGCTAGCGTGTCTCTCTGAGAGTAAGACAGTGCTGGAGACGCGGGCCGCTTGCTGCTGAGAAGAATTGCGCTGAAATGCACTCGATGGGCTCCTTGCGTTTCTTCACCTTCGATGGCCGCCAACCAAAGTTGGTTGGTCAACCTGCGAAAGCAAAGACAATTGCCCGGAATTAACTCCGGGTCGTTGCACGCTAACCCGAGGCTGGACGGAAAGTCGCGCCGGTTGCGGCATTGAATTACTGTAGGACGATCAACCGCAATTGGTCATTACGGTATTCGCTGTAGCAGTGGTGGAATAACAGCGGAGACGAAAAGTTCATGCGCAAACTACAAACTAAATGTGACGCTGGCCATCAAAGTGGACTTTGGAAAGAAGAAACCGGGAGAGGCCCAGGAAATGAAAGGCGAATCACCACAGGCTCGACATATGGAAGTGCTCTCACGGCTCGCGATCCGCGGGCTGGACGAGAATCATGAACTGGCAGAGTATGACCAACTTGAAAAGTTACGGCGCGAATCTCGCTACGTGGCGAGACTGAGCGATGAGGAATTTGCGGACTTTGCCGCGCTGGCGGATACACACCATGTCGTTGTGCGCGTGCTAGATGTTGTGCAAGCTGTGGCAGCGTTGCAGCCGGAGGCGGTAGTACCGACTCTGGAGAATGAGAAGCGCATCGCAGAACGGTGTGAAATAGTCTTGACGGATGAACATGCCCGCATCGACCAGGCGGTTGGATATTTGCATTCGATTTGCGAGACGTTGGAGGCACGAGGCTGCCGCGTCGCGGTTATCAAATCGCTCGATCATTGGCCCGATCTAGGGTCGGATCTCGATCTCTATACAACGGCTGACGAGGGTTCGGTCGAGAAGGCGATGCGCGAGTCGTTTGGCGCTGAGCGTGTCGAGCGCAGTTGGGGCGATCGCCTGGCCAACAAATGGAACTACAGTGTTCCGGGGCTGCCGGAATTGGTTGAGATTCACGTTCAATACCTAGGGCAAACCGGAGAGCATGCAGAACTAGCGCGACGGGTCATCGAGCGCCGAGTGCACAAGAATGTCGGGGGCTATGATTTCCAAGTCGCGGCTCCTGAGGAGCGCATCGTCATTTCGACATTGCAACGGGTGTACAGGCATTTCTATTTTCGCCTGTGCGATATGATCGATACGGCGGCGTTGTTGAAGAGCGGAGCAGTCCATTTCGGCGAGCTCAAGAGAGCCGCGAACTCCGCAGGAATTTGGGAAGGGGTAGCGACCTATCTTTGCCTGATTCGAAATTATGTTGAATCGTATGGCGGGACTGTGTCATTGACCGACGATATTGTGCGATCAGCTCTCTCCCCTGACTCATCGGTGCAGTTTAGATCTGATTATTTGCGGGTTTCGAAAGCGACGGGCGCGAGACTGTATTCGTCACAATTATTAGCAGCCGGGAGGCACGGAGACATTCGGGCGCTGCTTCGCCTGCCGTTGCTGCCGCCTCTCGCGATATCCGCACTGGTTGCGCACGGCTTAACAGGAAACGACAAAGGAATCTGGTAATTGCCATCGCTGCAATTCTGCACCGCGTTCACCCTAAGGAAATGAAATAAATCGCAGACACAAAAAAGGCGCTCCGAGATATGGGAGCGCCGTTAGTTGTGGTCTAAGGAGAGAGTTAAACGCTTGAGCCGCGTCGTCCGATCCCCATGACTAATGTCACGAGGAAGAAAATCAAGAATATGTAGAACAAAATCTTGGCGATACCCGCGGCGGCTACTGCTACGCCTGCGAAGCCGAGAACCGCGGCAATAACCGCGATAATGAAGAATACTGCGGCCCAGTAAAGCATTATGAATCCCCCTTTCCGTCTCGTGTCAATCTTCCATGAGCTTAATCTGGGTCGGCAGAACGGTCCATCCGGTAAATGCGGTAGGTCGCAAACGGGGTCGCCTTAGTGTCATTCCTGCGGCTTAAGGCCGATATAGCTGTTGAATTGCTGGATCACCGCATAGCATTCGCAGGCCGATTCTTCGAGTAACTTCCGGTTCACGATCCGGACGGCGCCGCGAGTATATTCAATCGCACCTTTACGCTGGAGAAGCGCGGCAGCCAAGCTTACGCTTGGGCGATCGGTTCCAAGCATCGTGGCCAGAAAATCGTGCGTGATGGCCAAATATCCATTCTCGACGCGGTCATGCGTCATCAAGAGCCAGCGCGCGAGGCGCTGCTCGATGCCGTGGAGCCGGTTGCATGCGGCCGATTGCGCGGCCTGCATTCCTTGAAGCACCGCATGGCGGCTGCAAACGTTCTGAAAGTATAGGCACGTAGGAAGAAGGCTGCGCAAAGCGTCAGCTCGAACGCGAAATCCGTCTCCCGCAATTTGCACCACGGCGCGGTGGGGATATCGCGTGAGGCCCACCAGCGCGGCCGTACCACTCAGTCCTTCGTTGCCGACAATTCCGACCTCGACAGTTTTGCCCTCTCGAGTGACAACAACGAAGGACACCAGGCCACGATTGGGAAAATGCACGAACTCGAGTTTCTCCCCAGGTTCATGAAGGCTGGTGTGGCTGGGAAGGTACTCGAAACTGAGCGATGGTCTTACCGACTGGAATTCACTATCCGGGAGCGCGAGGAGGATGCCGTTGCGGATCGGGCGTCCCTCAAGGTTTGTGCGCTCTCCGGCTAATAAAGGAGTTGGCTGCGCCGCTTCCAAAAAGTGACCCGCACCGAGCGTCTGCTTATTGTGCACCGCCCTAAGATGCACATAACGCGATAGAAGTGCATATGCCGCAATATGATTCTGCGCTTAACTTTCGTCGACCCCATGTATCGGCGTGACGCTACAGACATTTTACAAATGCATTAGAGAGATGACCGTATGGTTGCGGTGGATGTCGGGACGTATCCTGCCAACAGATGAAAACAATTGACCCAATTCTTGAAAGGAATGACAAACCTCGAATCGGGTCGAAGTGCACGTCGAATCTAACGACTTTTTTTTAGTGAAATCATCTTGGGGGCTATGAAATGGCAAGTAAGACGGCAGTCTTTGGAATTTATCCGGCATATGCGAGCGTCGAGAATGGTGTTGAAGGCCTACGGGTCGGCGGGTTTAACAGCACTGACATTTCCGTTCTGTTCCCCGAGGGCACCGGGACGAGGGACTTCGCGGTCGAGAAAGGCACTAAAGCGCCCGAAGGCGCGACAACCGGGGCCGGCACCGGAGCCGTGGTGGGAGGAACGCTCGGATGGCTGGTAGGTATTGGGACCCTCGCGATCCCAGGATTGGGACCGTTTATTGCGGCGGGTCCACTCGTAGCCGCGCTGGCAGGAGTGGGTGTTGGCGGCGCCGTGGGGGGCATTGCGGGCGCTCTGGTTGGGATGGGCATTCCGGAGTATGAAGCCAAACGGTATGAAGGCAGAGTAAAAGACGGCGGCATTTTGCTTTCAGTGCATTGTGAGAACTCAGAAATGAAGAAGCGCGCAAAGGACATTTTGGAGCGAACCGGCGCTAAGGACATTTCCGCGACGTCGGAAGCGGCCTCGGATGAGCCGCGATATGAGAATCTTCCGAAGGCGGGATGAAACGAAGCTTGATTGTCGGACGTTTTTTTCTTTTACACCGGCCCTTTACAAATGGAGGCTTCACCTGCGATGAAAATGCTGTTGGCAGTTGGATTAATCGTTCTGATATTGGGGATCGCTTCTTTTGTCGTCCCTTTCCCTGCGTCACACCACCACGAACTGAGAGCCGGCGATGCTCATGTCGGTGTTACTACGAGGCATGATGAGCGCGTGCCGCCCGCCGTCAGCGTGTTACTCGTGGTGGTAGGCGCGGGCATCATGATCGCGGGGCGCGGCAAAGGCTAGCGTGCCATAGATTTTAGCGTTTGGCTCTGAGCTAGATCGAGTTTTGTGTACGAAGACTGTAACGAAGCACAAATTTGCTGGACCTGTGCTTCGGGTTGATGTTAATTAAAGGAGTGATTCTCATGGGCAACGAAACGAACAAACAGCAAGGGCAGCAGGGTCAACAGGGCGGACAATCGCAGTCTCACCAGCAAGGTCAATCGCAGCACTCTGGTCAGAATCCGACCGGCTCCGTCGACACGTCTGACAAGTGGAAAACAGGACAGGGACAATCGGGCGAACAGCAAGGCTCGCAAGACGCGTCGAAGCAAGACGCCTCGAAGAAGGATCCGTCGCGCCAACAGGGCGGGCAGCGTCAAGAGCAGGACGAAGAAAAGCGGCGTGCATCGTAGTTGACTGGTGTCCGCTTAGAGCAAAGATCGGAGCCACGGCAGATCGCCGTGGCTCTTCTTTTTTTGTTGTATTCAGTTGGCTTGTGT
>JBAWBE010000461.1:0-5899 GCA_049589635.1 Terriglobales bacterium
CCTCGATGCCTTCCAGCAGTTGAAGTCCGCGGAAGTCCGGCCACAAGGTTAGCGTCACATAGATCTCGGCATAGGCGAGCTGCCAAAGTAGAAAATTACTCAGCCGCATTTCGCCGCTGGTGCGAACGACCAGATCGGGATCGGGCAAATCGCGCGTGTAGAGATTTTGGCTGATTGACTCCTCGGTCACTTCGAGATGATCCAGCCCCCCATTGCGTGAGGCGGCTTCCGCGAGCGAGCGGAAGGCGTCGACGATTTCGCTGCGTGCGCTGTAGTTGAGCGCCAGCGTCAGGATCATTCCGGTGTTCGCGGCAGTTGCCTCGCTCGCTTCGGCCATTTCTCGCTGCACGACGGCGGGCAACTCATGCTGGCGCCCGATATAGCGCAGGCGAATGTTGTTTCCGTTGAGCGTTTTGATTTCCGCTTTCAGGTAATGGCACAGCAGTCGCATCAGGAAATCGACTTCCGACTTGGGCCGCTTCTTCCAGTTCTCTTCCGAGAAGGCGTAGAGCGTCAGCGCGGGAATACCAATGCGGGCGGCGGTTTCTACCGTTGAGCGTACGGCGGCGACGCCAGCGCGGTGTCCGGCAATTCGCGGCAGATGGCGACGGCGAGCCCATCGGCCGTTTCCGTCCATGATGATCGCAATGTGCTGGGGAAGCCGCGCCAGATCGAGCCGCAGGTAAGCATCGCTTTCCTTGCGGTCCATGCCAGCCGGGACCGTGTGTCGCAAGAGGGTCTCTCCGAAGTCGAAGCTAACACAGCCCTTCTGGAGAGTGCAATGCGAGGTTAGTGCTACGAGTTAACCCGCACGAAAGCCACTGCCGATTAAGAGATCGCACTTAGTGCGCTTCTTCGGGAAAGATGGACAGCGTCAGTCGCTCGGTGTGACGGATCACGGTCAACGCGCAGCGGACTCCGACTTGCGCGTCGGTCAGCAGTCGATGCAGGTCGTCGACTCCGGCCACGGGCTTGTCATCCAGCGCGACGATGGCGTCGCCTTCGCGCAGGCCGGCTGCGCTCGCCGGACTGTTCGGCTCGAGCCCGACGACCACGATTCCAGTTTCTTTGGCCAAGTTATAGAAGCGGACGATGCGCCTGTGGATGGGAACGGTTTGCGCCGAAATGCCGATGTAACTGCGCCGGATTTTCCCATCGCGCAAGAGGCGGCTGGCCACGAACTTTGCGGTATTAATGCCGATCGCAAAACAGATACCTTGCGCCGGCAGAATGGTTGCTGTGTTCACACCAATCACCTGTCCGCGTGAATCGACGAGAGGGCCGCCGGAATTCCCCGGATTCAGCGCGGCATCGGTTTGGATTACGTCCTCGATGAGGCGTCCGGAATAGGAGCGT
Source organism: Terriglobales bacterium (assembly GCA_049589635.1). Classification (GTDB taxonomy): domain Bacteria; phylum Acidobacteriota; class Terriglobia; order Terriglobales; family Acidobacteriaceae; genus Acidiflorens. The sequence continues at coordinate 1,357 of JBAWBE010000461.1, forward strand.
AGCGAGCGGCCGAGCGCGCTGATTACACCAGCGGTAACAGTCGACTGAAACCCGTAAGGATTGCCGATGGCGATAGCCATTTGGCCGGGCCGGAGTTGCTGCGAGTCCCCCAGTTGAACGGACGTCAGGCTGGAAGCGTCGCTTCCAATCAGATCGATGCGAATGACGGCAATATCGGTCGCAGGGTCGTCGCCGATGGTGTGCGCGGGAACACGGCGTCCGTCGGAAAGCGTGACTTCGATATGCGAGGCGTTGTGGACGACGTGGCTGTTCGTGAGGATGAGGCCGTCGGGAGTGAATACGAAGCCAGAACCACCGCCGCGGCGTTCACGGGGCTCCCCGGAGCGCGGACCAGGCGCGGTTTGGCGAACTTCGATGTTGACGACCGAGGGGCTGACCGTTTCGACAGCAACGGTGACTGCACGAGAGTATGCGTCGAGGAGGGGAGCATCGGCTGAAAGAGAGCGATCGATTGGTATAGCGGATGATGGTACAGCGGACAACTCGCCGGTCAAGTTGGGTTGTGTCGTCGAAAGAAAACATGAAAGTAAATTTGGTGAAGCAATATCGGCGTGCATGGTGCATAGATGTTGGCATCTGCGTTTTGGATTCGCTGACGCAGGCGGGTCGCCATTGCTTCACGCCAGTAGCGAATAGTTTCCGCTGGCGTCTTCCGTCTCTGAGATCGGCTTTAGCTCGGGATAGTGTCTTACCAGTGTCTCTGGAGCGCGGACCTTTTTCCCTTCGAGCAAATGCCTAAGTTCCAGCGCGTTGACAGGTGCTTTCGCCTGGTAGTGATTGTTCGCGATCACGAAAGTAGACAGCGCTTTCTTGGCGATGATTTCGATCTTGTCTTTCCACTTCTCGATCTCTGCCGGTTTGTAGAGATAGTTGTAGCGGTCATCGCGGCTGTCAGTGTCAGACCCGCTTTCGAACCAATGTTCGTAGTTGCGGCCATGCAGCCGGACATAGCCAAGGTTAGACGTGACGTGTTCCGTAGGCGCAAGAGATCGTCCAAGCAGCGGCTGATCGATGTTGCAGAAGCCCACGTTGTGACGGAGAAATTGGGCTAGAGTCTCAGGCTGATTCCAGCTCTCGTGTCGCACTTCAACCACCCGCGGGTATTCAATGAACTGACGAAGAAGCTGATCGAGATATTCGCGGTTGAGGCCGGTGTTTTTGAATGAGACGGGGAACTGGATCAACAACGCACCGAGCATGTTTTCGGAGGCCAGCGATTCCAGGCCCTCGCGAGCCAGTCGCTCATCTTTATCGTTAGGCCGAATGCTGGCCGCGGAAGTAGGCTCCATTACCGCTAGCGGCGAATGCGTGAAGGAACGATGAAGCTTGGCGGTAAAAACGAAATTTGAGTTGACGCCCTTCGCCTTGCGGCACCACAGCCGGCCGAGTTCGGGACGAATGTGACCATAGAACGATGTGTTGATTTCGATGACGTCAAAAAAGCGCGCCAGATATTCGACAGGATGGATTTTCTTGCGCGTCACTTCAGGCGGGTAGAGAATGCCGTCCCAATCTTTATAGGACCAGCCAGCCGTGCCGACGCGGATTCCGAGAGGAGTGTCCATGGACGCCCGGCCAGATGTGGCGAGAGTAACACAGGAGACGAAGCGGTTAGGCAGTCAGGATGGATTACACTTTCCCCGACGCTTTTATCAAGAGGCGCGACTCGCTCTCCATAAGACGGAAATGACAATGAAAATCGTCATCCCGGGTGGCACCGGCCAAGTGGGAACCCTGCTGGCGCGGGCTTTTCACCGCGACGGTCATGAAGTAACAGTCTGGGGAAGACAGCCTTCGATGTCCGCTCCCTGGCGGGTGGAGCAATGGAATCCGGCCGAAATTTCCGGATGGGCGCATAAGTTGGAGGGTATCGACGTTCTCGTGAACCTGGCGGGACGATCCGTCAATTGCAGATACACGGCCGAAAATCGCAGGCAGATCATGGAGTCGCGAGTCGGGTCGGTTCGCGCTCTGGGAAAGGCGATTGCGGGGTTGAAGAGGCCGCCGCGCATCTGGTTGCAGGCGAGCACGGCAACCATCTACGCGCACACCTACACCGCAGCTCACGATGAGGCATCCGGGATAATCGGGGGCTTGGAACCGGGTGCTCCCGCTAGTTGGCGATTCAGCATCGAAGTGGCCTCGGCTTGGGAGAAAGCACTGGATGAAGCTTCGACGCCGGCAACCAGAAAAATAAAACTGCGATCTGCTGTCGTGATGAATCCGGACCGAGGAAGTATCTTCGATACGCTCCTGGGCCTCGTGCGTCGAGGGCTTGGTGGTGCCTCCGGGGATGGCCGGCAGTACGTCTCGTGGATTCATGAAACAGATTTTGTGAACGCCGTTTATTTCCTTCTCGAACGCGAAGCCTTGAACGGCGTAGTGAATCTGTCATCGCCAAATCCACTGCCCAACCGAGAGTTTATGTCCCGGCTGCGGCAAGCCTGGGGAACAAAGGTGGGCCTGCCCGCGACCAAATGGATGCTGGAAATTGGTGCCGCGTTAATGGGCACAGAGAGCGAACTGGTTCTCAAGAGCCGTCACGTGATTCCCGGCCGTCTTCTGAAGGAGGGTTTTCAATTTGCTTATCCGGAGTGGGCAGGTGCGGCACGCGAGTTGTGCGCACGCTGGCGGCGCGAACAAGGCTGATCAGCAATCGCAATTCTGGCTGGCTTTTGCGGCCCGCTTACTTCACAGATGTCGGGACGAGTTTGGAAGATTGATGAGCGAAATCCTGCACCACGTATAAGCGACCGTTACTCCAGAATGCCGCGAAGCCCGCGGAATTGAAAGAGGGATCAAGCAGGTTCCGCCGGTGAGGCGGGGATTGCATCAGCGCCTCGAAAGCTTTCTCTGCGCTTGCGTTGTACGCCACATTTTCCCCGACTCGATCGAGCCGCAAGCCAGTATCAAGCAGCCGGGGCATCAAGCTTGGCTCGCCGTCAAACTGGTGCGAGAGTTGTTGCCGCTCGACCATAAGCCGCGCATGCGCCCGCGCCGCGTTGGTCAAACTTGCATCCATGCGCAACGGCGGAGCTCCGGCTTCGCCACGGCGCTGGTTAGCGAGCTCGAGCAATTCTTTTTCGGCGGCAAGATCCTCGAGGGAGGTGGGGGAGGGTTGCGCCGCAATCACTTTGGGGGTGGGCTGCGACTGCCGATTCGTACTCGAAACTTCCTGCGCACAACCCAAAACAAGACCGAACGCCAACATCGCGAGACTCGCAAACACGGCTCTGGACATGGCGTTTGACGTGGATTGGAGAACTGGGGAAAGTTCCGCTTTCCATCTCTCACGCTAGCCTCTAGAATTCAGCTCAGCTACTTACTATGGAGATCATTCTGCTGGTTACCGTGCTCGCCGGAACCCTTGTCCTGCTTGGGTTTTCGGCCATTCTATTGCGTCGTATTTCTGCGTCCTCTCAAGTGGATGTAAAGGCGGAAGTTGCGGGCGCGCTCGAAAGGCTCGATTCCACCCTTGGCCAGAAGATCAGTCTCAGCACTGCCGACATGGCCAGTAGGCTGGAGCAGACTAAAGGGGACCTGCGTCAGCAGGTGACAGACCGCATCCAGCAAGGCTTTTCAGAGATTCGCAGTTCCGTGGAGCAACAACTTACCGCGGGCAGGGGAGAGCAGAATCGCAGTCTCGCGGACGGACGCAACGAGTTGACGCAATCTTTGCTGCTGACTACACAACAACTCAAAGTGGAATTTCAGGGATTGAACCAGCAAACAGCGCAAAGTCTCGAAGGAATTCGCGATCGCGTGGACGCTAAGCTAGCCGCCATAACCGAACAGGTGCAGGTAAAGCTCGATCAAAATATCAAGGAAGGATTTGCGCAGTTTGAAAAAGTGCAACAGCATCTGCGCGCCGCCGAAGAACAGTTGAAGGAAGTCAGCACGCTGGGGCACTCGATCAACGATTTGAATAATCTGCTGAAGCTGCCGCATCTGCGCGGACAATTCGGCGAGGCGAGCCTTGAGCGTCTCTTGGCGGATTTTCTGCCGTCGCATATGTTTGCGCTCCAGGCATCGCCCGGAGAAGGTGGCGGACGCGCCGACGCGGTAATTTATTTCCCGGATCGCAAGTTGCCGATTGATGCGAAATTTCCGCGTGAGCAGGTGATTGCGCTCTTTGAAAGCAACGACGAAGCGGAGATTGCCGAGGCGCGCATAGCGCTGGTGCGCGTCATGAAAGCGGAAGCCAAGCGAATTCAGCAGTACATTCAGCCGGAAAACGGGACGACCGAAATCGCGCTCATGTATCTGCCGAGCGAGACGCTGTACATGGAAGTGATTCGCAATCGCGAGCTTGGCGATTGGATGAACTTGCAGCATGTTTTTCCGGTTTCTCCAAATACTCTATTAATGACGCTGCACACGATCGCGCTCGTGCACAAGTGGTATGAGGTCGCGAGCCGCTTCGAGAAGAGCCGCGCCGAACTGGCAAAGGCGCAAAAGTCGTTCGACTTCTTCCAGAATCAGTTCGAGAACGTGGGCAAGAATTTGAATAAAGCGCAAGAAG
>JBAWBE010000462.1:0-3780 GCA_049589635.1 Terriglobales bacterium
GCCTATTTCAGCAATGCGGGGAACAATACGGTCAGTGTCTATAACGTGACGCCACACAACGTCGTCCCGGCTTATGAGGGGGCGCTGGACGGATTTTCCGTGACCGAGAACTACGCCGATACAAACCCGGCGACGGGCACGGTCTATATCTTGCGGCTCAACAATTTGTACGCGATCAACGAAAGTCAGGCGGCCGCCGGGTTTAATGGCACCGCGCAGAATGCGACCGGCGTAACGACGATCCCGCTTGCTTCATTCTATTCCTCGGCGTTGGTGGTCAATGCCGCCACGAACAAGATCTATGTCGCGGACACCGCGAATCTCTTTTACTCCGTCGATGGCGCGACCAATGTGGCGACGCTTCTGCCCGGAATGCCGGCCAACCTCGACGTAACCAGTCTCGCGGTCGATTCCGCCACGAATCAAGTTCTCGTCTTCGATTATTTCAGCGGCAACCTTTTCGTTCTGGACGGCACAAGCGAAACCGTGGTGAAGACGATACCCATTGGGGATTTTCCGCGAGGGACGCCACTCCTGGTCGATCCGGTAAAGGGCGTTGCCTATGTGGTCGGCTCTTCGGTGTTTGTGGTCGATCTGGCAACTGCAGCCGTCACCGCGACGATCCCTTTGGGGGCGACGGCCAACTCCGCGGCGCTCAATCCGGTGAACAGCCGGCTTTATGCCCTCACAGTAAGCTCGAAGGTTTACGTCGTGAACACCAGCACCAATACGCTCCTCACCTCGTTCAATTCTCCCTGTAACCCCACGAACGGCGTCGCGGCCAATCCCATCACTGGCAAGTACTATCTCATCGGTATCGAGGATTCTCCGGCTCCGATTCCGCATGTTGTAGTCTACAGCGGGACGAGCAACAAGCTTCTCGTGGATCTTTCCGGTCAGACCTACCCGGCCCTCACGGGAGCGGATTCGATCACGGTAGACCCGCTCATCAACACCATCTACGTCGGCACCCAACGCGGTACGAGCAGCGCGGCCCTGGCCGCGATCGACGGCAACTCGAATATCTTGTCGGCAGTTCCGCCCAGCACCGAAGAACTTAACGGCTACGCCCTCGCCGTCGACCTGGGCACAAATCTTCTGGCGGCTGGAGGCATCGACTACACGAACCTGTTTTTCCCCACAGCCAACCTGACCTCGGCGTCTAATGTGCCGGTCTCGGTTACGATGCAAGGCGTCAAAGACGCCGAGACTATCGCGACGACGCCTTTGTTCCGCACCCGCAATACCAAGCCCAAGGTCACCATTACTGCGACCGGCAACTACACGGGTTTGGCGGCGTCGATCACACCGACGGACGCCTTCTTCCAGGTCGATGGCTGGCAGGGTACCTGGACTGGGAAGTCCCTCAAAGCTGTCGCGGGCAAAACCGCCGGCACTGTAACCGTGACCCTGCCCGAACTCGCTCTTGGCCGTCACATTCTATACGCCTTTTCCAATACCGGCGAAGCGGCGACCATCCAGAATGGCGCATCGGGCCCCAGTTCCCTCGTCGTCAGTCCAACTGCCGCCTTTGTCTTCACCGTTGAACAATGACGCTGTGTATGAACCGCCTTTCAACCGTTCGACCCGGATCACGACCAGGCGGGCGGTCGACTCTGCTAGACGAACGGACAACCAGGAAAGCGGGGCCATATGGGAGACGAATGCTGCTCTGCAAGAAGCCGCCTATGGCAACGCTAGAGAAGCTCGGCAGACCGCGGCAGAGGGTTTAAAGCTCGCTCCCTCCAGTCAGGGCGCCAAGAATGAAGCGGCACTTGCCTTTGCGATGGCGGGCGAAACGGTCAGAGCCGAGTCGCTGGCCCAGGACTTAGGGAGACGCTTCACCCAGGACACACAAATTCGGTCACTTTGGATGCCCGCGATTCGGGCGCAATTGGCATTGAACAAGAAAAATCCGACATCCGCCCTGAATGCTCTGCAAGCTGCTTCAGCCATCGAACTGGGCAACATCCAGTTCGTCACCAACACTTCCTGCCTCTATCACGTATACATCCGCGGAGAAGCGTACCTGGCAGCCGGCGAAGGCGCCGCCGCCGCCGCCGAGTTCCAAAAGATCATCGACCACAGTGGCATAGTCTGGAACTGCTGGACCGGAGCTTTAGCTCATCTCGGCGTCGCGCGCGCCAACGCCCTGCAAGTGAAGGGTTCGCCCGCCCAAACCGCCGAAGCCGACGCCGCTCGCGTCCGCGCCCTGGCGGCCTACAAAGATTTTCTAACTCTCTGGAAAGATGCCGACCCCGACATCCCCATCCTGAAGGAAGCCAAGGCGGAATACGCGAAGCTGCAATAGCGGGAAAGTCTTGCCTCAAATTCTAAAATTTCGTCGGACGCGGGTCCCATCCGTGAATCAAGCAAGGAGCAAGGGCTGTAACTCTAGCTTGCGTCAAAAGTGCACCAACAAAGTAAACGCGAGCGGTTTGCAATTTGAGCCGCACGATGTTATCCAATAACTAGGCTGGTTTCGGGATCTGGTGGGTCTCGGCAGCCGAGAGAGGTTTGCGGGAAGGCATTGTTCGCGGGGAAAAATCCCTACAAGTGACTTCAAGCGGTGCCTCCCCCTGAGCGAGAGGGATTCTCGAGAGGGCAGATATTCGGCGCTAATCGCCGGAGAATTTGCTGCTGTCGAGGGTCCTATGACAAAACGTTTCAGGTTCTCCGCAAACACCAACGTTACGCTTTGCAGAGCCAAATCTAAGTCTTCTGCAACAGTTCAGCGTCCCTCCACCACTTCCCCGGGAAATTGTCCGACAAAGCTCCAGGGTCTTGCGGGATCTCCGCTCTCTGTCCTCGCTAGCAACTCGCTTCTGATGCGGGTGCCTTCGAATCGATTTGGGAGGGACGAGACCGTGCGTCCAACGGAGGATAAGATTTGACCCGCCGAGGATACAGCGCAGGGCAGGTCGCGCAGCACGCGCAATTAATTATGGACCTGCAGAAACACAACGCTATCGCCAGTCATCTGTCCTTCGGCTCGGCCGAAAGGGTTTGCAGAACTATCGGTTCAAGACTCTCTGCGAAGAACTTACGTCAATTGCCCGGTCAATGACTTGGGAAGTTTTGTTGTGTGAACAGATTTTAGGCAGTGGAGTGCACAAACGTTACGACGTCATCAATGTAATTGTCGGCACGACGTGCGATTTTTGCTTCGAGAATGGAACCGCTCGAAAGCTCCAGAACAACAAGGCCGATTCAGAAGTTCTAATACCGAGTGACGCCTGGGCGATCCAGGTAGTGCAACTTTCTGGGTTGATAATTTCGGTCGCTCACAATGTTTCTCAAAACTCGTTGTTATCGAGAGGCGCCGTTGAACGGTCTTTTTGTTCCTTGGCAGGTCTCAGCAAAGTGCTTTCGCGGCAGGCGCGCCATCTGGATCAAATTTCTTTCCGGCAGCCCACGGAAATAAACGTCATTGAGGACAGCAGTGCTTTGTGCTCTGACTGCGGGCGACCATACGCGGCTACTGCACTGGAGAAATAACAGATCGATGCATATGCGGCTCATCAAAAAACGACTATGCGCGCTTGAAGCCGTAATCCGCGTCAGCGCGGGCTGCGGTTGCCGGTTTTTGCAAGCGACTTTTTTTCACAGTGTCGCTGATCTCGAGCGAATCATTTACATTCAGTGTCCGGTCCACACCTTCCGTGATCTTGGCGAGTTGTTATGGGCGCCTTTAAGCATGCCGCTGAGAAGGGAGGATTGGCCCCTCTGTTCCTGCCCTCCTTCACCAACTCGCGAGTGGCTTAGCGGCAAACGCGGCCC
>JBAWBE010000463.1:0-2358 GCA_049589635.1 Terriglobales bacterium
GTTGGCCAGCGCATCCATCTTCGCGGTGCTCTTGCGGACGGAGAGTTAGAGACCCACCAGAATTCCCGCCTGGATTACGACCGCACCTGCTGTCACGGCAATGAAAATTGTCAGAAGATTGTCGTTCATCGGCTGCTCCTCAGAGCTGATGTGGCGTGCAATCGCTACGCATTCTTCGGCGGCCCCGCGGCCGCTGCCGGGGTAGTTGTCTCGTTGTACGCCTGTCGCCCAGCTTCGTAGGCGCTGCGGAACTGCTCTTTCTGCTGGTTGACGACGTCGCGTCCGCGGTCCATCCAATCGGAGGCCTGTTCGCGCGCGCGGCGCGCCTGCTGGCGCGCGAGGTCGGCGCTTTCCTGCGCTTTGCTGCGAATCGTCTCGCGCATCTCATCGCCCGCCTTCGGGGCATAGAGCACGCCGACTACCGCTCCTACGCCAAGACCCGCAAGAAACCAGAGAAAACTGCTGCCGTCACGATCCGCCATAATTGCCTCCTATACGTTTTCTATCTGTTCGGATGTTAGCACCCGCAAATGTGAAAGACAATTCACCCTCGCCCGCGGCGACTGTCAGCTCTCGACAGGCGTCGATAGACAAGGCTCGATAGATGACGCGCCAGCCGCGCGGGTTGCCGTCTGCGCTTAAAGAAATATGGAAAAGAAGTTCTTGTGCAGGGCGCGGCAATAGCGCAGAATGAGGCGTTTCCAGGAGGCGTTTTTGTCCGATCGCAAGTACCGGCAGCGGGGATACCAGGATTCAGGAAGTGGACCGCAGAAGAACGTGGAGAAGACGGAGAGGCCGGCTGCCGCCAAGCGAGACAATACCTTTGGCCCGCGACCTCTCAACATGCCGGGAACGCACACCGTCTCGCGATGCGCGGAATGCGGAGCCTTGCTTCAGAACGTGAGCGAACCGCTAGGGAAATGTCCGAAGTGTGGATTTGACTTGCACGCCTGCAAACAATGCGAGCACTTCGATCCTTCAAGCCGCTTTGAGTGCAATCAGCCGATCCCGGCGCGAATTTCGCCAAAAGACAAGCGCAACGACTGCACGTTCTACTCGATCCGTGTGCGGCTGGAGAAAGAGACGTCGAGCAAGCAGGCGCAGCGGCCCAACGATGCGCGGCAGGCGTTTGAGAATTTGTTTAAGAAGTAAGCCGGATGGGCGGCCGCCGATTGCATTGGCACCGCCGACAAAAGCAGGTCCCTTCGACAAGCTCAGGGCAGGCTCTTCGCTTCGCGAAGGATGACAATTCAGTAATGAACTCTCCATATCCTTTCGAGGATTTTGCTACTCCCAATTTTTCGCGGGCGAGGCCGCCCGCGCCACAAGGGCTACGGCTTCTGCGTCGGCCTTAACAGGATTTCGCTGGCGAATGATTGCGGAGCCTGCGTCACGATCATGGCGACCGCGTGGGCCACGTCGCTCGGTTGCAACATCTTTTCGGCATCTTTCCCCGTATGCGGATTGAAGTCCGTGTGCACCGATCCCGGACAGATCACTGAAACGCGAACATTGTGAGCGCGCAGTTCTTCCGCCACCGAATAGCTCAGCCCGTTCAGGCCCCATTTTGATGCAGCATAGGCGGCTCCATTCGGAATCGGATTCTTCCCGGCGAGCGACGAGATATTGATAATGTGGCCGCTGCACGCGCGAATCATTAGCGGTGCGAACGCTCGGATCATGTAATAAACGCCTCTCAGATTCGTGTTGACGATGTTGTCCCAGCCATCCGGAGGAAGCTCTTGAAGCGGGCCTTGTTGACCCCGAATACCGGCGTTGTTAACGAGAATGTCGATGCGGCCGAAGTCCCGGCCAACGTGTTCGGCGAGCGCCTCGACAGACCGCAGGTCGGTGAGATCGCACTCGACGACTGTGCTCTGACCGCCGTTCCCCTGAATTGCTGCCGCGGTATGCTCGAGCGCGGCACGGGTACGCCCGCAGATAATGCTGCGCGCTCCCATATCAGCAAGCTTGATAGCAATAGCCGCCCCAATGCCGCGGCCACCGCCGGTGATGACTGCGATTTGTCCGTTCAGAGCCTGCGATTCGCTCAAAAGTTCGCTCCTGCTCGTCTCCGATTCTTATCGGCGGCACCGATATCACGGTTGTGAGACGTACCGAGAATGGAATTCTGCAACCCAGCGTTAATGGTTTATTGTAGGCCGTTCTCCCGTGCTCGTCAGGCGACCGAGGCCGGAAGCCCTTGACGTACACGGCCTTTCCGGCATCCAAAGCGTCAGGAGGGCTTCGGAATGCAACTTGCTTGCCTAAGAGGGGTTACATCCTTATAATCCGCACACCGGAATAATTCGTACGCCGCGCCGTTATCGTACACGTGGCCGAGAATTACGGGTACTC
>JBAWBE010000464.1:0-18442 GCA_049589635.1 Terriglobales bacterium
TGAAGGCGCTTCAGGGTACGGGCGCCGAGGTCGTTCTGGTGAGTCAGGGGCTGGATCATGTGATGCGTCCATTGGCGCGGCATTTGGGCGTGCAGTGGATTATTGCGAACCGGCTCGACTTTCGCGATGGAGTGGCAACGGGAAGGCTGCTGAGTCCGGTGATTCGGCCGCGTGGGATATTTGCACGCATTCGCGAGGATGGTCCGGATGGGCAGCAGAGTCCGGCACGCTGGGTACGAGCGCTCGGACTGCGTGGGCCTAAGGCGCTGGCGTCGGCGATTGTGCCGGCGGTGCGCGTTGAGGAACCGCGCGTGCGACCGATTGTTTATTTTGATGAGACGCGGCATCGCGAGCGGTTGTCGGTGCGGAAGGCTCTCGGCGGGAAACGCGTGCTGCTGATCGGCGTCACCGGATTTATCGGCAAGGTATGGCTGGCGAACACGCTGCTGGATTTGCCGGAGATTGGAAAATTGTATCTGCTGATCCGGCGGCAGAAGTCGAATCCGGGGCGGAAGAGATTTGAAAAGATGCTGGAAGACTCGCCGGTCTTTGATCCCGTGTTTGAAAAATACGGCGACGGGCTGGGCGCACTGCTGGCGGACAAGATTGAAGTGGTCGAGGGTGATGTATCGCAGGCTGGAATTGGGCTTGATCCGGAGGTCGCGGTGAGGCTCGGTCAAGAGCTGGATTTGATTATCAACAGCTCGGGGCTCACGGATTTTAATCCCGATTTGCGGGAAGCCCTGGCCGTAAATGTCGATTCGACGTATTACCTGATGGAATTTATTCGTGGCTCCGCTCATGCGGCATTGCTGCATCTTTCGACGTGTTACGTTGCCGGACAGCGCGATGGACGCGTCGGCGAGCGCCTGCGGCCGAATTACACTCCGGCGGGCGTGGCGAATTACGATGCGGAAAAAGAGTGGTATCGTCTGCACGAGTTTGTCGAGGCGGCGCAGTTGCGTGCGGATGGGCCCGAGGTTACGGAGGAACTGAGGAAACAGGCACTCGTAAAAGAACACGCTGCAAAAGGGCTGAGCGGGGCGGCGCTGGAAAATCAGATTCGCAAGAACCGCGTCCGCTGGCTCAAGAATTATCTGACGGAAGAAGGCAAGAAGCGCGCGAAAGAGCTGGGCTGGCCGAACACCTACACGTACACGAAGAGCCTGGCGGAATCGTTGATCGCAAATTATGGCGCGGGGCTGCCGATTGCGATCGTGCGGCCGGCGATTGTCGAGACCTCGGTGGCGAAGCCCTTTCGCGGATGGAACGAGGGCATCAATACGTCGGCGTCGCTGTCATATTTGCTCGGAACATCGTTTCGGCAATTGCCGTCGAACGAACGCAAGCGGCTCGATATTATTCCGGTGGATGCGGTGTGCGCGGGCATGACGCTGATTGCGGCCGCGCTGGTGGAACGGCGGCACGATCCGCTGTATCAGCTGGCGACGTCGGTCACGAACCCTTGTGATATGGGACGGTCGATTGAGCTGACGTCGCTGGGACATCGGCGGCATTATCGGGCGCAAGAGGGACTGGAGTATTGGCTGCGCCTGCGACTGGATGCGATTCCGGTTTCCAAGGAGCGCTACAACCGGATGTCGGCGCCGGCGCAGAAGATGATTATTCGCTCGATTCAGACGGTGTCGCCATTGCCGCTGCGCAAGCCGTTGGCGAAAGCGGAGCGAAATCTTGAGCGCGTGGAAAAGCTCGTTGAGTTGTTTGAGCCTTTCATCCTGCACAACGAGCACGACTTTGTTGCGGACAACATCGAGAAGCTGTCGCAGGCTTTGGTGCCGTCCGAGCGCGAGACGTTCGCTTATGACACGGCTGGGCTCGATTGGTGGGAGTACTGGATTGACATTCATATTCCCGCGCTGCGGCGGTGGACCTATCCGCTGATTGAGGGGCGTCCGCTGGAGGCGCGTGAGCCGCGTGTGTTGCAGATGCCGGCCGGGGAAAAGCGGACTGCGCCCGCAGTCGCCGAAAATACCAATATAAAAACTGGGACGAACGGAGCAACGTGGCGATTTTCCTGACCGGCTCGACCGGCTACATCGGCGCGCACGTCGCCGCCAATCTGCTCAGCCAGCACGACGCGAGTTTGAATTTGCTGGTGCGCGGTCGCGATGCGCGCGAGGCCGAGTTGCGGCTTTGGAATGCGCTGCAACTGCACATGCCGTTTCCAGAGTTCTACGAATATCTTCAGGCGAAGATCCGGATTTTTCGAGGGGACCTTACTGACCCGGGATTCGGCCTGGACCGTGCGGATTACGAGAGGTTGGTGCATACCACCGATTCGGTGATTCATTGCGCCGCGTCGCTCAATCGAAAATCTGAGAAAGCGTGCCTCAATGTGAATCTGCGCGGGACGCTCGAAGTTGTGCAAATGGCGCGGCAATCGCAGTACTATCACGGGCTGCGGCGCTTTTCGAACGTCAGTACGGTGGCGGTTGCGGGGAGACGCAGCCATGAAGTTGTGACCGAGGATCGTTCGATCGAATGGGATCGCTCGGATTACGATCCGTATGCGCGCACCAAGAAATTTTGCGAGCACATGGTGCGCGAGTTACTGCCGGATGTTTCGCTGACGATTTTTCGTCCGAGTATTGTGCTGGGCGACAGCCGTTATCCGGAGACGACGCAGTTCGATATGGTGCGGTCGTTCGTATTTTTGGCGGGGTTGCCGGTGCTGCCATTTCGCTCGCGCGATCGGATCGACATTGTGAATGTCGATTTTGTGGCGGACGCGATTTCCACCTTGCATATGAAAGATAAGCCCGCGCACGACACTTATCACCTTTCTTCGGGGACTGGCTCGCAGACTTTCCGGGAGTTGACGACCGCGCTCGCGAAGGCTCAAAACACGCGCCAGACGGTGTTTCTGCCGGTAATGGAAAAGCCTTTTACCAGCACGGTGAATGTGCTGGCGAATCGCCGCGGACGGGTTGGGCATGGTGCCGCGTTGATGAAAGTTTTTCTGCCTTACCTGACCTGGAATACTGTGTTCGACAATTCGCGGGTCACGACTGAGATGGGGCGCAAACCGGTTCCGTTTTCCGAGTACAGCTTTCCGCTGCTGCGCTTCAGCCGGCAGCATAATTTCTCCTATCCATATAAAGAGTGGCCGACTACCGCGAAGGTTGGGGGGTCGGCGGCATGATGGACTTTGTTCTGGAAGCGTGGGTGTCGGGAATCATCGAAGGCAAGAAGGTCCAGTGGATGATGGGCAAAGGCGAGCCTTGGCATCCGGGCGAAAAGTTAAAGTTGCTGTTTGCCGGCTATAACGGGACACGCAACACCGGGTCGGATGTGCGCGTGGAGGAGATGCTGCGCCAGGTGCGGCGGATATTGGGGCCGGAGCGCGTTGACCTCACGATGATGACCTTTAACTTCGACCGCTCGCGCGGATATTTTGAAGGCACGTCGCAGGTGCGGTTGCCAGATATTTTCCCTCCATTTCTTGCGAATGAAGTGCCGAAGCATCATGGCGTGATCGCTTGCGAGGGGTCGATGTTCAAGTCGAAATTCGCGAATGCGCTGGCGACGATGATGATTGGGTCCCTCGGGATTGCCGCCGCCGAGAATAAGCTGTCTGTCGGCTATGGCGCAGAGGCCGGGCAGATGGATCCGATGGTTGCGAAAATGTGCGGACGATATTGTAAGCACTCGCTCGTCATTACGCGCAATGAAGAGTCGCGAAAGATTTTACGGGAGCTGGGCGTGCCTACGGAACTAGGGACTGACACTGCCTGGACGTTTGAGCCGCTCGGGGCCGAATATGGGCAGAAGGCATTGCGAGATGTTGGGTGGGACGGCAAGACGCCGGTGCTGGTCGTCTGTCCGATTAATCCTTTTGAATGGCCGGTGAAGGCTTCGCTCGCGAAGGCCGCGCTGCACAGTGTGGCCGGGGCTTACAAGGCGAGCCACTATCGTGGTCCGTATTTTCACAATGCGGGGCCGGAGGCCGATCGAGCTTATGAATATTATTTGACCTCGATCGCCAACGCGGTCGCGGCTTTCCGGCAGAAGCGAAATGTCTTCGTGATCATGGCGGCGACAGAGCGACTGGATGCGCGCCCCTGTAAGCGCATCTCGGAAAAGCTGGGTGGTGTACCGGTGCTAACCTCCGAAGATTACAACATGTACCAACTGGTCAGCATCCTACGCGCTTGCCGCATGATGGTTTCATCGCGCTATCACGGCATTGTGACTTCCATGCCGGCACTGGTGCCATCTGCCGGAATTACGATGGATGAGCGGATTCGGAATCTAATGAAGGATCGTGGGCACACTGAGTTGCTCATGCATGTGGACGATCCGGATCTCGAGGCGCGCACTTTGGCTGCGCTCGAAATTTTGGATTGCGACGGAGAGCGGATCTCGGACGGGATCGGGCGCTGCGTTGTTCGGAATCTGAAGCTGATGGCGCGGATGGGAGTTTATTTTGAAGAAGAGGTGCTGCGCCGCTATCCGGAATTCCCGACGCGGCGCGGCGAATGGAGTTGGGAAGACTACCTTCCGCCCATGAGCGAGGGGTTGCGGGGACTGGTTCAGGCTTATAGTTAGTGGCTGGCGCGGCGTGGGGTGCAAGTGGAACACGGGCGCGGTCTTCGACAGCGATCTGTTAGCGGTCCCGAGTTGGAAGAATCCGTATAAGATTTCCAAACAAGAATTCCCATCAACCGAATGTCATTTGTCGAACAGATTTTTTCGGGCCTGAGGCAGAACAGCGACGCCGTCGTGCTAGAGGAGGTTCGCGCCGACCAGACTGTTTCCTGCACGGCGCGGCAACTGATCGAACAGGTTGACGTTGCCCGCGCATATCTGCGCCGTCTGCGACTGAAGAAAGGCGATCGCTGCGCTCTGCTCGCGCATAATTCGATTCGCTGGGTGGCGATGGATTTGGCCATCATGGCGGAGGGACTGATCGCGGTGCCGCTATATGCGCGGCAGGCGCCTGCGGAGTTGGTCGCGATGATGAAGGACTGCTGGCCCTCGGTTATTGCTTGCAGTGAGCAAGCTCTCGGCGATGCGATCGTCCAGGAGTGGCCGGAAGCCCCGCCGGTCTTTGCGTTCGACAATGTTTTTGTGGGGCGCGAGCCGCTGAGTAGTCCGGGGCGATCGATTGCGGAGCAGGATGTGGTGGCGATTATTTATACCTCGGGCACATCGGGCGAGGCGAAGGGAGTAATGCTGAATGCGAGCAACGTCGGCCACATGCTGGGGTGCACTTCGGGACGGCTCGATCAGCTAATGAAAGATCAACTAATGAAGAAGCGGCCGGGACAGGACGCCGTGTTTCATTATCTGCCGTTTTGCTTTGCCGGGTCGTGGATCATGTTGCTGACTTGTCTGCGGCGTGGCAGCCGCGTGACTTTGAACACGGACCTCGGCAAAATTGCCGCTGATATGCGCGCGGCCGCTCCGGATTATTTTCTCAATGTTCCTGCGTTGCTTGAGCGCATGCGGAGAGCGGTCGACGAGCAACTGTGGAAGACGGGCGGCGCGGCGCAGAAGATTTACAGCAAGGCGAAAGGCGCATGGGCGCGTAAGCACGACGGGAAAGCGCGCGCTGGTGACGGCGTTTGGCTTGCGATGGCGAACCGGTTGGTGTTTCCGACGATTCGCAAAAAGATGATTGGACCCAGTTTGCGGGCGTTAATTTGCGGCTCGGCGCCGCTGAATATTGAGACACAGCTCTTCTTTATGATGCTGGGAATTCCGGTGCTCCAGGTCTACGGGCTGACAGAGACGACGGCGATTTGCACGATGGATGATCCGGATGGGCGCGTGGTGCCGGGGCGTGCGGGGCCGGCGATTTCCGAGATCGAGATGAGGCTGGCGGAGAATCAGGAGATCGTAGTGCGCGGGCCGAATATTTTTCCAGGATACTGGGACCGCTCAGAGGAGACGGAGAAAGTTCTTCGTGATGGCTGGTTTCACACGGGCGATCAGGGCGAAGTGGATGAAACGGGAAACTGGAAAATTGTCGGGCGCATCAAGAACCTTATTATTCTTGGCTCGGGCCACAATATTGCGCCGGAACCGATTGAGGATAAGATTTTGCAACATTTGCCGAGTGGGGCGCAGGTGGTGCTGGTCGGCAATGCGCGCGGATATTTGACCGCGCTGGTTACGGGGAAAGTGGGTGCCGATAAAGTGCAAGTGGCCTTGCAGGCCGCGAGTTCGGCGCTGCCACATTACAAGCAGGTGCGCGGTTTTCACATCATCGAGGAACCGTTCACAATCGAGAGTGGTCTGCTGACGGCGAATGGAAAACTGAAACGCGATTTGATTGCCGAAAGATTTCGCGATGAGATTGAAGAAATGTATAGGGCTGCGGCAACCGCATGAGCGGGCATAAGGGCGAGACGCTTTCTTGGCAGGTGGTTAATGGCGCGATTGAGTTGACGCTGCATCGCGAGCCCTGCAACGAGATTGGGTCGCTGTTACTCGATGAGCTGGAGAGTTTTGCGCGCGCTTTGCCGGAATTGGAGCGCGAGTCACATGCGCTGATTGTACATTCCGCGCAGGCGGCGGGGTTTTCGGCGGGAGCGGATTTGCGCGAACTGTATCGCCGGGGCAAGGGGATGGACAAGGCCGAGGCCTTGCGCGGCGTGCGCGAATTTTTGGAGCGTATTCACGCGGTCATGAATGCGATCGATGCGCTGCCGCTAACGACGATTGCGGCAGTACATGGCGTAACCTTTGGCGGCGGCTTCGAGCTTGCGCTGGTGTGCGACATTATTATTGCGGATCGGATGGCGCGGTTTTGCTTTCCGGAATTGCGGCTGGGGCTGATTCCAGGTTTCGGCGGGATTCCGCGGCTGAAGCGGGATTTGGGGAATGCTGTCGTGCGCGATTTGCTGCTAACCGGGCGAAGCTTCAATGTGATGAAGGCGCAGCAGATTGGCTTGGTGAGCCAGATTGCCGCCGAAGGCGAGGCACTGCGCTTGGCGCGCGCCACTGCCAGCCAGATTGGAAAATTCGATCGTGCGACGACGGCGGCGGCGAAGAAATTTGTGAAGCCGATTCCGTATGAGGAGTTAAAGCGCGAGATCGACATTTTTTGCGAGCTCTATTCGCGGCCCGCAGTTGAAGAAGGATTGCGGAGGTTTGTAGAGAATGAGGGGCCGCAGCCGTACCTGCCCTGAATTCGTAATTAGTGATTTGTGATTTGAAAGGCGCTGTAACGAAGATATGCAAACTACAGATCAAACATTGGATGAGATATTGAGTCTCGCGGCTACGCACTTCAAGGTGTCGCGCGAGAAGCTTACGCCTGACGACGATTTTTTCAAGGCGCTTGGCATTGATAGTCTTCAGGCCCTCGATTTGCTTACGCGCATCGAGCAACATTTCCGGATCGAGTTGCCGGACTATGAATTGCAGGGCGTTTCGGATTTCCGAACGCTGGCGCAGAGAATTCAGTCACGACTTTAACACTGCCCTCACCACAGAGGCACAGAGACACACAGAAATTCGCTAGTACTGTGTCTCTGTGGCGAGACTTCTGAATAAATGCTTGATCTCCATCAATATGCCAGCCTGGGCGCGGCTCTGGGCGCTGCTCTCGATCGCTGGCCCAACGAAACTTGCCTGATTGAAGCCGACCGCGACCGCGAGAAGGTTCGGCTTACTTATTCTGACTTCAAGGAAATGGCGGGGCCGTTGTGCCGTGCGCTCCAGGACGCCGATTTCAAGGCGGGCGACCGGGCTGCGATCATCATGACGAATCAGTCGAAGTGGCTGATTTCGGCGTATGCGATTTTCTTTTGCGGCGGAGTGCTGGTTCCACTGGATTACAAACTGACGGCGGCGGAGCATCTCCAGTTGCTGGCACATTCGAAGGCGCGGTTTTTGGTTGTCGAGTATTACTTGTGGCGCGCGATTTCGCAGGCTCCGGAGTTCGCAAAACTCACGACCGAAATTGTGCTTGTCACGGAAGCTCCGGCAGGGGAGGATTTGCGCGGTGCTTATCGTTGGGAAGAGTTTCGGCGCAAAGGCGACCCACAGTTTGTCGAGCGGCAGCGCGAAGATACGGCTTGCATCGTGTATTCGTCGGGGACTGGCGGGCGCCCGAAGGGATGCGTGCTGACGCATGATGCCTATCTAGAACAGTGCGCCGCGCTGACTGCGTGGTATCCGTTCTCGCCGGGCGTGCGCTACTTGAGCATTTTGCCTACGAATCATGCGATCGATTTTATGGTGGGATTCATCGGGCCGTTTGTTTGCGGAGCCTGCGTGGTGCATCTGCGAACGCTGCGGCCGGAGTTTGTGCGGGATGCGTTTGTGCGCTATCGGATCACTTATGTAAGTCTGGTGCCGATGGTGCTGAAGAACCTGGAACGCGGGCTGCGCGCGAAGTTCGACGAATTGCCGCCGAAAAAGCGATGGATGCTGGACCGGTTGATCGGGCTGAATAAGAGGCTGACGCGGCGGCATCCGCGGGTTGAGTTGAGCCGGCGGTTGTTGCCGGATGTGCACAAGGCGTTCGGTGGAGATCTGCGCGCGTTGATTGTTGGCGGAGCGTTTACTGATCCTACGACCATGCAGTTTTTCTACGATCTTGGAATTCCGGTGACGTGCGGGTATGGGCTCACGGAGGCTTGCACGGCGGTTACGCTGAACGATTTGAAGCCGTTTCGCGCGGACACGGTGGGTAAGCCGCTGCCGGGGAGTGAGCTGCGCATTCTGAATCCCGATGGGGACGGGATTGGAGAAGTTGCGGTGCAGAGCCGCTCGGTGATGTCGCACTATCTCGACGATGCGGAGATGACGGCACAGACGATTGTCGAGGGTTGGCTGCTGACGGGCGACCAGGGCCGATTTGACGGCAACGGACATTTGCAGCTGTTCGGACGCAAGAAGAACATGATCGTCACTGAGGGCGGGAAAAATATATATCCCGAGGATATTGAGTCGGCGTTTGATGGGCTGGCAGTCAAGGAATATTGCGTGTTTGCGGCAAATTACCTTTGGCCGCAGAAGACGCTAGGCAGCGAGATGCTGGTGCTGGTGATTCGCCTGGAGCCGGGCCAGCAGCTTGATGACGCGTTGCGCGGAGAGATGGTGGCGCGCAATCGGACACTGGCGGACTTTAAGCGAGTGGGTGGCTATCTTTTGTGGGAGAAAGATTTTCCGCGGACGGCGTCGATGAAGATTAAGCGCGGGGAGTTGGCGGCTGAGATTGGGAAGGGCGCGTCGCGGGCGCAGATTGTTGAAATATAGTTCTCAGTTCCGGTTCTCAGTTCGCGGAGTGTTTTGATTTTACTCAGAACTGACAACTGAGAACTGAGGAGCCCAATGAACGAAGCGTTTTTGGCGATTATTAATCCGGCGGCGGGTGGTGGACGATCTCGCCATCAGGTGGGCGCAGCGCTGGAACGTCTGCGGAAGTCTGGGCTAGCGGTTGAGACCGTGGAAACGAGCGCTGAGGGCGATGCTACGCGGCTTGCGCGCAACGCTTATGGGCGCGGCTATCGGAAATTTATTGCGGTTGGTGGAGACGGCACTTCTTACGAGATCGTGAATGGGTTGTTTCCGGAGTCGCTGACGGCAGCGGGACATTCTTCTGAGCAGGCGACTCCGACTTTGGGATTTCTGCCGCTTGGTACTGGGAATTCGTTCTTGCGGGATTTCGCCGAGCAGTCGGGTGTTGAACATGCGCTTCAGGCGCTGGAGGCGCGGCGATCGCGGGCTTGTGACGTGCTGCGCTTGACGCACAAATCCGGAACGCTTTATTACATCAATCTTTTGAGCGTGGGATTTGCGGCCGATGTGGCGACGCTGCGGCATCGGAGATTTGCCGGCTTTGGTCAGTTTGGATATTTGCTGTCGATCTTTCTGTGCCTCGCGCGGTTGAATCGGCGGGCATTTCCGGTTCGCGTCGATGGCGCGGGCGAGTTTGATTCGCGGCCTTGCTTGTTTCTTACTTTTAACAACAGCAAATTTACCGGTGGAACGATGATGATTGCGCCCGACGCCGTGACTGACGACGGGTTGATCGAGTACGAGCGCTGGGGACCGATTGGGCGGTTGGGGCTGATTCGGAATCTCTCGACACTTTATGATGGGACGCATACGAAACATCCTCTTGCTGAGCGACGCGCGGTGCGGCGCGTTGAGTTTCGTTTGGATGGCCCGGTGGATGTGATGATCGATGGCGAGGTGCTCTCACTGGAATGTGAATCTATTGATGTTCTGCCGGCGGCGTTGCGCGTCGTGGTATAAAAAATCATGTCGGAAGCGAGACAACAGCGGCGTAAAGAAGAATTGAGCGGACGCGCTCCGACGAACTGGAAGCGTCGGGGACTCTATGCGGTTCTGATCGTGGCGGCGTTCGCGCTCGCCTATTATCTCGGAACGCGCAGCCGTAATTTGCGATACATCCAGAAGGCCCTCGGACAGCGCAAGTATGACGGTTTCGCGGCTTGTTTGAAGGACCGCGGCGTGAAGTTTTATGGCGCGTGGTGGTGTCCGCATTGTGAGGAGCAGAAAGAAGAGTTCGGCGCATCGATGGATGAAGTTCCTTACATCGAGTGTGGCGTGCAGGGCGATACCCGCGCCAAGACGCAGGTTTGCAAGGACGCGAATATTACGCATTATCCCACCTGGCAGTTTCCGCCCATGGGCGAGCGCGTTGAGCGCGTGTTCACGTTGGAAGAGTTGAGAGATCGTACCGGGTGTTCGCTGCCGTGAGCGCGGGCCCGAGCCGTCTGTTGAGTTTGATTGCGGTCCTGGCCGTTTGCGGAATTGCCGTTTCTTCGGTTTCGCTCCAGCATCACTTCGCGACTTCCAAGACGGCGTATTGCGATGTTGGAGAGAATTTCAATTGCGACATCGTGAATCGCAGCACATATTCGAAGATCTTCGGCGTGCCGGTGGCTCTGATCGGAATGCTTGGATATGGCGCGCTCGTTGGGTTGGCAACTGTGTATCGCGCGCGGCGCGATGCTGCGGCGATGCTCTTCGGTGGAGCTGGCGCCGGGTTGGTGTTTGCTCTTTATCTGACTTATGTTGAAGGGCGCATCCTGGGCGTTTGGTGCATCTTGTGTTTGAGTTCGCTGGCTCTCATTTCTGTGATTGCGATTTTGTCCGGAGTGGTTTGGCTCAGGCGCGGTGTTGATTGATGACGCGCTGGTGGGCTCGTGAAGTTGAATTCGGTTCTCGTTTTCTGACGGCGATGGCCTTGCTTCGATAATCTGCTTACTTCATGTTCAAATTCATTCCCAGGAAATCCAAGAGTGTACCCGCTGCAAGAATCGCGGTGCCGATTGCGGGCGGGGAATTGTATCTGCATGAGTTGCGCAGCCGCATTTTCAAGAATTCGCGGCTCTTGCGGGTGTGGGTGCCTCCGGGTTATGGAGAACCAGCGGGAACTCGTTATCCCGTCCTTTACTTGAATGACGGGCAGAATTTGTTCGAGGCTTCGACTTCGTTTGCCGGAGTGCATTGGCAAGTGGGCGAGACCGCGAGCCGGCTGATTGCGGAGAAGAAGATTCCGCCGCTCGTGATTGTGGGCATCGACAATACGAAGAATCGGGCGCGAGAATATTTGCCCTACCGGGCAGCTGATCTCAAACTTCTGATCGTCAGGGGCAAACTTTATCCTAATTTCTTGCGACGCGAAGTGATGCCTGCCGTCGAGAACCGCTACGCTTTGCTGAGCGGGCCGGAAAATACCGGGTTGGGCGGATCTTCCTTGGGCGGCCTGATCGCGCTCTATACGCAACTGGTGGCGCCGCGGGTTTTTGGCAAACTGCTGATTGAGAGCCCGTCTTTATTTGTGGCGCATCGAAAGATCCTCGGTGAGTGCAGGCGGTTCCAAAATTGGCCGGAGCGCATGTACCTGGGCATGGGTACACGCGAATTGGGGGACGCCGCAAAAGACGAGAAGATTGCGAATGATGCGCGAGAGCTGGCTGCCATTTTGCGCGCTGCCGGATTGGACGAGCGGCGGCTGCTGGTGAATATCGAAGAGGGGGGAACACACTCGGAGTCGGCCTGGGCTCGGCGATTCCCGGCGTCATTGGAGTTTTTGTTTGGCGAGCCGCGAGCGAGCCTCAATCCATGAGCTGTCGAAGCTATGAGCTTCCGGTCGATTTCGCCCGCCTGAATCGCGGCTCTCGCACGTGCATCCAAAGTATGAGTAGCAACCCCCGTATCCAAGCCCGGGTGTAAAATTGCTGCTTGCAATTCTGTTTGTTTTCTTCTCAGAGAGGAATCCTTTATGGCAACCATGGAAGCTCCGCCGCGCATGCAGACGCGCTTGCACGACACCCCTTATAAGAATGAGGCGTTTGTCGACTTTACCAAAGAAGAGAATGTGCGCAAGATGCGCAATGCGCTCGACAAGGTGCGCGGGCAACTGGGACGCGAATACGACTTGATTATTGGAGGTAAGCGGATTAAGACTTCGGACAAGATCCGGTCCATCAATCCCGCCAAGCCCTCCGAGGTGGTCGGGATTCATCAGAAGGCTGGCAAGGAACACGTTGAGCCGGCTGTGAACGCGGCGCTGAAAGCGTTTGCGACCTGGAGCCGCACACCGATCGAGGAGCGCGCTTCGCTGCTCTTTCGCGTTGCCGATGTGATGCGCGAGCGCAAGCTGGAATACATGGCTTGGCTGGTGTTCGAGGTTTCCAAGAACTGGCTGGAAGCGGATGCCGATGTCTCCGAGACCATCGACTTCTGCGAGTTTTATGCGCGCGAGGCGCTGCGGCTGGCGCAGGCTGAGACGCCGATTCAGTTGCCTGGCGAACGTGACACGCTGACCTATATTCCACTGGGCGTGGGGGCTGTGATTCCGCCGTGGAATTTTGCGGCCGCGATTATGGCGGGCATGACGGTGGCTTCGATCGTTTGCGGAAATACGGTGATCGTGAAGCCGTCGAGCGATTCGCCGACGATCGCCGCCAAGTTCATCGAACTGCTCGAAGAATGCGGCATGCCGGAAGGCGTCGTGAATTTCTGTCCGGGAGGCGGCGCCAGCTTTGGCGATGCGGTGGTCGTGCATCCCAAGGTTCGCTACATAGCTTTTACCGGATCGCGCGAGGTTGGATTGCACATCAATCAGTCGGCGGCGAAGCAACAGCCGGGGCAGCTTTGGATTAAACGCACCGTTCTTGAGATGGGCGGCAAGGACGCGATCATTGTCGATGCTGACGCCGATATCGATTCGGCCGTCGAGGGCGTGGCGCAAGCCGCGTTTGGTTTCCAAGGACAGAAGTGCTCGGCTTGCTCGCGCGCGATTATCGACGAACGCATCTACGACAAGTTTTTGGAGAAGCTGAAGACGCGCGTTGAGCGGATCACGGTTGGCGATCCGGAGACGAATCCGGGGATGGCGGCGGTGATTAACGAAGGCTCGATGAACGACATTTTGCGTTATATCGAGATCGGCAAGAAAGAAGGGCGGCTCATTACTGGCGGCGGACGAGCTACTTCTGCCGGAGACGGCTACTTTATTCAGCCTACTGTGATTGCTGACATTCAGCCAAAGTCGACGCTCGAGCAGGAAGAAATTTTTGGGCCGGTGCTGGCCGTCATCAAGTCGCGCAATTTTGATCATGCATTGGAGATTGCCAACGACACGGAGTTCGGGCTGACGGGCGCGGTTTATTCTTCCTCGCGCGAGAAGCTGGATCGCGCGGTGCGTGAATTTCACGTCGGTAATTTGTATTTGAATCGCAAGTGCACGGGAGCGATGGTGGGCGCGCATCCGTTTGGCGGGTTCAACATGTCGGGGACGGATTCGAAGGCGGGCGGGCCTGATTATCTTTATCTGTTCACGCAGGCTAAGAGCGTGGGCGAGAAAATTGTGTAGCTTTTCGTTTTGTGGAAATTCGAAGCATTAAGCGCGGGAATTATTGTCCGCGCTTTCTTTTTTGCACGGGGCAATCTGTCTTGAACCGCTCATTGGCTGACCTGCGTCGGTTGACCTGCGTCCCTTTGCCGTCCTAGTATCCGGGCTAAGCTTATCCAAACAAATATGGTGTTCACGCCAGAAATCGGCCAGGTGCTGGGCCATTACCGGATTCTCGAACTCATCGGGTCCGGTGGTATGGGCGTCGTTTTTCGAGCGCAGGATGAGCAACTGCACCGCAACGTAGCCGTTAAAATTTTGCCGCAGTTGAGCCAACTCAGCGAAGCGGCACGACGACAGTTTCGGCGCGAGGCGTTGAGTGTGGCGCGCATTACGGATCCGAACGTCGCCATGGCATTTGACTTCGGCCGCGACCACGGCTTCGATTATCTGGTTACGGAATATGTTCCCGGAATCACGCTCAACGCTAAAATCGCGGGCCGGCCGCTTGCCGAAGGTGAGATTTTACATCTCGGCAAACAGCTTGCATCGGGGCTTGAGAATGCGCACCGGCAAGGCGTGATCCATCGCGACCTGAAGCCGGGGAATTTGCGCGTCACGCCGGAGGGCCGGCTAAAGATTCTGGATTTCGGACTCGCGTTTCTGCACCACGCCGAAGCGGAGACGGAAGCCGATGGCGAAACCACGGTTACGGCGTCGCTCACCGAATCTTTTGAGGATGCCGGAACGCTGCCTTACATGTCTCCCGAGCAGATTAAAGGGAATAAGCCGGACGCGCGCGCCGATGTCTGGTCGGCTGGCGCGGTGCTGTACGAGATGAGCACCGGGAAGGCTCCGTTTGGAGATTTAAGCGGAGGGCGGCTGATGGCGGCGATTCTCGAGCAACCGCCGCCTCCGCCGCGCGCGATGAACGCGAAGATCAGCGTTGGGCTCGAGAGAGTGATTCTGCGGGCGCTGGAGAAGGATCCTGGAGAGCGGTACCAGTCGGCGGGCGATTTGCGGATTGACCTGAACAGTCTGGCGACCGGGACGATGCCGATTTATGCGAAGCCGGCTTCCCCGCGATGGGTGGCTTGGTTGGCGGCCGCGGCGGTGGTGGCGTTGTTGGCGCTGGCGGCGGGTGCGTTTTGGTGGACTCATCGGGCGGTGACGGCCCCAGCTATCGAAGGTCAGGTGATGGCCGTTCTACCGTTTGAGTCGGTAGCCAACGATGCAGCAACGAATGCGCTGGGGGTGGGGCTGAGCGAAACGCTAACGGCCAAACTGGTGCAGGCGGGCGACGCTGGCGGTCTGCAACTTGTTTCGACGAGAGACCTGATAGCGCATGGCGTCAAGACGGCAGATCAAGCGCGGCAAGAGTTCGGAACCGATCTGGTGCTGGAAGGAAGCTTACAGCAGTTTGGAGATCAAATACGGATTACTTGTAACCTCGTGGACTCTCATACCCGCCTTCAGCGGGCCGCGCGGACCGTCACGGGATCAGCCATCGACCCGTTCAGGCTGCAGGACGCGCTAGTTGAGGAGGTGGGGTCGATGCTGCCAGGGGCGCTCGGAAAGCGAAATTTTGAGGAATTGGAATCGCATCCCGGCACCAGTCCGGCGGCTTATGATTTGTACTTACGCGGGCGCGGCTATTTGGAAGGTTACCGAACGTCGGATAATGTCGAGCGTGCCATTGCAGAGTTTGAGCAGGCTGTCCAAGTCGATGCAAACTATGCGCCCCCACACGCGGCGATGGGGCTAGCCTATACGATCGGCTATCAGCAAAAAAATCAGGGCAAAGACTGGCTGGATAAAGCGCAGATCGAGTGCGAGCGCGCACTGTCGATCTCACCGCAGTTGGCTGAGGGCCATACCTGCATGGGGAATGTATATTTTTCAAAAGGGAATTATGAGCAAGCCGTTCAAGAGCTGCAGAAATCGCTCAATCTTGATCACAATAGCGACGAGACACTGCGATTGTTAGCGGCCAGCTACCAAAAAATAGGGAATACCGTTGGAGCGGAGGACGCCTTTCGCAAGGCGATCGCGCTGCGACCTAACTATTACGGCGTGTACAGTGCATTTGGGACCTTCTACTACCGGCAGGCACGTTACGCAGATGCGGCAGCGATGTTTCGCAAAATGATCCAGTTGGCCCCGGCAAATAATTTTGGATATTCGAACCTGAGCGCAATCGATTTATTGCAGGGACACTACCAAGAGGCCGTGGATGTGTCGCAAAAGTCGATTGCGATGACGCCCACATTCGAAGCCTATGGAAATCTCGGCGCCGCGTATTTCTACCAGCGCCGGTATGAAGACAGCGTCGACAGTTTGAAGGAGGCTCTTAAGATTGACGACAAAGACTGGACGAACTGGGGCAGCCTGGGAGACGCGCTCTATCAGATTCCATCGCGGCGTGCCGAGGCACTAGGTGCTTATAGGAAGGCCGTCAACCTTGCATCTGAGAGACTGCAAGTGAATCCGCGCGACGCGAGCGCATTAGCGATTTCAGCCGATTATTACGCCATGCTGGACCAAGAAAAGCAAGCGAGAGAGAATTTGGTGCGCGCTTTGGCGCTTGCACCGGCGGACGCCGACGTCCTGTTCCGGGCGGCAATTCTTTCCAACCACTTCAATGAAACCAAAGAGACGCTGGGTTTTCTGCGCCGCGCAGTGGACGCGGGCTACTCACGCACGCAAATTCGAGACACTCCGGACTTCGATCACTTGCGGAGCGATAAACGTCTAATGGCACTTTTGCCCGCTACCTAATTGGGCGTATTGAACATCAGGCACGACATGGACGACAGGATCCACACACGCCTTTTGTTCCCCGTACCGAGTTATGCTGTACGGATAGTCGCCAAACGCCGCGTGCGGGTCGACACTTAACGGCAATGCGCTAGTCGTAGATGCGGGCGAGCCCAGAACGGGCGGGGTTCCCTTGAATGTAACCGTGTAATTGTTTGAAGCTGTGGTTGCTCTGCACCATCGAATGGAATCGACGCGATGAACAGAGACATCATCCGCGGTGCATTGATCACTGATAACGACCTCTCGTACAGTAGGAACGGCATTATGTCCGTTGATGAGTTGTAGGACACCAAACACGAGCAGCGTTAGTAGGGCCAGCGAGCCTCCCGCCCAGAGGAAAATCCTCCCTCTTTGAGTCATAATTTGCCTTCCGTCCTCACCAGAGGCGGCATTTTCGCGGTTAGGATTCGATAAGTCAAGTAGATTAATCAAATATTGTCATATCGCCATAGAAACGTCCTCGCAGAATTTTCTCGACAGTCCCCCTGAAGCAGTTCAGAAGAACGCTTTTTGAAATGCACTCGTGCAGGGAGCATAGTGAGGGGCCGGTTGCAATGATCAGAGTGCTGGATGCGGACATCGACTTGGGGTCGCTCCGCACCAATCCTAGTAAGTAAAATGCCTGCAATCCGTGAGGGCGTCTGGGAACGACGGCAGACAACTGCCGAAGGGAGAGGCCGAAAAAAGCCGCCCTTGCGGGCGGCCTTGAGTTCAAACGGGAAAACGACTGGCGAAAGCCTTAGCTGGTGACGCTGGCGCTGTGTGCAGGCGCAGGCGTTGCGGCCGCGGCCGTCGCAGCGGCAGCTTCGTTCAGGATCCGGTGGTGAATGGTGAATAGGGCGAGTTCGAGACGATCCGACACGCCGATCTTGTCGTACACATTGCGCAGGTAATTTTTGATGACCTGTTCGGTCGTGCCGAGTTGGGTGGCGATCTCTTTGTTTTTGTAGCCTTGCACGATGAGCGCGACTATGCGAAGTTCTTTCGCCGTGAGGCGATCGCGGACGCGCAGTCCGACCATATCGTTCTCGGTCAACTCGCTCGGGACAGCCATGTCCTGTACCCAGGTTTCGCCGCGCGCGACCTTGCGGACGCAATCGACGAGCGCTGGGCTGGTCACGTTGCGATAGACCACGCCGTGAGCGCCTGAGGCCATGTAACGCTGCGCGCTCTCGCCGGTGTCGGCGAGGACGACTACGCGGGTTTTGTTACGGTTGGCTGAGGCTAGGACGGAATTGAAGTCGGAGTGGAAGCCTCCGGCAATGACGAGCACGGCGGCGCGGAACTTGTCGAGCGCCATGAACATCTGCTCGGCGGTCTGGGCTTGCGCCACGATTCGCATTTCGTCTTCAACGGCCAGAACTTTGGCGATACCCGCACGAAAGATGGCCTGATTGTCGGCCAGAATAAGTTTCAACATAGATGTCGCTCCCGGTTACGGCTTGCGCACAAATTCGTAAGAATCAATTACGCAGGCAACGCCCCGATTGTCACCGGAGACTGTGCCCGTGTTCGGTTCGTCGGTCCGCACGACGCGGCCCCGGCAGTGAATGGTTACATTCTCCTTGCCACCGGTAACTTCGGGCGGCAAAGTGATGTCAAACTCTACGGGCGAGCCAACCTCGAGCGACGAATCGGCTTTGATGTAAACGCCGGCTGCGCTCAAGTCGCCAGTGATTCCGCTTGCGATTGCGGAGGAATCTTCGCTATGAATCTTGATCGGCAGATGTAGTGGAAATCTTTTTCCGGTACGCGCTTCAGCCACGATGCCTCCTCTGCCCTCTTCCGCGGGGACCCTACCAATGGATGGAT
>JBAWBE010000465.1:0-1857 GCA_049589635.1 Terriglobales bacterium
GTCCAAGGGAAACAAAGTTTAAATCGTACGGATACTTTTGTCTGTCCGCTGGCGTACCGAGTAATTTTTCGTGACAGACAAACCGGACGCCTTACAGTCCCGCTTTTCGTATCGGGCGGGTGGCCAACTATTCCGCGCGGCACCGGTGTTTACTCCATGCACGACTGAAACCCGCGGGGTGCCGTCGATAAGAACGAAGGCGGTGTCAAGGCACAATCGTCCCGAGCAGTGCTGTGAAGCACCGCGTTGCCGTCAGAGTTGTGGAGGACCGAAGCTCTGATCGTCTCGCGGTGAATCAGTTTTCGGCGGTCGTTCCGCCAACCATCGATTCGGCCCGTACTTCGACCATGATTCTTCTATGCGAACCCCGATTTGCATCGGGACGAGAGCGCCCAATCAACCTTTCGGTCTAGCTTGCGCTGACCATCGGCACCCGCGAGCTGCTCTCGACATGAACGACTTCTGGATACCCTCGATTCGTGCGCAGCATCCAGTAGAGTCGAATCGCCAACTTCCTTGCCGCCGCCACTTTCGCCACGCCCTTTGCTTTTCGGTGGCAGCGATGCAAATATTCCGAACGCATCTGCGGATCGCAGCGCACCGCTATTTGCGCCGCTTCCACCAACAACATGCGCATGAATCCGTTTCCTTGTTTGCTGATCGATCCCAACCTCTGATGTCCGCCCGAACTATACTCCCGCGGAATCAGCCCCAGATAACTAGCCACTTGTTTGCCGCGCTGAAACCGCTTCACGTCGCCCATGGTCAACACAAACGCCATCGAAGTGATTGGCCCCACGCCCGGCTGCGTCATCAACAGCCGCGCTTTTTCATTTTTCTCCGCCACTTCCACCACCGCGCGATCCAGAAGTTCCACCTGGCCGTTCAACATCTCTCTTACTTTAAACAGGTCTTCTCGCCGCCGGCTGGCCCACGGCTTCAGGGGCAACTCGCGCAGCACTTTCTCTCCCGCTTTGCTCCACAACTTCCGCTTCCGGGTCACTCCCTGATTCATGGCCAAGTGTTGCAACTCATTCTTCACCTGCGCGCGAATCCGCACCAGCTTGTGGCGGTGAATCAAAAGCTGCCGCAGATCTTTTTCTTCTCCCGACGGCGTCCAGATCCGCGGAAAGCGTCCTTCCACCAGCAGTTTCAAAATCAACGCCGCATCGCGCCGATCATGCTTCTGCTGCCGCACTTCGCTGGCCCGTATCTTCGCCGCATCACCGATCCACACTTCGTGCCCTGCCGTGGTGGCCATCTCCACAAACCACTGGCAGTTCCCAGTCGACTCCATTCCGATCAACGCGGGCCCCGGCAATGCTCGATAAAAACGTTCCGCTTCTCCCGACCCATGCTCCAGCTTCTTCTCCTCCGTCTCTCCCGTCAGCGTATCCACCCAACAAATCTGTTGCCAACTGGGATGGTAATCACATCCTATAATCATCATTGAAGGCTCCTTCCTACCGACTGCTTCGGTCCTCAACCCAAAGCATACTCGGCCAGAGACTGGAGCCTTCGTTCTTATCCAATCAATCTTTTTCTGCCGCCGTCGCAGAAAAGGTTCGGGTTTTGATTTGTTTCAGAATTTAATGTTGTCATCCCGAAATCCGCGCCGTTTGCGGATGGCCCTGAGGGACCTGCTGTTTCTTTGCGTTTCGTTTTACGTCGTAATCCGACCACTCCCCATCATCGCCCCGCGCCACCCGCACTTCGCTTCTCAAGTTCCCCCACCACGCTCTCAAGATCGGGATAACCCGCGCCAAGTTTCCGTGTGAACCAGTTCCCACCCCGCTCGACAACTCTTTCCCCGTCCGCGATCACCTCGAACTGACCCGTTTTACCAGGCGTCAACAC
>JBAWBE010000466.1:0-2409 GCA_049589635.1 Terriglobales bacterium
GAAGGAGATTGCGACGATTCTGCCGGCGAAGACGCAATATATCGTTTCGACGTCGGAGTTTGACGACGTAAAGTCGCGGCTGGCGCAGATCGAGAACCGGCACAAGGTGCTCGACGACAAGGAAGGGAACAAGCCAACGCTACGTCGTACGTCGAATACGGATAAGTCGGGCGGTTCGCAGGGTAGCGACGATGACCGTCCAACGTTGAAGCGGCGGCCGGATAGCGATGGTGGGACGCAGAATTAGAAACTGAATAAAGAGCAGAAGTCTAGCCCGGCAGGTTCGCCTGCCGGGTTTTTATTTCTGCTGTTCTGTGGGCTGTGGCTGATTACGATCCAGCCGCCACCGATTTGACCGTAATCGTGGTGCCGTGTACTTGGCCCGTCACCTTGGCCTTCGCGCCCGCCAGTTTGTCGAGCTGATCGAGATTCGTCTGATCGGATGTCTCGATCGTATAGACCTTGTCGCCTACGACAAGCGCATAGTTCGAGCCGTGCTTAACGCACGCACGTGCGCAATCGGCTGCTGGGCCTGGCATTTGATGCTTGGCGCCGCACATGGCGTCGCTGACTTCGCCGGTTAAGGTCTGGACTTTATTGGCGGCGAGGGAGGGAAGAGTCGCGATTCCCAACGCCAGGACAGCGATTGCAATCTGGTTTAGTTTCATGCAGCGGGTTCTCCTTGAAATAAGAATGACGATAGTTCTGATTATTGCACTTTGAAATGGATGGTTACATCTACCACCTTTTCTTTTTTGCCCAATTCCTCGCTGAGGTTTACAGAGTAACGCAGGCCGCGAGGCAATAGGCTAGGCGCATCATCCAGGAACTTGCGTGTGTATTCGGCGTTGTAAGGTTGCCCTTCGCGCAATTTCCACGCGTCATGCAGGCGATCTTTGGAAGGTGTGTCGACTCCAACGATTTCCAGTTCACCCATCTTGTAAAGATCGCCTTCCGTTATGTTGATGTCGTAGTGAACGGCTGATTTCTCTTCGTCGAGTTGCGCTTCTGTTTTGATACCGGCGGTCATGTAACCGCGGCTCTTGTAAAGCCTGGTCAGGTCCTCCTCGTCGCTCACGAGGCGCACGGCATCCGCGGGGCGACCAATCGCGAGATGAAAGACGTGGGATGCTTCCTCGGTTGTGACGGCGGAATTACCCTTCCACGCGACTCCGGAGACGGAATACACTTCGCCGGGCGTAACCGGAAGGATCGCGTCTACTTCGACGTCGTTGGGGCTCGCGTCTTCGGCCTTGGCTTGCGAATCGGCTACAACGCGCGCTTCGGACGGGCCGAAAGCCGCCTTCAGATATCCTCGCTGCAGATAAAGCGGTAACAGATCGAGCCGCGCAACGGCCTCTAATTTTGAGCGGAAATAGTAGGCATCCGACAGTTGGTGGGCTGCCCTGGTCAAGAAAGCGGTTTGGTCGGGCGACGCTCCCGGAAATTCCACATTGCGAATGCGGATGCTGACTTCGGCGACCCTGTATTCAATACCGATGAGTTCACCGCCGTCCTGCTTTGATTGGCGGAGGAACTCGACCCGTCCGGGAAGGTGTCGTTCAGTGAGGAGCGCCTGGAGAGCCTCATTCACTCGATCCGCCATTCTGCCTGATGTCGGCAGCGAATCTTTGAATAAAGGAACCCGCTGCTTCAGAGCGGTGAGGAGTTCGGCCTCCGTGAACCAGACAAAGTTGTCAAAATGGACGGGGACGAGCCTGATCTTTTCGTTGTCGGTGAGCTTGAATTCGACTTTGATCCCGGAATCGGAATAGGAAAACGAATAGACGACACTTGAGAAAAGGCCGGAGTCTCCGAGGTGCTGGGCGGCCTCCTTGAAGTCTCCCTCAGCGGCGTCTTTTCCGAGCTCCAGCCCACTGGCCGCGAGAATTTCTTTGTCCGTGTAGCGCGTGGTTCCGGATACTTTGAGCGAGCGAAGCTGATTAGGCGTCGGAGCTGAGGCTCTCGCGCTGGGCGCGCGCTTCTGGGCCGCGCTAAGTGATGAGAGGCTGAGCGAGGAGAGAATGAAGCACAAGACGGTAGCGGGACCAAGCAGCGTTTTCATCTGGGCCGCTGGCTTCATCTCGAACGCTTGGGCGCGGCTGCCGGGGCGAAATTGTTTTGGTTGAGCGCGATATCCATGAAGGCGCGGGCAGCGCGGCTCAGCGATTTGTCCTTGCGGGAAACAAGGGCGAGGTCGCGGCGGATTTGCACGTCAGCGAGCGTGATGGCAACCAGCGCTTTGGCGCGAATGTCCTCTTCAATATTCGAGCGCGCAATAAAGCCGACGCCAACGCCGGCGGCCACAAAGCGTTTAAGGAGTTCGCTGGAATCAAGTTCCATGGCCACGTTCGGCTTCATGTGATGATCATAGAACAGGGAGTCGAGCGCGTCGCGCGTGTGGCCAAT
>JBAWBE010000467.1:0-3812 GCA_049589635.1 Terriglobales bacterium
AGGTACGAGTAGGGACGATGGCGCTCGTCGACCAGCACGTAATGGCCATCCGGCGACGGCGATGCGCTCTCGATGACTGCCGCTTCGCCGACTGGCTTGCTGGTGCCGTCAAGGTGCACCCATTCGACTTGTGAGGTTGAATAATAGTCGAAGATGCGATCGTCTTCCGGGCTCTTCAACAGATCTTCATACGTGGCGCCGGGCGTGACTCGACCCAGATTTTCCTGCACCACTGGACCAGTGGGCACCTTGCTGCGCTTCGGCGGTGCCACGCGTTGAGGAACCGCTTTGCAAATCAAACTCGCACTGTCGCTGACCCAATCGCAGGGCGGACCAAGGATTCCGTTTAGGGCGATTTCAGGTAAACGCGTGGCCTTGGCCGATGCGACATCCACGATCCACAAACTCAGGCCGTCATCGGTCGCATCGTCGCTGACATGGGCGAATGACACGTGCCGCGCGTCCGGCGCCCAGGCGGCGAAACGAATTTTTGCGTTCGCCGGTAAACCACTGACGACTTTTTCCGCGCCGTCGGGCAACATTTTGAGCTTCAGACCCGTGATGTAGCGGCCGCGGCTGGGTCCATTTGTCTTCGGATTAAAGCGCAAGCCGGCCAGACGCAACTCGGGTTGGGCCAGATCGGCAATCGAGGGCAGGCCGGAGATCTCCTCGATCAAAAGCCATTGAGTGCCCACACTGTTCTTCGGAGAAACGGCCACTGCCGGCGTCGGACGCGTGTCGACCAGATCGACAATGGCTTTCGGGGGAAGCTGGTACTTGAGATCTGTTTGACCTTCCGCGCGATGAATGCAGGTAAGGACGGCCAGCGAAATTAGAACTGCGGCGAGACGTGCGGACGGAATGAAGAAGATCGAGCGCATGAGCACCTCGTTACCTGTTTCGAGTCAGGGAAAATGTTTGAACTGATGTTTCCAGCACGCCATTGTCCCTTTAAACCCGGATGCGAGGCAACTGCTCACGCGGCGCCGAGCACCGCCGCCCGATCACGGCAGTTCGTACTCGAAGTCGTAGAAATGTTTTCCGTCTTCGATCTTGATCGTCATGGAGCCGGAGAGTCCTGCCAGATCGCCAGTGCCGGAGTCCGGAACGACGGTGACGCTCAATTGCGGGACGCCCCGCGTCATGGTGCCTCGGTGTTGGAGCACGAATGTGCCCGAGCGGCCGCCGAGCGTTCCGCTTACGCGCTCCATGGCGACGTATCCCGCTGAGCCTTTAACCTCGCTCATCGCGGCCAGCATTTCGCCCTTGCTGGTTGCTTCGAGATCGCCACTGAATTTTTTGTCGAGAGACATGCGGCCGAGATTTGCGGCTTCGGCCTCTGGGTTGTCGGGCTTTTGCGGATTCACCTTCACTTCGAATGTTCCAGTGGCGTGCTTGGTCATTGGTATTCCTTTTTGAGCTGAACTTGAGGGCGGCTGGCCCGATTGAGCTGAGGTCGATTCAACTTTGCTCGGGATTGGCGGCCGATTCTGCGCGGTGATCGCGGACGCAAGGACGATCCAAACCGTGGTGATTGCACAGGCGGTTACGATTAGAATCTTCATGCTGTTCATGGTCATATTCTTTGCCTTAATAGTTGTTCGTTGCTGATCTTGTTGCCTGATGAGACTGTAAACCGGTGCCGAGAGCAATGATTGGAAAAACGCGACAAACCCGTCCGGCCAAGGTCGAAGAATTATTTGATCTTGAAGTTGGACAGGCGCGCGGCATGTTGCGGCGCGGCCTGGCGGCGGGAGCGATGCGACACTCGCGGCGGAGGCCGGCGGCTGACCTTGCGTGCTGGATTGCTCATTATTGGATCATTCGTTGGGATCTCCGCGGCTGCCCGGCTTATGTGGCGGAGAGTCTGCCGCATCCCAATATCCACCTGATTTTCGAAAATGAGAAGGCGGAGATTGCCGGAGTGCAAACCCACAAATTCTCCCGGCTGATCGAGGGCAAGTCGCACGTCTTTGGAGTCAAGTTTCGGGCCGGTGGATTTCGACCGTTCTGCAAGTTTCCAGTTTCCAGTCTCGCGGATCGCATCATTCCCGCAAGTCGCGTCTTCGGCAAAGATCTGGAGGCGTTCGAACAAATTGCCCTCTCTTCGTGCAAAGAAGATGAGAAGGTGCAGGCGGCCGACGCGTTTTTCCACGCCCGCATACCGAAGGCAGAGCCAGCCGTTGGGCTCGCCAGCGGACTCGTTGACCTTATTCTTCAGGACCCCGCCATTAAAACGGTGGCGGATCTCGCCCGCATCGCGGGTAAGGGCCAGCGGTGGCTGCAACGCTTATTCGGCGAATATGTGGGAGCCAGCCCGAAGTGGGTGATCCGGCGTTATCGTCTGCATGAGTTGATCGAAAAATCTAATTCCGGCGACCAACTGGATTGGCCACAGTTGGCGCTCGACCTGGGATATTTCGATCAGGCGCATCTGATTAATGATTTCAAATCCATTGTTGGATACTCGCCCACCGAATATCAGAAGCTGATTGCGAGGAAACCTGTAAGGTCGAAACAGTAGAAGCGTGCAGTGTTTGCCTTACGCTGAACACGAATTTTCACTTGCAGTAGCCAACCTTCTCTCCGAAAGCATCTTAGGGCCGGCAGAAACTATGGCAGGCAACTGGTGTTTACACCCGTGAACTCGCGCCACTGCAAAGGAACCCTATGAATACGCAGAAATCAGTTCGATGGTTAATTTTCGGAATCTTGATGTTCTCTCTATCAGCCGCAGCGGTCGCACAAATTGGCGTTGGCATTTCCGTGCGCATTGGTCCGCCTGCACTTCCTGTTTACGAGCAGCCTCCTTGTCCGGGCGCGGGGTACTTTTTCACTCCCGGTTATTGGGGATGGAGCGATGACGACGGCTACTACTGGGTTCCCGGAACCTGGGTGGTTGCTCCGGTTGGCTTGCTCTGGACGCCAGGGTACTGGGGCTGGAACGACGGCGCCTACCTTTGGAACGACGGATACTGGGGGCCGACCATCGGCTTCTATGGTGGCATCAACTACGGCTTCGGGTACACCGGGGAAGGCTTCTACGGCGGTGAATGGAGAGGTCGATCATTCTATTACAACAACGCGGTCTGGAATGTAAGGAATACGCACATCACGAATGTTTATGAACGCACGGTGGTCGTCAATAACAACCATGTCGCGTATAACGGCGGCGAAGGCGGAGTTGAAGCGCGTCCCAGCGCCGAACAAGAGAGGTATGCGCACGAACACCACACGGCAGCACTTGCGGCTCAACGGCAACACGCACGCGCAGCGAGCCATAATCGCGCGTTATTTGCCCGTGAAAACCATGGGCGTCCGCCAATCGCAGCTACCGAGCGCGCCGGGGAATTCAAAGGCCGCGGCGTAGTCGAAGCAAAGGAAGCGGGCGCGCCGTACCACGAGCCGACAATGTCTCCGCGTGAGGCGCGTGCGAAGGCGGGTGAAAACCGCAACGCCGAAAAGCCGAATGCTGCTCGTCAATCGGCCAAAGAGCGGAACGCTGAGCAGAAGAATAAAAATGCTGAACGTCAGCAGGCTAACGAGCGGAAGACTGAAGAAAAGAACGCCGAACACAAGAATGCTGAACGCCAGCAGGCTAATGAACGGAAGGCTGAGCAGAAGAACGCCCAGAGCAAGCAGGCGAACGAACGGAAGTCCGAAGAAAAAAACGCTGAGCAGAAAAACGCTGAGCGTCAGCAGGCTAACGAGCGGAAGTCCGAACAGAAGAATACCGAGCGCAAACAGGCTGACGAGCAGAAGGCCCAGCAGAAGAGCGCTGAGCGTCAGCAGGCTAACGAGCGGAAGTCCGA
>JBAWBE010000468.1:0-3700 GCA_049589635.1 Terriglobales bacterium
CAAAAAGGCCGGCATCATCCGCAGCGAACTTGCCTTCCGGCTTTGGCATATCGCGCGTCCCAAGCCTCCGCTCAAAGCCGGCGAATATCTTTTTGAGAAGGAAGCGACACTTCCCCAGGTCTATGGCCGCATTGCGCGCGGTGATATCTACTTTCACGTCGTGACGATCCCCGAAGGCTACACGATGTTCGACATCGCCAAGGCGATCGAAGACGCGGGGCTGGGCTCGGCCGCCGATTTTCTTCACATCGCCGAGACCCAAACCCAACTCATTTCCGATCTGGCGCCCGATGCGAAGTCGCTGGAGGGGTATCTTTTCCCCAACACCTATCAGTTCACTCGCGCCCAGAGCCTTGCAGACATGGCGGCTGCCATGGTCCACGAGTTCCGGCAGGTGGCGCAGCAGATCGGGCTAATCAGGGGAGTTTCACCGAACGGCGCGGGCGCACTGGGTGTTGGCAAACCAGGTGTTGGCAAACCAGGTGTTGGCGACTCAGGTGTTGGCGACCCAGGCGTTGCAGGAGAGCGTCTTGACATGAACACGGTGGTCACGATGGCGTCGATCATTGAGAAGGAAACCGCGGCTCCAGAGGAACGACCAAAGGTCGCGAGCGTCTACTACAACCGGCTGGCGCGAAGAATGGCCCTCGACGCCGACCCGAGCGTCATTTACGCCGAGCTGCTGCAAGGAACCTATAGCGGAAGCCTCCACCATGCCGACCTCGCCGTCAACTCTCCCTACAACACCTACCGCTTCCCCGGCCTGCCGCCCGGGCCGATCGGCAATCCCGGGCGCAGCTCGCTGGAAGCTGCCCTGCACCCTGAAACCACCAAATTCCTTTATTTTGTGAGTGACGCCAACGGGCACCACCGCTTCGCCACCACCCTCGCTGAGCACGACCGCAATGTCGCCGCCTATCGTCGGGCACTGGGCCTGCGCTAAAAGGCATCCTCCGGTGCCTTATACTAATCAGATTGCTAATGGCCTATTGCTCTTATAGTTCCAAAATCAATTCTGAAATCGGACGGCATCGTCATTTGAGCCGGTGGTGGCTGCTTGGTGTGGTGGCGTGTACTCTCCTGACGGGAGGATGCCTGTTCCGAACCCGCACGCTCGAGCGTCAGTTCTCAAATGCTCCCCTTAAGACCGCGAGCCAGAAAGATTTAATCGATTACGTCAATGGGCAGGCGGCGCGTATCCAGTCCATGCAGGCAACGGTCGATATCGACGCTTCCGCGGCCGACCCGAAAAACGGCAAGGAAACCGATTACAAGGAGATTCGTGGCTACATCCTGGCCCGCAAGCCCGACATGCTCCGGATGAGGGGCCTGATGCCGGTCGTCCGGAATACTGCATTCGATATGGTCAGCGACGGCAAGGAGTTCAAGCTCTGGGTGCCACCGCAGAGCAAATTCATCATTGGGCCCGCGACCGGCGACAACTATCAGCCGGACAAGCGCATGGAGAACATGCGGCCGCAGTATATCTACGAGGCCTTGCTGCTGCCTGAGATCGGTCCGGAATGTCCGGCTCCGGGCTGCGAGATCGCCGTGCTCGAAAACGGCTATGAAACGGTCCTCGATTCCAAGAAGCATCGCGTCGAGCAGCCAGACTATGAGCTGGCCGTCGTCCGCCAGGGACCGCAGGGGTGGTATTTGTGGCGCCGGATCCAGTTCAGCCGTACCGACCTGCTGCCCCACAAACAGAGAATTTACGACATGCAGGGGAACGTTGCGACCGACGCAACCTACGCCGATTACAAGGATTTTGGCGGCTTCTCGTTCCCGGCCAGCATTGAGATCGAGCGCCCTCGGGAGAACTACGACATCACCCTTAACATACTCAAGCTGGACGTAAACAAGTCCCTCAGCAACGACCAGTTCGCGCTGGAGCAGCCTGCGGGCGCGGAGGTTGTGCATTTAGGCGCAAAACCGGGAACGGCCAGTGACTCGGCTAAATCCGGGGATCCAGGGAAGTAGATCGGCGAGCGCTTACCGGTAAGGGCGGTTTTCGGTGAAAGCGATTATCGATATTAGCTCTCGATATTAAAAACATGATGAATCGGATGATTGTCGGAAACCTGGCGCACCGGCCGATCCGGTCGCTGATCAGCATTGTGGCGGTGGCGCTGGAGGTCACTCTCATCTTGTTGATTGTTGGACTATTGCTTGGCCTGCTCGACGACTCACGCTCGCGCCAGGCCGGCATCGGCGCTGACGTAATCGTGCTCCCGCCCGGGTCGTCTTTCATCTCAGGCCTGACGGGCGCGCCCATGCCGATCAAAATGAAAGACAAGCTAGCCGAGCTGCCCCATGTGAAGAGCGTCGCGCCTGTCATTACGCAGGTCGCAACCAGCGGTGCAATTGAGATCATTGCCGGCATCGATCTACCAAGTTATGAGAGCATGTCGAATGGGTTCCATTATCTTCAGGGTGGGCCTTTTCAGGATCCCTACGACGTTCTGGTGGATGATCTCTTTGCCCAGTCGAAGCACGTGAGGGTGGGCGACACGACTGAGATTCTAAACACCAAGTTCCGTGTCTCCGGCATTGTTGAACGCGGAAAGGGGGCTCGTAAATTTATTCCCCTCAGTACCTTGCAGGATTTAATGGGCGCCAAGGACAAAGCCAACATCTTCTATCTCAAACTGGACGACCCGGCCAATGCCGACACGGTAGTCAATGAGATTAAGGCACTTCCCGGGATGCAGCGCTATTTCATCCAGTCGATGGCGTCCTATCTTGCCATGATGACTGCAAGCAACTATCCGGGGCTATCCACAGCGATTGAAGTGATTGTCTGGATCGCGGTGGTCGTTGGATTCATTGTGATCTTCCAGGCCATGTACACCGCGGTCATGGAGCGGACGCGAGAAATCGGCATTCTCAAGGCCATGGGCGCGTCCAAGCTGTATATCGTGAACGTCGTTCTGCGCGAAACTCTCTTACTGGCGTTCAGTGGTATTGTTCTCGGGATCATCATAAGCTTGGCGGCGCGCGTCGGCCTCGCTCATCGCCTTCCTCTATTGAGGGTGATCGTGACCGGCGGATGGATCGCGAGAGCTTTCTTCATCGCTATGGGGGGTGCGATCGCCGGCGCGTTGTATCCAGCCTTCAAAGCGGCGCAGAAAGATCCGATCGACGCCCTGGCCTACGAATAGCGTATCGAATCAATGAATAGGTGTGTCGAGTCACAGTCTTTCGTTGTTTATTCGCTCGATTTTCTCCTGCCATTTGGCCGCAAAATATTCTCGACAATTTTCTCTCGCAAATATCGGGCGAATGCACGATACTGCCCGTGAAACTGCCCATGCTATAATCGCGGCCCGTTACGAAAAGCAGGGAGAGTTTCGCGGACAGTGGTCCTAATTCCCTGGGCCTTGCGCGCGCAGGTGCGCGGGGGGCCAAAAATATCAGGAGGAGATATGCCTTTCGACGATCCGACTCTCTACGGTCGGGATGATGAAACCGATGAATTTGGCGACGCCGGCGGCTTTAACGAATCGCTGGAAGAAGATTTTGACGAAGAGGAAGAAGAGGAAGAAGAACCAGCCATGACCGAAGAAGAGGACGAGGGCGCGATGCCCGAGCCTTCTTCACCACCAGCGCCTGCAATGTCGGGCGGCGGAGGCAGCGCGCCTCTTCCCAAGAAACCAGCCGCTAAAAAACCAGCTCCGAAGAAAGCGGCAAAGAAAGCGGC
>JBAWBE010000469.1:0-2377 GCA_049589635.1 Terriglobales bacterium
CGCATTCCTTTAGCGTTCGTATTACGCCTCTGGCAAGTCATCGGATACATGGGTCTCTACCTACTGACATTGGCGGGATTACTAGCCCTGTCGCGGAATCCTCAAGTCGAAAAAGGAATTCCCCGCCCGCGCATCGCCATCTGGCAACAGGCAGCCTTCGCCGCAGTTCTTCTGGCGTACCTGCTCTTCATGTCCGCAGTAGGCGGAGCAGTCCTCGCACGCTATCTTCTGCCGGTAGTGCCGCTGGTGATTCTAGTCTGGGTTGCGACTCTCTGGCGCCGCGTCCGCTACTGGACGCTAATCGTCGCAGCAGTAGCCATTGCCTTCGTTGCGGCACTGTTCACCAACCCACCCTACGGATTTTCTCTCGAAGACAATCTCGCCTATCGCGACTACATCGTCCTGCACGCCGAAGCCAGCCGATTCCTCTCCATGCGCGATCCCAACGTTCGCGTCCTGACCGCCTGGCCGGCCTCCGATGAAATCACGCGCCCATGGTTAGGCTATGTCGCTCGCCCGTTTCCAGTTTTGCGCATCGAAGACTTCAGCGCACCACAGATCGAATTGGCCTCCAAAGCCCGTGGCCATTTTGATGTGGCGGTGGTGTTCTCCACGAAATATCAGCCGCCACATCCACTCCTCGAAGATTGGGCCGCCTGGCAGAGTCTTAAAGAAAGATTCTTCGGATACCATCACGACCTTTTGCCGGATGAGATTGCCAAACGTCTAGGCGGCAGAATCGTTTATCACAAAGAGCTGAATGGCCAATGGATCGCCGTCATCTCGCTCGATGAAGACAAACCAGAAGAGGCGCGGATGGATTCGTTGCCCTGAATCTGAGTTAGTCCTGATTTCATCTGCTATCGAATCGCTTCCTGTTGATACGCTCGAAAATGCTGGCCATTTCTCGCCCTGTTGCTGCAAGATTGTGGAATATGAGGCTTCGCCGATGACGCAAAACATTTGGGAGTTCCTGAGAGAGTCGGATGGAACTTATGCCGTGTATCACAACGGCGATCTGCTCTCCGATTCGATTCCCGAGAAGAGGCTAAATGATGAGGTTTGCGTGCGCTATGGATTTTGCGGACACGAATACGAAGCCATTTGTAGTCAACTGAATCGTTCCGGCAGGTGTACCGTCGACCTGAACTCTAGCAGTCCAACTCACCTAAGTATTCGTGAGTGAGATAGTTGTCGCCATCCGCACCAACTACGACGAATCGTTCGTCTGATATCGGGCAGTGTTGACACTTCGGCCTTTAGCCCTGTGCTCACTCCCGCATCAGATGACACGAATGCGTCTTAATAACGATCCAAACATTCCTCCCCGCCGCCAACTCAAGCGCCTCGCGCGCCGCCAGCGTGAGATGCGCATCAAACCGCGTTCCGCCACAATCGACCAACACTGAAACAATTCCGGCGCGCGCTTCGAGCCGCTGAATCGTCCCCGGCACCACATTGCGCGCGCTAAGTCCGCGCGGCGTCTCGGTAGCCAGCAAGATATCGCCCGCCCGAATTCCAACCCGCAAATGCGATCCAACCTCAGCCCGCACCAGCGGTGTCTCGAGTTCCAATTTCCCCGCGCCAATCCGGCACGTCATCGTCCCGCGATCCTCGCGCACCGCAACAACCGTAGCGTCAAAAACATTCTCAAATCCCGCGAGCTGCGCCACCG
Source organism: Terriglobales bacterium (assembly GCA_049589635.1). GTDB lineage: Bacteria > Acidobacteriota > Terriglobia > Terriglobales > Acidobacteriaceae > Acidiflorens. The sequence goes on from JBAWBE010000469.1 coordinate 1,676, forward strand.
TCTCCAGCTGCGGAGCCAGCATCACATCCTTCGGCTGCCCTTGCGCCACAATCTTTCCCGCGTCGAGCACAATCACTTCCGCTCCCAGGGCAAACACCTCTTCAATGCTGTGCGTGACAAAAAGGATCGGAATTCTGTAGTTCTGATTCCATCGCCGCAAGTCGGCAATGATCAGCGAGCGCGTCGGACGATCGAGCGCGACCAGCGGCTCATCCAGCAACAACACCTGCGGCTCGGTCACCAGCGCCCGGGCCAGAGCAACACGCTGCCGTTCGCCTCCGGAAATCTGCGCCGGACGCCGCTCCCGCAAATGCTCAATCCGAAAAGCCTTCAGCATCTCGCGGCTGCGCGCACTCCGCTCGTGAGCGCTCAGTTGCTGTAGCCCATATTCAATATTTTCCTCCGCCGTCAGATGAGGAAAGAGCGCCAGATCCTGCAGAACATATCCAATCCGCCGCTTCCACGCCGGCAGGTTTCGCTTCGTCTCTGAATCGTAGACAGCCTCACCGCCCAGCGCGATTCGTCCGTCTTCGGGCTCGGTCAGGCCAGCGATGCAATCCAGCAAAGTGGTCTTGCCGGCTCCGGAAGCGCCGAAAACAATGGTGAAGCCCGCCAGCGCCCGCAAGTGAACGTTCAGGAGAAAACTTCCCGAAGGATTCGGAAAGCGCTTACGAATGCGTACCTCAAGTTCAGACGAGATCG
>JBAWBE010000470.1:0-5693 GCA_049589635.1 Terriglobales bacterium
CCATGTCTCCGCGAAAATACCAGCCCAGGGTCCGAGCACCGAACTCTCCGCCGACCGTCCCTATGTCGCGCCGGCTTCCAAGCCGCAAGTACGCCCGCGCTCTAACGGCAACACCTGGACCCTCCAGGCCACGCTCCCCGGAGCTGTAATTCATGACATTTCGTTCTCGAGCGCGCTCATCGGTTACGCCGTCGCAGAAGGCGGCCAAATCTGGAAGACGACTAATGGCGGCAACAATTGGTCGCTGGCCCTGAACCTCGGCTATCCCTACTATTTCTATGGAGTCGACGCGATCAACGCCAAAAATATAGTTGCTTCCGGCTTTTATGACTCGTCAACTTTCTATGGCTTTATCCGCTGGAGCCACGATGGCGGCAAGACCTGGGGCAGTGACATTGTCTTAACCGACACCGGCTGGGTGCAGCGAGTTCGATTCATAAAAAAGTCAGGATTGATTCTCGACCTGATCAACGGGGCCGAAAACACAGCGCAGTACACCACCGACGGCGGCGCCGGAGCGACCGACTGGAGTTCGGTTGTTGACGACACAGACGGCGGCTGGTTCGGCCTGGAGTTCAACCTGCTGAAGAACCTGCACGCCCGCGCAACGGGCGTCGATTTCTGTAGCAGCCTCAACGCCGGAGCTGCCTGGACCTGCGGCCCGAGCGTCGATCCGGTTTTCGACGGCGAGGTCTTCTTCCTCAACAACGACAAGGATGGCTGGGTCGCTGGCGGCGAGATTTCCCCCAACGTAGAAGGCTGGGTCCATACCACTACCAACGGCGGCACAAGCTGGAGCGGGCGCACTCTCGACGGCCCCTGGCCGATCCGCGAACTGCTATTCCTCAACAAGAAAACGGGATGGGCGGCCGGCGGCAACATCTACAGCGGCGTGGGTGGCATCTACTTCTCAAATGATGGCGGCAACACGTGGTCGCTTGATGTGAACACCGGCGCCGAAATGGATGCCTGCGCGGAAAAGACAGTCAAACCCGGCTACCAGGTCTGGTGTGCCGGCTATGACGAGTCTTTCAACGGCTACATCTATACGACCCATGTCAACTGACCGATGTTATCTGACCGACGTCAACTGACGTTAACTGACCGGGGCTGACTGAGGAAGCGCTGGGAATCCGGCGTTCGCCGGCTTATGTTCGGCCAGTGTCTAAGAGAAAAAGGGCACGAGTGTTTGCTCGTGCCCTCAAGGTTTCTTGTGCGTGCGGCTTAGGCTGTCGCATCCAACCCGCTGCTTTGCCCCGCGCTGGTACTGGCTTGAGACTGGTGTGTCGAAGGGGGTATCTGCTGCTTTTGAAAGGTTGCTTCCAGCGTCGCAAACGCCTGCTGCGCGCCCGCTAAGTCGCCCGACTGGAGCGCCTGCCCGATGGCGGCGAAATCCGACTCGCGCTGTTTGTTGTCGAACGGATTTCCGCTCTTGAATGGACCGCTCTGGCCCAGAGCCTGAAGCGTGGCGAGGTCCTGCACCGCGCTCGCCGTATTCCCGGACGTAAGATCTTGTCCAAGCTGGCTGACGTCTGCATTGCGCTGCTGATAAAAACTCTTCAACTGCCCGTAAAGGGACTGGATGGAAGAAGTGGACGCATCCGTCTGGGCTGCAGTCGAAGTTGCGGCCGAAGCCGCGGCCGAAACCGCCGACGCGATGGAATCGTTTCCCCCGCCGCCGTTCTTGAAACTGCTTTGAAGCTCAGAAAAGGCCTGCTGCGCCGCCGATAGATTCCCTGACTGCAGCGCCTGCCCAATCGCGGTGAAATCCTGTTCGCGCGCGCTGCCCGCCCCGAAGGCATCGCCGTTGGCAAATGGGCCACCCTGGCCCAAACCCGTGAGCGTGGCAAAGTCCTGCTGAGAGTTGGCCAGATTACCAGGCGTCAGATCCTGGCCCAGCTGTGAGACATCGGTATTGCGCTGTTGAAAATAAGTTTGAAGTTCCTTGTAGATGGAACCTGAGGAAACAGCGGCCGTCGACATGGAATTTCTCCTTCAAGAACAATTCATCGGCACAAAGCATTTTCGTGCCATCTGAAATCTTCATCGTCCTCAGCGAATGCAAACTTTAGCTGAGCTCTCAAGAAACTCTACAACTCAATCGCGCTCCGCGAAACTCTGCGAAGAGGTAACCACCACAGTCACCTGGTTACCCTTGGACCAAGCTTCGTATCAGGGCAGCACTTCAGCGATGCCCCAAGCCGGCACCTCAATCGCCCCTTCAGGGGCTGGCTTCGATCCGCTGACACCCCGGCCAGACTCTGCCCAGACTCGGGCTTGGTTTATCCTTACTCTTCACTCTTTACTCTTCATTATTTGCGCGTGGGGGTCATTCTTGAAAATCCAATCGCCGCTGTGGACTGCAATTCGACTTCTTCTCATCGCTCTGGCATTTGTCACACTGCTCCCCGCCCAGCAATTTGATACCTCGATGTATCAGGATCTCCACTGGCGTATGATCGGCCCCTTCCGCGGAGGCCGCACCGTTTCCATCTCTGGCATACCGGGCCATCAAAATGTTTTCTACATGGCGCCAAACGACGGCGGCGTCTGGAAGTCCACCGACTTCGGCCATACCTGGAACCCAATCTTCGACGATTTGCCGGAAAATGCCCAGCCGACCGGATCCATCGGCGCGCTCGCCGTAGCACCCTCGAATCCCGACATCATTTACGTAGGCAGCGGCGAAGGCCTGCGCCGCCCCGATCTCTCCGTGGGAGACGGTATCTACAAATCCACCGACGCGGGCCACACCTGGCAGCATCTGGGCTTACGCGACGCGCAGCAGATCGCCAACATCATCGTCGACCCCAAAGATCCCAATCGCCTCTTCGTCGCCGCCATGGGCCATCCCTACGGCCCGAATCCAGAGCGCGGCGTCTTCCGCTCGCTCGACGGCGGCCAGACCTTTACGAAAGTTCTCTACAAAGATGAGAACGTCGGCAGCATGGACCTGACGTTCGATCCCCGCAGCTCACAGGTCATCTTCGCCAGCATGTGGTCCTCGCGCCGTCCGCCCTGGACCACCGGCGGTGGCTACAACGGTCCGGGCAGCGGTCTCTACAAATCAACCGACGGCGGCAATAACTGGCGCCAGTTAACCAAGGGATTGCCGGGCGAATCCGAGGGCATCGGCCGCATCGGCCAAACCATCTCCCCCAGCGATCCTGACCGCATGTACGCGTGGGTGAATGCGAAGACGGGCAGCGGCATCTACCGCTCCGATGACGCCGGCGAATCGTGGCAGCAGGTCAACAATGAAGAACGCATCTACGGCCGAGGCGACGACTTTGGCTGCGTCCGCGTCGACCCGCGTAATAAAGATGTGATCTACGTCGCGAATACTTCCACCTACAAATCCACCGACGCCGGCAAAAACTTCACTGCCATCAAAGGGGCGCCCGGCGGCGACGACTATCACACCATCTGGATCAATCCAGAAAATCCCGACATCATCGCGCTCGCCGTCGATCAGGGCGCAACCATCAGCGTCAATGGCGGCCAGACCTGGAGCTCCTGGTACAACCAGCCCACCGCGCAGTTCTACCACGTCATCACCGACAACCAGTTTCCCTATTGGGTGTATGGCGGCCAGCAGGAAAGCGGCTCGGTCGGCACCGCCAGCCGCAGCGACTTCGGCGAAATCACCTTCCGCGACTGGACGACCATCGGCGTCGAAGAATATGGCTACGTCGCGCCTGATCCGCTACATCCCAATCTGATTTACGGCGGCAAGGTTACGGTGTTCGATCGCAACACCGGCCAGACGCGCGAGGTCGGCCCCGTAGTTCTACGAACGGGCCAATATCGCTTCAACCGCACCGCGCCCCTGATTTTTTCTACCGACGATCCGCACGCGCTCTACCTGGGCTCAAACGTTTTGTTCGTGACGCGCGACGGCGGCAATAGCTGGCAGATCGTCAGTCCGGATTTAACTCGCGAAGATCCCGGCGTTCCCCCGAGTCTAGGCCCGTTCGTCAACGACGATCCCGCTAAGGGCAAGCATCGCGGAGTTATTTATTCCATCGCGCCGTCGCCGAAAGAGGCGAACCTGATCTGGATCGGCACCGACGACGGCCTTATTCAAGTCACGCGCGACGGCGGCAAGAACTGGCAAAACATAACTCCGCCCGATCTGACGCCCTGGAGCAAGGTCGCGCAGATGGACGCGTCGCATTTCGATACTTCAACCGCGTATGCTGCCATCAATCGTTTCCGCGTCGATGATCTGCGTCCTTATATCTACCGCACGCACGACGGCGGCAAGACTTGGCAGAAGATCGTGAGCGGTCTGCCCGACAACGAGCCGGTCAACACGGTCCGCGAAGATCCCGAGCGCAAAGGCTTGCTCTTCGCTGGAACCGAGCGCTCCGTCTACGTTTCATGGGACGACGGCGACCACTGGCAATCGCTCAGGCTGAATCTGCCCGCCAGCTCAGTTCGCGACCTTGTCGTCCACAACGACGACATCGTAGTCGGCACGCACGGGCGGTCGTTCTGGATCTTGGATAACATCACGCCGTTGCGACAGTTCGACACAAAAATCACTGCCAACTCGGCGCATCTCTTCAAGCCGCAGCTAACCTATCGCGTTCGCCGCGACAACAACCCCGATACTCCGCTTCCACCTGAAGAGCCCGCCGGCCAGAATCCGCCCAACGGCGCGATGATCGACTACTGGCTAAAAGACGCGAACTCCGCGCCCGTCATCATCGAGATCAAAGATGAAAGCGGAACAACCATTCGCCGCTTCTCCAGCGCCGACAAGCCCGAGCCGGTAAATCCCAAAGAGATCAATGTCCCGATGTACTGGGTGCGTCCAAACCATGTGCCTTCAGCGGTGCTCGGCATGCACCGCTTCGTCTGGGACCTGACCTATCCTGTGCCCGACCTGCTCAGTCGCGACTTCCCAATCTCCGCGATCTACCACGACACGCCGCTCTATCCCGCAGGCGCAACGGTATTGCCCGGCCAATACACCGTAAGTTTTTCTGTCGGCGAAAAAATTGTCGCTAAAGAGCCCCTCGAAATCCGCATGGACCCGCGTGTGAAAACGTCGCCCGAAGACCTGCGCCGCCAGTTCGACCTGGACCGCAAAATCGCCGATGCACTCCACCGCGACTTCGAAGCCCTGCAACAGATCCGTAGTCTGCGCGCGCAAATAAAGTGGCTGCAACGGGAAAAATACCCAAACAGCGCAGCTAGCAGCACGGCGCTGGATGGCGCTGCAAAAATTGCCGCTGATCTCGAAACCAAAGCCGCCGCCCTCGAAGGCACCGAAGGCGGCTATGGCATGCGTTTCATGAGCACCCCCGAAGGCCGCAGCCTCGCCCGCCTCAACGGAGGCCTCGGCACCATGCTAGGCCAACTCGACACCGCCGACGCCGCGCCCACCACGCAAGAACTGGAGATGTTCGGAGAAGTAAACAAAGCGCTGGATGAGCAACTAGCGGCGTGGGGCCAGCTTAAGACGAAAGAAATTCCGCAACTGAATGAGGAGTTGAAGAAAGCGGGCCAGCCACCGATCGATTTGCAAAAGCCACTGGTCGCGGAGGCTGCATCGTCCCAGACAACAACGCAGGATAAAGACCAGGACTAGAGTGCACGATCCGTCATTCCGCAATCGTCATTCAACAAATGAAGAAACTTCCACCCAAGGGCGGTCGCCGTTCGGGAAAGCAGGATCGGCGGCA
>JBAWBE010000471.1:0-2458 GCA_049589635.1 Terriglobales bacterium
CGCCCGACGCCACTGCCTCTCGTTTTGCTGGCAGAAGCGCTAACAAGATGACTCCGATCACAATGACAAAGACCACGTCGGTAAAGTCCCTGTGGACGCCGTGCATCCGGTCTTCTACGGTTTGAATCGCCATCACCACGCCATGAAAGATGTTCCACCAAGCCGCTAGAGCAATCACCGAGCGATGCTCCGATGGTTTCCTAGCGGCCATGAGTAGAAAGGCCCCGACCGTAATAAAGAAGCTCAGAAACATCGGGCCGTTTTCGTTCTTCCCCTCCAAAATCCAGCTGGAATGCCACAGATCCTTATATAGAAGATAAATTAGGGATAGATTGAACAGCCCCACGATCACCAGGACGATCTGCGTCAGGCGTTCTCTTTTCACATGGGCCTCATTTGAGCGAAGTTTGTGGCGAGCGCAGCAGCGGCTGGCGCAGAGGATTCACAAACTAGCGCACAGGAAAGCAAAGAACAAAATCTGCAATGCGGCTGCTGATCCATCGCGTGCAGATACCAGTGGCCTATCCGTACTACGAATGGACCCTGGAAAAAGACTCATGCCTTGAACGTCGAACTGATTTCAACTCAGATGCCTGGGAAAGACTCTTCGCTCATGCAGCGGGGTTGGCGGAATCGTCTGCTACAATTGCGGCCATGCAATGGCCGTCCAGCCTCAGTGTCCGATAACGCGACTTCACGGGACTTGGCTCGCGTCTGACAGAACGAAGGGAATTAACAGATGGCACGCGCCCTGGATCGCAAACGGCATCCTCAAAATGTGGCAGGACCATTCTACGTTGCGAATGGCGACTGTATGTCCTGTGGTGCGCCTGAAGTGGAAGCAGGCACTCTGATGTCGCACGATGGAGAGGGACACTGTTTCTTCGTTCGCCAACCGACTACGGCAGAGGAAGTAAATACCGCGATTCTGAGTCTTTGGTCCTCTTGTTGTGGTGCTGTTCGATACGGCGGCCATGACCATGGAATCCTAGTTCGTCTGGCGGAAATCGGGGAGAGCGACACTTGCGATTTTCGGTTGGAAAACGAGCCAAAGCCAGCTCATATGAGCCACCTCACGTTTGAATTTGTAGACGCAGAAACGCTGAAAAGTGGCCCACTTGCGGCACGAGAGATCATGGAATATTTCGCTGGATTCCTCGCAAAACCCCATGCTGCGGGCAGCCGCGTGCTAGATTCCCGCTTCTCTGGCACTACTGCGTCATTTCGCTTGGAATGGGGCCACGATTTGCTGCCAACTCCTTGCAGCGTGACATTTGCACTCGAATCCTATGGTGAAAATTCTTGGCTGTTACGGATACGGCGGGAAGATCGTCCGAACTCGCCCGGTGATGCCATGGGAATTCACAAGGCACTAGAACACGACAGTCGGTTCCGAAAGGTTCAATGGTTTACTCAAGAAGAGTGGAAGCAAGGCACTCGCGATGGACGTGCGTCCCCCTTTTAGGCCGTGGCGCGGCAAATATCCAAATCCTGAGAAACGCTATTACCGTACATGTGGAATTTCGAGTGTCTGATTACGCGACTCACCGGGACTTAATGCTCCGCGCCTTCGTTTTGTGTTAGGTTCCGCACAACGGAGGCGTTATGAAGCTCAATGGGAAAAAGGCCCTTATCACCGGGGGAAACAGTGGCATCGGTCTGGCCACAGCCCGACTTTTCGTTGCGGAGGGCGCGCAGGTCGCCATTACCGGTCGCGACCCGAAGACGCTCGATGAAGCGATCGCCGAACTTGGATCGAGTGCGCGTGGCTACCGCGCGGACGTCACCATCGCGGAAGATCGCAAGCAGCTCTTCGCGGCCCTGGCCAAAGATTTCGGGAAACTCGACATTGTCTTCGCCAATGCCGGCATCACTGGCCGCACTCCTACCGGCTCGACCGACGAGGCCATTTTTGAGAACGTGATCCACACCAACCTGAATGCCGCTTTCTTTACAGTGAATGCAGCGGCGCCTCTGCTGAACGATAACGGCAGCATCATCTTTAGTGGGTCCGTACATAACTATCTCGGCCAACCCGGCGTCGCCGCCTATGCAGCCACCAAAGGTGGTCTCGTCTCGATGGCGCGTTGCATCGCCGCCGACCTCGCACCGCGCAACATTCGCGTGAACGTCGTCGCACCAGGCGCGATCAAAACTCCCATTTGGAAGCGCGGGCCCCGCGCCGCTGCTTCCGCAGAGGATTCCGCTAAGTTGGCGAAGTTCTTTTCTTCTGCGGTTCCACAGGGCCGCTGGGGCGAGCCGGAAGAAATTGCCAAAGCCGTGCTCTTCCTCGCGTCCGACGATTCCTCTTACGTCAACGCGGTCGAGCTGATAGTGGATGGCGGATTCACGGGTGCCCCGTTTGGAGCTCCCATTTTTCAGGACGTATTTAGGCCGCTCGGTGGCGAGGCGAAGTTGGCAAAAGCTCAGGCGGATTGAACTTCGGCAGGCACCTGCC
>JBAWBE010000472.1:0-2896 GCA_049589635.1 Terriglobales bacterium
GGATACCGATTTGCCGAATAACGATCTGCCGAATACCGATCGCCCGAATAACGATCATAATCGGAAGCGCCGCGCCCACCAGAAGTCGCCCGCCGCCGAGCCCCGCCCAACTCCTCCACCAATTCCGCCGGCACCTCCTCCAAAAATCGCGAAGGCACCGAAGCCTCGGGCATATCCGTCCCATACCGCCGCCGATAAACCGCCCGCGACAGAATCAGCGTATCCATCGCCCGAGTCATCCCGACATAACAAAGCCGCCGCTCTTCTTCAATCTGATCCGGCTCCATCAAAGTCCGCGAATGCGGAAACAACCCCTCCTCCATCCCCGCCAGCACCACCAGCGGAAACTCCAGCCCCTTAGCTGCATGCAAAGTCATCAAAGTAATCTGCGCATGTTCGTCATACTGATCCGCGTCGCTGACCAGCGCCGCATGATCCAGAAACTGATCCAGCGACTCCCCGCGATCCCGCGAATCCAGAGCCGCATTCACCAACTCCCGCAAATTCTCAATCCGCGAAAAAGCCTCCGGCGTATCCTCATCCTCCAGCAGCTTGATATACCCCGTCCGATCAATCAAGAACTTAAGCAACTCAGCAGTATTAGCCGCCGCCCCAGGAGCCCGAAATCCCTCATCCGCTTCGTCAGTCGCTGCGTCCCCAGCCTCAATTCCAGCGTCACTCTCGTTGCCACCCTCGCCGTTTTCTTCCTCGTCCGCATTAGCCCCAAAATCAAAACTAAAATTCACCGGATCAAAATCAGTAGCATCATTCTCCTCAACTTGCGCCGGCACAGCCGATGGAGGCACGGGCGCGCCGCCCGTGCGGGCAAGAACCCCGCGTTTCAGGGCACTCTCTTCAGCACTCTCCTTCAAATGTTCCACATAAGTCCCCGCGAGCATAGCCCGTCCATCCTCAATCAACTCGCGAAAAGCCTTCAGCGCTGCCAGCGCCCGCGCCGGTAGCAGCCCACGCGCAATCGCCTCGCCCACCGCGCCCCACATCGAAAGCCCGGTCTCCAGCGCCAGACTCTCGATCGTCTCCAAAGTCGTCTTCCCAATCCCGCGCACCGGAGTATTAATCACCCGCAGCAACGAAACCGAATCATCCGGATTCAGCACCACCTTCAAATACGAGATCATGTCCTTGATCTCAGCCCGCTCATAAAACGAGAACCCGCCCACTACGTGATACTTCATCTGATACCGCCGCATCGCCTCCTCAAACAACCGCGACTGCGAATTAGTCCGATAAAGCACCGCCGCCCGCCCCGTCCCCCCGTTCTCGATCGCTGTCTTCATATATTTGCTGATCGAGTCCGCCGCAAAGAGCGCCTCATTTTCCCCATCCGGAGCCTCGTAATATCCAATCTTTGCCCCGCCCTGTCGCGAAGTCCAAAGATTCTTCCCCTTGCGCCGCACATTATTCGCGACCACTGCCGACGCCGCGCCCAAGATATTCTGCGTAGACCGGTAGTTCTGCTCCAGTCGCACAATTTTCGCCTCCGGAAAATCCCGCTCGAATTCCAGAATGTTCCGGATATCCGCCCCGCGCCACGAATAAATCGACTGGTCCTCGTCCCCGACCGCGCAAACATTGTGCCGCTCACCCGCCAGCAACCTCATCAACTCATACTGCGGACGATTCGTATCCTGATACTCATCCACCAGCAGATACAGAAACCGCCGATTGTAGTACTCCCGCACCGCTGCCACCGACTTCAGCAACCGCGCCGCCTCCAGCAGGAGATCGTCGAAGTCCATTGCATTAGCCTTGAGCAATTCCTTCCGATACTCCTCATAAATGTGCGCAATCTTCTCAGTCTTAGGATCAGCCGACTGCAAATAAACTTCCTGCGGATCAAGCATGTGGTTCTTAGCCCAAGAAATTCGTGACAGCACGGTCCGCGGAGTCAGCTCTTTATCATCCAGTCCAAGCCGCCGCATCACGCTCTTCACCACCGACTGCTGATCGTTCTCGTCATAAATCACAAAATTCTTGGTAAGCCCAATCGGAGGCTGTCCTGGCACAGAAGAAGGAATCCGCAAAGCTTCAATATCCCGCCGCAAAACCCGCACACAAAAAGAATGAAAAGTAGAGATAACCGGTTTAGCAATACTCAATCCGCCAACCAGCTTTTCCACACGCTCCGCCATCTCAGCCGCAGCCTTGTTGGTAAAAGTGACGGCCAGAATCGCCTCCGGCATCATCCCCATCTTCTCGATCAAATAAGCAATCCGATAAGTAATGACGCGAGTCTTCCCGCTACCGGCCCCAGCCAAAATCAGCACGGGCCCTTCGGTAGTCTCAACCGCCTCGCGTTGTTGAGGATTTAGTTCGTCCAGAAACGACAAAAATAATAGCTCCAGTGCACTAAGTGAATTTTACAGGAGGGTCGTGTGGGGCGGGCATTCCTGCCCGCCCGATATCTCACAAAATTAATGTGCCTGGCATCACTGAATCCCCCTGCCGAACGGCCCACGATAAGGGTTGTGATTCAACTTAAGTCCAATCCATACGATTACCGTCGAAGGTTACCCCACTTTCAGAAATTCGACCGTTCCCTCTTCGTCACGTTTTGCAAGCACACCCAAGAACCGCTTTCGCCTGCGGCACGATCGTTAGTCCTGGAGCATTGCCTCATAGGAAACGAACCGAACAATGCACCTCCATGTTGTCGTGATCATGCCGGAGCATGTGCATCTCTTGCTGACCCCACTGCGGAAGGCCGACGGATGGCCATTTCCGCTGAAAGACATTCTTAGACTCATAAAGGGTCCGTCGGCGCACAGCGTGAATAAGCTATCAGGAACCCACGGAGTGTTATGGCAGGATGAGTCGTTTGATCATGTTTTGCGTTCAAATGAGAGTTTTGACGAAAAACTCGAATATATTCGCC
>JBAWBE010000473.1:0-6973 GCA_049589635.1 Terriglobales bacterium
CGTAAATGCCCCGGATAAACACCCACTGCAAAATCCGGCCGGTAGCTTTCTCTGTCAGCTGCATCGACAGACGCGTACAATCGCCGTCTAGATTGGGCGCTGATTTCCGCCACCAAATACCCGCCCGCCGAAAATCCGAGCACTCCAATTTTGTGCGGATCAATGTGCCATTCCGCCGCATGGAATCGTGCCAGCCTTATCGTTCTCTGCGCGTCCTCGAGCGCAAGCGTCGGGGTCGCAAGATCGTTGGGCCGGCACTTGCAGTGCCAGTCATACGGAAGGCTCGGCACGCGATATTTGAGCAGCACGCAGGTGATCCCCTCGGAGATCAGCCAGTCACACACCTCCGTGCCTTCCAAGTCGATTGCCAATCCCTCGAAGCCGCCGCCGGGAAACACGAGAACCGCGACACCCGTATTTTTTCCTTTTGGCGAATAGACCGTCATCGTGGGCCTCGTGATGTTACTAACCCAAACATACGGCTTGCCGGCCACTATTTCGTCTTTCGTTGTCTCGACATATTCTGTTCCCGGAACAGGCTGTGCATCGGGCGGCGTGCCCGGCCATATCGCCACCTGCACATGCCCCGCCGAGGGCTGCCAGATATGCGTCTGCGAGCCAAGACCGCCAAACGCAAACACAACAGAGAGAACACAGAGCAAAGACTTCAACAAAATCCTCACAGAGTACAGATGAGAAAACCGCAGGTGGAAGCAATCAGGAAGAGATTCGGAGCCGCCGGGATGCGCCGCATTTATCGTAACGGGCGGCGACGCGCTTCTCCACAACCCGCGAGAATGGCCGATCAACCCCCAGAGATCTGCCATGGTGCGTGGGGAGTCGCACAGAGCGACCTACAGAATGCACCATATCCAGCCTTCAGGTATTTATGAGACTGGTTCTAGACATCTTCCTGGTAGGCTTCGACGGACGTTGGCGCGGGCGTGCCCATGCCGCTTGCTGCGAGCGCAGATCCGTTGTTCGAGGTGAGCTCTCCAACCTTGAACGCGCGCTTGGTCAGGAAAACCCAGAGGACGCCCAGCCCATAGACCGCTCCCGCAATCACCATCTGCACCGCGAGCTGCCGGTAGTTATGCGGATGGAACCAGCGCCGCATCAGCAACAACGCTCCAACCAACGGCATAGTGATGAGCAACGGGAGCGTGTACGCCTCGTGCAGATAAGTCCTCATGCGGATACCGAGCTGCCGGCACAAATGCCAAGGCATGAACATTGTCATCGTGCAGGCCAGAGGAATCGCGGTGCCAAGCGCATCGCCGTAGATTCCGTAGAACGGGCCGCGTCCCGCACGCTGGAAGTAATGTACCAGCGCAATACTGAGCCCCAGGTTGACGATCCCCTCCGAAAGCGTGACGAAGGCCCACGTGCGATGCTTGCTGATCCCAAAGAGCACGCGCCCTGAAGCCGCCTGGCACCACATCAGATTGGCGGAAAGAATCAGGATGACAAGAATCGGATAGCTGGTAGCGACATACTTCTTGCCCACCCAGACTTCAATAATCGACTGTCCAAGGCCGAGAAGAACGGCGGTGATCGGCAAAGCGGTAAATGCGCAAAAGCGATTGCCTGCCACAAAGACCTTGCGCAGACGGTCCAGATTGCCGGTCGCTTCCGACTGGCTGGCAATGGGCAGAAAATTCTGCGCCAACGCCATCACCACCTGCTGCCCGTAATTCACGATGCGCGCGCCAATGCTGAAGTAAGTAACCGCAGCAGCCGAGATCATGGTCGCGATCACAACGTTATCGCTCTTGAACTTAAGCTGGGTCGCCACCATGATGATGAGGGTGACACTGCTGTAGTTGACAATGGTCCGCAGCGTGGCGCGGTTGACGTACTTGAGGCCGAACGGAACGGGCCGAATGCGATAAGCCACGATGGCGCGCAGCATCGAGATCGACAGAGGCGCGCCAACCGTAATGGCGGCGATGGGAATGAGCCCAGCACCGCGATGAATAGCAAAGAGAATCAAACCGAGGCGCGCAAAATCGCCTGCAATGTTGGCCCAGTTGTTGACGTAAAAGCGCTGGAGGCCGTCGAGATATCCTCCAACCACGCCGAGCGGAAAGCCGATGCCGACCGCGGAACCAACGATCAGCAACAGCCAGCGTGCCTGGTCGTGGAGTTCAGGCGGGATCTTAAAGATTTGGTCGACGTAGATCGAAAGCACGCCGGTGACGATAAAGCTCAGCGCTCCCAGGCAGCTGTAAGTGAAGAGCGCGGTGTTGACGAGCTTGGCGAGATCTTCAACATCATCGGTAGCGACGAATTTTGAAACGTACCGGACAACCGACGACCGGATGCCAAGATCGAACAGTCCGTAATATCCCGTGACGGAAAAGATCAGCACCCAGATGCCGAAAGCAGTATCACCGAGCCAGTGCAGAATAATCGGCGACAGCAGCAGCCCAACAAATACATCGCACCCGAGCGAAAACCAGGTCGAGCCGACGTTCTTGATAATCTGCCGCTTATTGATTCCGGTCATTAGGATTGCCGCGTTCGGTGGTTCTTAGTGAGTTTGTAATGCTCAGAATGTAGTAATACTTACTTAGGATGTTGTAACACCCTAAAAGTAGCTCTATGTCGCTTGACCCGCTCTCGCCCAAATCGGCAGGGCCTTCGAATCAAGCTCTCCGCTCTGTAGCTCATAACCCAAAAAATTCATCAGCGGGGACCAGGCGACTTCAATCTCTCCAACCGAGTGTGGCGGCAAACTCTCCTTCCATCCTCCGGACTTCGCCGCCCGCACGAACGGAATCTCCTGGCGCGTATTCTTCGTTCCCGTCCATTTATCGGCGTCTTCTTTTTCGAGCTTCCGCATGCGGTCGGCCGAACTGCGTTCCACCGCCGATTTAATCCGCTCGGTGTCCGCATGTATGCCGAGGAACTCGGCGATCTTGGCAGTCTCGCCGACCGGATCGGCAAGCAGGTCTTCATAACGCGCCAGCAGAAATCTTGGATTGCCGTGGCGCGTGCCGACCCAGCTGGCGACATGCTCCCACCATGATCCATAAGACGAGGTCTCGCCCGCAAGAAACGGCTTGATGAATTGCTCCAGCGTCATATCCGCGGCGATGTAGCGCTTCTTCAGATCGAAGTGATATTCGGAAACGGCGACATCGCGCGGATCGCGAACGAGATAGATGACCTTGCGAAAGCGCGCGTCAAACGGCTCGTGGCTCTTCAGAATGCGCGGCCGCGGCAGGGTCTTGAGAAAACGTTTGGAAAGCACGCCCGGCGCAGGCAGCAGCCGATTAATGTTGGCGAACCCGACCGTCTCATTCGGATGAATTAGATTAGCGAGCAAAAAGCGCACCCAAGTATTGCCGGACTTGGGATAAGAAACAAGAAAAGTGTCGTCGGGATAGACGGTGTAATTCCGCCCGGCCAGGTCGAGTCCGAGGACGCGCTTCACCGCGAATTTTATCCGGCCGAGCATGTATTCACTCTAAAGGTATGTCATTCCGAGAGCAGCGAGGGATCCGCAGTTGTTGGCGGCGTTCCTAGGCTCCAAGCGTTCGCAAGCTCAAACGAGAAATTCGTATTCTGCGCCCGTCACTGCCGAAGGTTGTTGGCAGTTCCAAGGGATGCATACTCTCCGACTTCCGACGCCAATTGCGTGGCCAGTTCGTATCCCAGATGATGCATCAGCGGTCCCCACGCAGACTCGAGCCGCGCGACTTGATCCATGGGCAAATCCTTGCGCCAGCCTCCGGAACCAGCCGCGCGCACGAATGACATTTCAGGCCGCGAACCTTTATAGAGCCCGTGCTGCTGCTCTTTTTCAAGCTTCCGCATACGGTCGGCCGAACTGCGCTCGACGGCTTGCGCAATGTGTTCGGGAGTGGCCGGAAGCTTCAAAAAGCTCACCACCTTCGCGAGTTCGCGCGGCGTGTCGGCGATCAGATCCTCGTAGCGCAACAAGAGGTAGCGTTGGTTGCCCTCGCTCGTGTAAAGCCAGGTCGCAATATTCTGTCCCCACGAGCCATGCGGGCAAGTCTCGCCGGCGAGAAAGCGTGTGACAAACTTCTCGATGGGCGAATCGTCCTCGATCTTCCTGATCTTGCGATGGTAGTGATATTGCGAAACGACCACGTCGCGCGGGTCGCGCACGATGTTGATGACACGCGGGTAGCGCGGATCGAAACACTCGTGGCTCTTGATGATGCGAGGCCTCGGCATGCGGTCAAAATCGCGCTTATTGGTGCCGGTTGGATCGGGAATCAGCCGGTCGATGTTCGCCCAGGTCGCAGGCTCGTTGGGAAAGCGAAGATTGGCTAGCAGAAAGCGCGTCCAGGTGTTGCCGGATTTCGGAAACGAAACCAGAAAAATGTCGTCCGGAAGAATGAGCAAGCTTTTGCCCGGCGTGTGCAGGCCGAGGCCGCGCCTGACTCCGGCGATCAGATGTTTCGTCACGCGCGGCATTTACTTTGACCTCGTCCCTGCGAAAGATTGCTCGCCGCCGACCTTGGTCGTTCGTGTCTGGTCGTGCGAGGAAACTTGCGAGGAAACGCCCGAGGAGACGGGCGCAGCGCCACTCGCCAGTTCATAGCCGAGTTCGTGCATCAGTCCGCCCCAAGCTGATTCGATCTCGGCGATGCTCGCTTCTGAAAGTTCATTTTTCCAGCCGCCGGCTTTGGCCGCGCGCACAAACGGCTTGTCCTGCCGCGTCTGCTTGGTCGAAGACCACAGATGTCCCTGCTTCTTTTCGAGCTCGCGCATACGATCAGCCGAACTTTGCTCGATCGCAAAATTAATGCGCTCCGTAGTCACGGGCACGCCGATAAATTCGGCGATCCGCGCCAACTGGCGTGCGCCCTCCGATTGTAGCGACTCGTAGGTAACAAGCAGCAGACGGGGGCTGTTGCCGCGCGCGTAAAACCACGTCGCGGTATTTTCTCCCCAGGTGCCATACGGATGATTCAGCTCGCCGCTCACAAATCGCGAAACAAATTTGTCGAGGGGAAAATCATCGGCGATCGCGCGCCGCTTGATATCGAAATAATATTCGGAGAGGACCACGTCGCGCGGATCGCGCACGATGTGAATGACTTTTGGATAACGATGATCGAAGTATGCGTGACTCTTCAGATAGCGCGGCCGCGGCAATTGTTCTAGATGGCGCTTCGTCAAACCTTCGGGGTCGGGCACGAGCACATTGATGTTCGAAAAATCAGGATGCTTCTCGGGATAAATCAGGTTGGCGATCAGAAAGCGCGTCCAGGTATTGCCCGACTTCGGATAGGACACGAGGAAAACGTCGTCCGGAAACACGCGGAGGTTGCGCCCCGGATAATGAAGTCCGAAAAATTGTTTTCCACCTGCGACCAGACGCTTGATCATGCGGGCGCTCCGAAGCGAAGCCGATTCCAGAACGAAATAAGCTTCGCGGTCGCGCTGGGCGCGACGCTTAGGCCAAACAATGTCAGGCGCAAACTCGGCTTGTGAAAATAGCCGTTGGCCTCGCTGATCAGCTTGCGAGCTTCGCCAAACTCGCGCTGCGCCAATTTATTTTTGCCTTCTTCCAGCAGAAATCGAGCTCGGATTTTCGCGGCGCGCTTCTCAACCGCCTCGCGGTCGGCGGCTTGGAGCGGCAGGCTTCTCTGGTATTTGTCCAGAATCGTCAGATAGCCTTCGGCCATCCGGGCGCGGGATTGGCTGAGAGAGCCGGGACGCCCGACGGGCATACGCGCCTGAATGTTGCGGGAGTACGCGATCTTCGCGCCGTGAAACGCGGTGCGCACCCACATATCGTAATCGTCGCAGCGCAGCAGAGTTTCGTCGAACATTCCCGCTTTGATGATGGCATCGCGCCGCGCGACCACCGTGGAAATCGGAATCTGGCAGCGCTCGACGAGCAGTGAACTAAATGTCGCCTCGCCGTGCGACGGGCAACGCTGCATGAACTCGCGCTCCTCGCCCGGCATGCCCACAAGGCCGTTCGAATACGTAAGCCCGAGCGTCGGGTCGTCGGCGAAAAGCTTCATCTGATTGGCGAGATGCTCCGGCATCCAGGTATCGTCGCTGTCGAGGAAGGCAACGTACTCACCGCGCGCATTGCGGATTGCGTTGTTGCGGGCTCCGGCAGCACGCTTGTTCTCCTGCTTCAGGTAGACAATGCGGTCGGAGTAGCGCGCAAGATAAGGCGCGAGCACCTTCTCCAGTTCCGGCGTGTCAGGCGAGCCGTCGTTGACGACGATCGCTTCGAAGTCCTGATAGGTCTGCGCGAACACTGAATCGAGGCAGGCAGAGATGAAGTGCGCGGTCTTATAGCTGGGAATGATGACGCTGACTTTCGGCGTATTCACCTTTAGCGTTGCGTCTCCCACTTTGGCGACCGGACTGGTTTGAGCTGTCTGCATTCGTTCCCTGAGCCGTTTTCCGAGTCTGAGGCCAAGCCCTCAGGGGCTAAAGCCCAGTCAATTTCGATCCCTAACGACACGGCTGAAAGCCGTGCCCTTCCCAAAACCTCCACGCGCGCTCTGACAGACCTCTACGTGCTGTGAAAGACTTCTTCCTTGTCGCCGGCCAGAATATTGTTGACCGCTTCGACTCCCATCATCACCGAATGATCCATGTTGCCGATCTCGTAGCGCCAGGCGCCGAAACGCCCGCGCGAGTAAATTCCCTGCTCCAGCAAAGCCGGTTGCAGCACGGCTAGCGCCTTGTCGCGGCCGAGCGTCGGGATCGGATACGAATAGCCGACGATCCGATAATAGCGCGAGACGATGCGCCCCCGATCCGACTCCTCCAGCATTTTGGCCTTGATCAGTCCCGTAATGACCTGGTCCAAAACCTTCTCCGGATCGGGCTTTTCGCCGACGCGGAACGACATCTCGCACATCATCGAGCTGTAATGCTCGGTATCGCCGTTTGGAACGTTGTTGGGTGAGTAGTGCGAAAAATAAGTTGCCCGGTAGCAGGGCATGTCGGAATCGGTGAAGTAAAT
>JBAWBE010000474.1:0-2164 GCA_049589635.1 Terriglobales bacterium
GGCAGCGGTGCTGGGGGCTGACGGTTTGGGATTATTCTGAGCGGCGGCGCCTAATTTGGCGCGCAGACAGCCGACCAATTCAGGCGCCATCTCGGAGATCTGCATACCTTCGGAGACCAGAAATTTGCAGCTGAGAATCGGGCGGGCCTGATCGTCGTCGGAGAGCTGACAGCTCACTTTGCAGTATTGGCATTCCTGATTCCAGCAGAAACGGCCGTACGGGACGGTCTCCGGGCTGATGAACTGGAACGCGCGCAATAAGGAATTGCGTTCGGGAACCAGGAAAGTCTTTCCCAGGATGGTGATTTCAACCAGCTTTTCATAAGGACGGAAGAGTTCGGACATAAGTGGCGCGCTCGTGTCTGCCATTGGAATGAATCCCCTGCTAAGGAAGCTAAAGCACCGCGTAAGGGAGGGCAACGAAAACGCGATTGGACGGTGTTCAATGCTCCAATGGGGAAGGAATTGCGAAGCGAAACGGTGTCGAGCGGCATATAATGGAACAGCGTGGTTGAGAAGGCCTTTATGACCATTGAACAGCAAGTACTGGAAAAATTGCGCGACTTGCCTCCTGAGAAGCAGAAGGAGGTCTTGGACTTTGTGGACTTTTTGAAAGAAAAGAACAGCACAAAAAAGGAACGGCGCAGCTTGCTGGGATTGTGGGCAGATCTCAACTTTCACGTAACGGAAGAGGACATCGCCGAAGCCCGGCGGGAGATGTGGGGTAACTTTCCTCGCGACATCGAGCTATGAGCGCGGTACTCGACACGCACACGGTACTGTGGTATTTGGAAAATTCCAGTGAGTTATCAGGTGTCGTGCGCGCCACGATCGAGGATACGATCCGCGAGGCTCGCGACGTGCACGTATCCGTAATTTCGGTAATCGAAGCGGTGTACCTGGCCGAACGCAAGAGAATCCCGATGGCCGCCCTGCAACGACTCCGCAATTCCCTGGCGAACCCCAGCGCGGGATTGTTAATCGCGCCAGTGGATACCTTCGTTGCTGACGCTCTGGACAAGATTCCGCGCAGCGTCGTGCCAGACATGCCGGACGCATCATCGCTGCAACCGCTCTTCAGCTTAATCTGCCACTGGTCACTCGAGACCGCCGCCTACAATCCCTTGGAATCCCCACAATCTGGTAAGTGAGTCTAGACATTCCTGGTATCCGGGTGCGCCAAGAATACGAGCGTGAAGGCGCCTAGGGCTACGCCTAGAGGGCCGTTGGTTAGGCCGAAGAAGGATGCTACGTAGCCCAGCTTGCGAGCGGAGGCCGCGCCGGACATGAGACTTAGGCCAGCGATAATGCAGACTACTCCTGCCACAATTCCCAGGATGATTACAAAGATCAAGAAGACGTGGAAGAAATCCATCAGGGCGAATGGATTGGGGACTCTGGAAAGCAGCGCGCCCCACATGAGCGTGAGCGTGGCGCTGTACATGAAGACGCCGAGGGCGCCAATCAGACGCAGCAGACCGTATAGGACCCAGAGAATTCCGAAGTTGCGCATTCTTGACGCTCCTTGAGGTTCGTGGGGGGATTCAATAACTAAATACAACTAAACGCAATACAGGGAGTTAGGGAGAGAGCGCGGTAGCGGAAGAACAGTTCGGAGGTACGCGGGGCAAATGGAATTAAGGCGTCGCCGCGAGTTGTAGGTACTCGCGGTCCGCGTGCTCCGGCAAGAGTATCAACAGCGTATAGATCGCCATGGCGGTGCCAAATGGAATACTGATCACGCCGATGAACGCCGCAATTAGGGCCACGATCCGCCCCCAGGGTTTTCGCTGAAGAAGCCCATAACCCGCAATGACGCCGAGGATTCCTGTAGCAATCCCGTAGAAGAAAGACACTGTGTAAAACACCCGCGCGAATTGAAACATCGGGAAAGGAAGAGGGCCGGAGTCCTTCTCCAACATCGCTTCAATCATCGGGAGGAAGTATCTGGCGAAAAATAGAGTCCAGACCGCCAGCACGATACGAAAGCCGCTATACACGACCCACAGCACGACCATGATGCGTAGATGATTGCTGAGAACCTGCAAAGGATCCGCAACGACTACGCGCGGCGCAGGGAGCGTTGTCGGCTTACCGCACGAACGGCAGAACTGCGCGCCGTCATCCAGCTGGTTTCCGCAGTATTGGCAAAACATCGAGCCCT
>JBAWBE010000475.1:0-5065 GCA_049589635.1 Terriglobales bacterium
GCGTATGCCCAGGCACGCAAGTCGCCGGCTGCCAAAGGCACTGCTGAGGGCGGCGGCGACGTTGCGCGCGGCAAGTATCTGGTCGAAGGCGTGGCCATGTGTGGCGAGTGCCACACTCCCCGCGACAGTAGCGGCAACCTTGATCGCAGCCGTTGGCTGCAAGGTTCGCCGGTGGGTTGGTCGCCCGCAGACGGCGCCGTGAGTAACTGGCCTCTGATCGCTCCGAGGATTGGCGGCAATCCTCCGGCCAGCGACGTGGATATGGTCAAGCTGCTGACCACAGGCATTTGGACAACCGGCAAACCCCTGCGCCTTCCGATGATGCCGTTTCGCATGACCGAGGCCGACGCGAAAGCAGTGGTCGCGTATTTGAAGTCGGTGACGTCGGGGAAGTAACGGGTTACTGGCCGCCAATATTCCTAAGCTAAGGCCGGCGCACCGCACTGATTTCGAGCACTCCCGGTGTGATCATCCGAACTCCATGCGCGTAGGTTTTCTCGAGTTTCGTGAAGGCATGCCAGATTGCTTCTGCGCGGCTCCCGCTCATGTATCCCAGATCGATCAGGCGTTGACGTCCGATTTCGAAGAATGCTCTGACCCAGGCCCACTTCAGATCGCCCGGTTGCACGATGTCGACGATTGGCCGGAGCGTGCGAATCTCAAATCCTGATTCTTCCAGCCAGCGCGGCAGTGACAACGCAATATCGGGCTCGCCTCCGTTATCGCGCCAACTCGCCATCACGCAGCCCACGAACTCTTCGAGTTCCGGGCAACGCGGAATGCTTCGCCAAGTCGCATAGTCGAAGTATTCGTGGATGACAATGACGCCGCCTGGACGAATGGACTGAGACAGCCGCGACAAGAGGTCGCGCGGTTGGCGCAGGAAAGCGAACACCCATCGGCACCACGCGGCATCCGCAGTTACAGGAGGCAATTCGCCGCCGTCAAAGTCAACATTGTGAGTGACGATGTTGTCCAGTCCGCGCCTACACCGCTCGCGATCGAGCGTGCTCAGAAATCTGTCGGACTTGTCGACGGCAACAACGCGCCCAGAGGATCCCACCAACTCAGCGAGATCGAGGGTTACGTAGCCAGGTCCACAACCGATGTCCAGCACGGTCTGGCCTGCGCCGATTCCCGCGTCGTGCCAGGCTGCCGATGTGCACGGTAGCCATGCGCGGTGTTGCAAGCCGAGGCGAGAAACTTCTTCGTCGTTGGTGCCGAGTACGTAGTCTTGTTCCATCTTCATGTTGTTTGTCTGCTAACGGTGCCAGGAGCGGCCGTGAAAGATATTCTTTCTCCGCTTCACCGCTAAAGCTATCCGTTTCTTGCGGTCAAAGTTGGGCGGCTGCTTCGTTGAAGAGCACTGCGTTGCACAGGCTTAAATTTGTTATTGTCATTCGCATGTTTCGATACTGCCTGCGGACTGGGCTCATCGCTGTTTTTGTCTTTTGCGCAGCCGGCGGCTCCGCCTCCGACAAAGACAAGAGTGCCGGTAAGGCGACCGCACGTGTTCAACGGCCGCAACCGATCCACCTCGACCGGGCCGGACGCATATGGGCGGATAAGACCTTGCGGAAAATGTCAAACGAGGAGAAGGTCGGGCAGCTTTTCATGATCTGGGCGAAGGTCCAATTCATGAACGACGCCGATCCGATCTGGGTGGAACTCCGCGACAAGGTTCGCAAGTATCACATCGGGTCGCTCGGGATGACGGTTCCAACCGACGGCCCGCTGCTGCTGAAGAGTCAGCCTTATGAAGCGGCGGAACTGCTGAACCGGTTGCAGAAGACCTCCAAGCTGCCGCTGATTTTTGCGGCGGACTTTGAACGCGGAGTTTCGATGCGGCTGAATGGGACGACAGTGTTTCCTCATGCGATGGCGTTTGGCGCGACCGGAAAGCCAGAGGATGCGGAAGAGTTCGGCCGCATCACGGCGCTCGAAGCGCGGGCGATTGGAGTGCATTGGAATTTCTTTCCAGATGCTGACGTGAATTCAAATCCGGCCAATCCGATTATTAATACACGGTCGTTTGGCGGCGATCCGGAGCAAGTGGGCGACTTTGTTGCCGCGTACATCAAAGGCGCTCACGAAGGCGCGATGCTCACGACAGCCAAGCATTTTCCTGGGCACGGAGACACGGCGACCGATTCGCACCTTGGTGTTGCGCAGGTGGCGGGGGATCGCGCGCGGTTGGACACGGTCGAACTGCCTCCCTTCAAGCGCGCGATCGCAGCGGGCGTGGATGCCGTTATGGTGGCGCATGTCACAGTTCCCGCGCTTGATGCCGAGCCAAATCGCGTGGCGACGACGTCGAAAGCGGTGGTGACAGGGCTGCTTAAAGAGCAAATGGGATTCAAGGGAATCGTCGTAACCGATGCGCTCGACATGGCGGGCCTGACCCGGCTGTATGCGAGCGATGTGGGGCGGGCGGCGGTCGAGGCCTTCAAGGCGGGCAATGACCTGCTGATTATTCCGGCGGATCTGGACGCGAGCTATCGGGATATGGTCGCGGCGGTGAAAAGCGGCGAGATCGGCCGCGAGCGGCTGAATGAGTCCGTGCGCCGGATTCTGGAACTGAAAGCATCTCTTGGATTGAACAAGAACCGATTCGTGGATGTGGATCGACTGGAGCGTTCGGTCGGGTCGCCGGAGAACCTGGCAGCAGGCCAACGCATTGCTGACGAAGCGATTACGCTGGTTCGAGACAATGGGCAGATGGTGCCGCTGCGGGCCGCGGCGGATTTGCCGGGAGCGCCGGGAACTCCGAAGGCCTCCCTTCCGTATCAGTCAGTGACAGAGGTGCACAATCGTCTTGTGGTGGTGATTTTTTCCGACGATATGCGCACCGAGTCGGGCCGCGCGCTGTCGCGCGAGATTCTGTCGCGCGTGCCGGATGCGCACGTCATTTACGTCGACGCTCGCTCGGCTGCTGGCATGCAGGCTACGATTGCTCCCGCGGTTGAAGCGGCAGAACGGGTAATTGTAGGGGTGTATGTGGTTCCCACGGCGGGCAAGGCGATTCAGGCAGGTGCGGGGTTGAAAAATACCGTAGCCATGGACGATGCCAGCGCCGGTCTGCTGAATGCAATACTTACTCGCGCGGCCGCACGCACTGTTGTTTTGGCGATGGGCAATCCGTATGTGATTGGGGATTTTCCGGCGATTCAAAATTATGTGTGCGCGTTTTCAAATGCTACCGTGTCGGAGACGGCGGCCGTGAAGGCGGTGTTTGGCGAGATTCCGTTCGGCGGTCATTTGCCCGTCACGATTCCGGGCATAGCAAATCGAGGCGAGGGACTGGCACGCCCTGCCCGTACAGCTTCAGGAGGTTCTTCTCATGTTCAGAACTAGGATTTTCAAAAACCAGGCGTTGGCGGATGGAACAATCAACCGCAGTGCAATCCTCGGGATGAAGGCGATCTCCGGACTTGCGTTGGCTATGCTTTTGACAGCTGTTTGTCTCTTTTCGGCATGCAGCATCAACGTCGACAAGAACGGGGAGAAGGACGGATCGAAACGGGTCGACATCCAATCTCCGGTGGGCGATCTGCATGTCAGCGAGAATGCCGATGTTCGCGATGCCGGCTTAAGCGTATATCCCGGGGCGAAGCCGGCGCCGAAGGACAATAGCGACGACGAAAAAAGCGCGAATGTAAACCTGTCGCTGCCGGGGTTTCAGCTGAAGGTAGTGGCGGCGGAGTTTCTGTCCGACGATGCGCCCGACAAAATTTCAGCTTATTACGACAAGGAACTCCAGAAGTTTGGAAAGCCGATTCAGTGTCGCGGCGAGTACAGCAGTGGCGGACACGTCAATAGCCATGGCAACGACGATTTGCAGCGGGCCGTTACATGTGACAAGAGCGATTCGAGTGACGGGCTCGAATTGAAAGTCGGAACAGAAGGGAATCAGCATATCGTGGCGGTCAAGCCGAACAGCAAGGGGACGCGCTTCGCCCTGGTGTATGTGCGCATGCATACCGGGAAGGACAGCACGATTTGAGGTCGGAGTTGCCGTCAGTTTGCTTCTGCGTTAGTTTCACATCTGTGGATCATCCGTGCGAAAAGTGTGGGGCAATCGTTGAGGACGGGAGACCATTCTGTCCGCAGTGCCGGGCGCCTCAAATTCATGTGCAGATGGCGGTCACAGATCCGGAAAGTTCGGCACCCGCGAGCGGCCTAGCGGATACGACTTCGTTCCGCCTTCCCGGCGCCGCCGATTTCGAGCGTTCGCGAGAAGGTCGCTCAGGGCGCGTCGATCAAGGCGTGGCAATGCGCTCTGCGCTCAAGGCGGGAGCGCTGGGCGGCGTAATTGGAGTGATCGCGCCGCCGCTTGGCGTAGTGTTGGCCGGCACTCTCGCCGTATTTTTTTTTCGCCGCGAAAAGGGATTTGTACCGCCGGTCCGAATCGGCTGGCGACTAGGAGCGGTGGCGGGAGTTGTGTCGTTCGCGATCGACTACGGTCTGATGTTAGTTCAGATTTTTGTTCAGCACGCCCAGCAGGATTATATACAGAAGGTGTTGAAAATGTGGCAGGACATCGGAGCGAATACGTCCGATCCCGCTATTCAGGCCAGCATTCATATCCTGTTTACGCCGCTTGGTCTGGTGCTGACTTTTGTTTTCGGGATGATTTTCCCAGCGTTACTTGCAGGGGTGTCTGGCGCAATTTCCGCGAAGATCATGGCGCCTAGAACGCGCCGCTAGCAGGAACGAATCAGGCCCGGGCGTTTAGGCTTGCTTACCACTTGTGCGCTCCAAAGTTCAATAGGATGGGAAGTGTGTTTGACCCTCCTGTGTCTGTCTCTTAAACTTAAAATATTCCCCGAATACGTTAAATGGAACAAGGCCCAACCTATGTCTGACAGCATTCATGTGAGGTTACCGGATGGAAGCACCAAAGAGGTCGCGAAAGGCGCGACGGCGCTCGACGTGGCTAAGACGATCAGTCCACGGCTGGCCGATGCGGCGCTCGCCGCGAAGACGAATGGCAACCTAGTTGACTTGACTCGCCCGCTTGAAAAAGATACCGATCTGCGTATTTTGACTGACAAGGATCCAGAGG
>JBAWBE010000476.1:0-2522 GCA_049589635.1 Terriglobales bacterium
GATTAACAGAGGAGCAAGTACACGAAACGCGAGTCAGAGTGCAAGTCAATGATGCCGAAGTTTGGCCGGACGGACGTATTTGTCCTAAACCAAAGTGCCATAGCCGCCGATCTGGACATTTGAGCGCAAATTATGGCCAGCCTTCCCGTAGAAGCGCTGCAAGTTGCAGAACCGGCCTGGAAGCCGGAAAATCTTCCCGCCTTCCCGG
Source organism: Terriglobales bacterium (assembly GCA_049589635.1). Lineage (GTDB taxonomy): Bacteria > Acidobacteriota > Terriglobia > Terriglobales > Acidobacteriaceae > Acidiflorens. The sequence goes on from JBAWBE010000476.1 coordinate 209, forward strand.
CGATCGCCCTGAAGGCATTGCAGTTGATCGCCGGCAGAGATACCTCATTGCTGGAACTGTGCAATCTGATTCGTGCCGATAGCGAGTTCTCTTCAGCGATCTTGAAGATTGCCAATTCCCCTCTTATTGCGTTTTCAAAGAACATCACAAGCGTGTTGCAGGCTTCGATGCTGCTGGGCTTTCGACGGCTGAAGTGCGTGGTGATTACGGTGGGGCTGCGGGATTATCTGAGTAGACCGCTGACACCCCTAATGCGCTCGTGCTGGCAGCATAGCGTGGCCTGCGCCCTGATTGCCGAACGGGCGGCGATTTGGAGCAGCCTCGACCGCGACTTTGCCTATACGGCGGGCATCATGCATGACATTGGCCGGGTCGCGATGCTCGCGACGATGCCGGAACTTTATGCGCGGGTTGTGGAGAATGAGGCGGATCAACCGCACGATCTGCTGGCACGCGAGCGGGAGCTGTTTGGAGTCGACCATTCGGACGCTGGAGCGGTCATTGTGAAGGCCTGGGGTCTTGCGGGGGCGTTTGTGGAGGTTACAGCGGGGCACCATAGCGAGGGACTGCGCTGTGGGGGCACGGCCTCGGTGATTGCGCCCAGTTGCATGCTGGCGGATGTGCTTGGTTTTGGCGTAGCGAGGTACCGCGCGCTTCGCAGCTATGCGGATATCGTGAAGACGTTTCCGGTGGCCACGTGGGAACGCTTCCCGCGGGAACCTGACAAGTTCGTTGAGGAGATCGCCGAGGAGATTCGGGTCGTTGAGGCGGTCTAGCTGGTTGTGTCCAGGTGAGGGCGAAAATCTTCTACCGTCCTCCGCTCGTCTCTCCGCATCGTCTCTTCTCCGCATCGTCTCTTCTCCGCATCGTCCTATCTAATAAAATAGCTCTGAATGACACGCGTCGAAATTTCTCCAATCAGTCGGCAAACCGCCGAGCATTACACCTGGGGCTCCCAGTGTGACGGCTGGCATTTGCTGAAGAACTCCGAGCTCAGCGTGATTCAGGAGCGCATGCCGGCTGGCACGTCGGAAGTTCGGCACTTCCACCATCGTGCGCAACAATTTTTCTACGTCCTGGCGGGCGAGGCCGTAATGGAAGTGGATGGCCGCTCAATCGTGGTGAAGACCGGCGAGGGCATTTGGATTCCCACGGGCGTGGCTCACCTGATGAAGAATGACTCCGGCGATGATGTTTACTTCCTGGTCATATCGCAACCACCGTCGCACGGGGATCGGGAAAATGCGTAGGCAAGATCCCGCAACTGATTTGGTTTAGTCTTCCGATAGATGCCCCTTTTCTGCGATGTCGCCCTCGCCGTGCCGCTCGACATGGCGTTTACTTACGCCATTCCTCCCGGCATCGAGCTGGTTGTCGGCGGGCGCGTGCTCGTGCCCTTTCGGCAGCAGCGCATGTCGGGCATCGTGGTTGAACTGCACGACCGCGCCCCGCAGGTCAAAACAAAAAAGGTCATCGAAGCGCTCGATCTCTCCCCGGTACTGGATGAGCAACTGCTGAAACTTGGACAGTGGATTGCCGACTACTATCTCGCGCCGCTCGGCGAAGTTTTTCGCACGATGCTGCCTCTATCGGCGGAGTTCAAACGCACCATCACTTACCGTATCGCGGAAAAAGGTCAATTAGCGTTGCATCTCGCGGCTACGGCGGGATCTTCGGCGCGTTCACAGCGTGCGCCCGACGAACAGATGCTCGAGTTTCGCGTGCTCGATTATCTGGCCGAGCGCGAGGTAAGCGTGCGTGAAGCCAGCCTGCGCGGTGCGACACGAGCCTCAAAGGCTCTTCTCTCCGGCATGGTCCGCAAGAAATGGATCGTGCGTGAAGATGTTTCGGCAGCGCGCGATCCCGCCCGGATGATCAAAATCGCAATCCTGCTCGCAGCGGAAAACGCTTCTACGCAGAAGCTGAACGATAATCAGCAAACGCTCGTCGATACTCTGGCCGCCGCCGGTGGACGCGTGCCAGTCGAGGATTTGCGCGGACTTGACGTGCCGCGGACTACGCTTAACACGCTGGTTCGGCGTGGACTGATTGAACTCGTTGAGGAGCCGCAGAATTTTACCGGATCGAAGCTCAAGCCCCGCCGTTCGCCGTTCGAATTTGAGTTCAGCGCGCAGCAAAAAGAAGGGCTAGCAAAAATTCTCGAAGCGGTAACCGCGCGCGCGTTTGCCGGTATGTTGCTGTTCGGGGTCACCGGCTCCGGAAAAACCGCCGTCTATCTTGCCGCCATGCGCGAGGTGCTTGAGCAGGGGCGGTCGTCGATTCTGCTGGTGCCGGAAATTGGACTTACCCCTGC
>JBAWBE010000477.1:0-10780 GCA_049589635.1 Terriglobales bacterium
GCTATCGCCGGTACCGTCTTCAAACGAGATGCGCTTGCGTACGGGATCGATTTCAACCAGCTTTTTGCCCGTTTTGACTTTCTCGGGAAAATTCTTGGCGATCTGTCGGTAAATCTCGCCGGTGCCACCGTGGAGTGGAAATTTGAATTTGCTGTTCGGGCCCCAACTCACGTCGTCGCGCTCGTACAAAACGTTTTCGAGGATGCGCTTGAAATCCATTACCGCGACGCGGTCAGCAATCCACGACTTCGACATCTGCTCCAGCGGCGTGGTCCAGACCTTCAGGTTGTAAGGGAACATGAAAGCGTCCGCGATGCCCTCGCCCAAGGTAGCGAGAATCCAATCGCGAAAATTCGCAGCCTCGCGTCCGCCGCCGTTGGACGCGGCTTTTGCAGCGCCGACGAGGCAACTGACCTGAACCTCTTTGGGCAGATAGCGCAGATTGCTCTGAAAAGGATACGGAATCCACGATTCGCCCTTGACGATCCAGCTCTCACGAATCCGCTCGTGGACCTCCTTTCCGAGCGCCTTGTCGATCAGATTATCGAAATACTTATAGTGCGAAAAAATGACGTGGCCGCCCTCGTCCCAGACGAAACCCTGCTCGTCTACGTGCGAAGTGGCATGACCGCCCACGCCGCCGGATTTCTCGTATAGCGCCCAGGTGTCATAGCCGAGTTCGTGCAGGCGATAGCCCGCGCCAAGGCCAGTCGGTCCACCACCGATGATGACAATTTTCTTGCTCATTCTTCCTAACGCACTGTTTCGATTGCGGTACGAAATGTTTCCGGGTCCGCGAATCCTGCTGATAGAGATGGGGTTGGCCCTATTCGCCCGCCATCACCTCGACTGGAATCAGCAACCTCCGAACCAGAACTGGGGATTACCAAATTGTACCATTCGGGTTTTTGGGGGTGGAATGCCGTAAGTAACTTCGTTCTCAGTTGTCGGTTGTCAGTTCTCGGTAGGGTCAAAAGCCAAACCTTTAACCACAGGGTACACAGGGGAACACAGAGGACACCTGAATTTCTTTCTTGCTTTGACTCTACTGAGAACTGACAACTGCTAACTGAGGACCGCGCCTCCGCTACAATATTTTGTGCTCCTCCCATGGACAACAAAGCCATAGCGGGAATCCTTTACGAAACTGCCGATCTCCTCGAAATCGACGGCCAGGATTCCTTCCGCATTCGTTCCTATCGCAACGCCGCCGAGGCGATCGAGGCACTCCCGCAGCAAATCGCGACCCTGATCGAAGACCCGAAGAAAGTGCTAGCCGTTCCCGGCATTGGCAAAGGCATGCTGGCCAACCTCCAGCATCTCTTTAATGAAGGCACAGTTGAGGTCCACAGCGAGCTCCTGAAAAAGTATCGCCCGTCGATGCTTGAGTTGTTAAAGATTCAAGGCCTCGGCCCCAAGACGATCGCTCTGATCTGGAGCGCCTATCAGGTCTGCGACATCGATGGAGTAGAAAAGCTGGCGCGGGAAGGAAAGATTCGCGAACTGCCACGCATGGGCGAGAAGCACGAGCAAAAGCTGTTGAAGGCGATCGAGGATTATCGCCGAATCGGCGGACGCTTTCTGCTCGACTCAGCCGAGCAGGTCGCAGCCAAACTTGTAGCACACCTCATGGAGGCACCCGGAGTCGAAAAAGTCACGCCCGCCGGCTCGCTCCGCCGGGGCCGCGAAACGGTCGGCGATCTCGACGTTCTGGTCACCGGCAAAGGCTGCTGCGCCGACGAAACGCGCGAGGAAATCACCCAGCATCTCCTGCGCTTCCCCGGCCTCATGGAGATCATCGCGAAGGGCGAAAACAAAGTCAGCTTCCGCCAGCGCAATGGGATGCAAGTCGATGTGCGGCTGCTTCCGCCCGAATCATTCGGCGCGGCCATGCAATATTTTACTGGTTCGAAAGCGCACAACGTCGCGCTCCGCCAGCGCGCGCTCAAGATGGGCTACACGCTCAACGAGTACAGCCTGGCAACCCTCGAAGACAACAAGCCCGTCGCCGGGACGACCGAGCACGACATCTACGGCAAGCTCAAGCTCGACTTCATCCCTCCCGAGCTACGCGAAAATCTCGGCGAGATCGAAGCCGCCGCCAAGCACGAACTGCCGGCGCTGATTGAGGTCTCTGACCTACGCGGCGACGTCCACATGCACACCGTCGAAACCGATGGCCGCAACACCATCGAAGAGATGGCAAAAGCTGCCTGCGATCGCGGCTACGCCTACATGGCCATAACCGATCACTCGAAGAATCTCGCCTTCGCGAATGGATTGACGGACGAGCGCGCCCTGGCGCATATCGAGCGCATTCGCGCAGCCGATAAGAAGATGAAAGGCATTCGCATCTTCGCCGGCGTAGAAGTCGACATCCTCGTCGACGGCACGCTCGATCTCTCGGACTCCGTCCTCGAGCAGATGGACATCGTGATTGCCAGTGTGCATTCGCACTTCAATCAGGATCGCGCGACCATGACCGAACGCCTGCTGAAGGCGATTTCGAATCCGAACACTTCAATCATCGGCCATCCTACAGGCCGGCAGTTGCTCCGCCGCGACGCATATCCGTTCGATGTAGACGCCATCCTGCAATCGGCCTTCAAACACAAGGTCGCCATGGAGTTGAATTCCTATCCCGATCGCCTCGATCTGTGCGATGTTCATCTGCGCATGGCGAACCAGCACGGCGTAAAAATCGTAATCAACACCGACTCGCATCACACCTCGCACATGGAAAAGATTCGCTACGGTGTGACGCAGGCGCGCCGCGCATGGCTGACGAAGAACGATGTGCTCAACGCGCTGCCACCAGCGGAGTTTGCCAAGGCGATGAAGCACGGCTGGTAGTCAGGCTCGCACCGAGCCGCATCCTGCTAAAATCAACGCCCATGCAACTCTTTCCAGTCGCAGCGTGTCTTCTTATTTCCGGTGCTCTCATGGCGCAAACCAATTCGTCTTCATCCGCCGCAGCCAATGCTAAATTCGCCAAGCTCAGCGAGGACTTCATTCACGAGACGCTCGCGCTTTCGCCCTCCAGTGCGTCTCAGGCCGGATACCACCAGCACGTCGACCCGAAAACCGGCAAGACTATTGCTCTCGACGCGTTACTCGATGACGTGAGCCCTGCTGGCATAGCCGAACAGCGTCGCGTCTATGCCGAGTTTCGCGAGCGCTTCCGCAAAGAGACTCCGCTCGCCTCCCTCAACGTTGAAGACGCCGCCGACTGGCAGCTCATCGACGACCAGATCGCCCTCAACCTGCTGGAATTCGACCGCATCCAGAATTACAAGCACAACCCCACGGGCTACGTAGAACTGTTGGGCAGCGCACTCTTTCAACCGCTCACGGACGACTACGCGCCGCAGGACGTCCGCCTCGGCCACATCCTCTCGCGGGTTGCCGCGATCCCGCGCTTCCTCGACCAGGCGCGAAGCGAATTAGTCGACGCGGATCCCATTTTCGTCAAAGTCGCCATCGAGGAAAACAACGGCAATGTCGATCTGATCCAGAGTGCAATTGCCGCAGCCATTCCCGCCGGATCGAAATCGAAAACCCAGTTCGACCAAGTCGCGCCCCCGGCAATCGAGGCCCTCAAGAATTTTTCGAAGTGGCTACAGGACGATCTGGCAAAAAGGAAGACCGACCGCACCTGGCGATTGGGCAAAGAGCTCTATGCAGAGAAATTCCGCCTGGTCATGGAAACCCCGGTGACTCCCGACCAAGTCCTAAGCGAGGCTGAAGCCGAACTCAAAAAGACGCGCGCCGAGATGCTCCAGATCGCCCTGCCGCTGCACAAACAGTACTTCCCCGATCATGATGACCACGCCAGCCTCAGCCCGCAAGAGCGCGAAAACAAAGTCATCGGCGAGGTGCTGCACAAAATTTCCGACGATCGCCCGAAGCGCGACGACCTGATGCAGACCGTTAAAGACGATCTGGTCGGCATCCGGCAATTCATCATCGATAAGAAAATCGTCTCGCTGAAGTCTCGCGACAACCTGAAGGTCATCCCGACGCCGCCGTTCATGCGCGGCATCTACTCGGTCGCAGGCTTCCACGGCGCACCGCCGCTCGATCCGAACGCCGAGGCGCAATACTGGGTCACGCCCATCGATCCTAAAACGCCCGAAGACAAAGCCGAGTCGAAGTTGCGCGAATACAACAACTGGGTGCTCCAGTGGCTCAGCATTCACGAGGCGCTGCCCGGCCACTACGTGCAGGCCGAGCACGCCAATGAAATTCAGCCCGTCAGCCGCCGTCTCGTCCGCAGCCTTTTCAGCAACGGAGCGTACGTCGAAGGGTGGGCGGAGTACATCGCTCAGGTCATGATGCACCAGGGGTACGCCAACAGCGATCCGCGCTATCGCATCAGCTATCTGAAGGTCTGGCTGCGCGCTATCGGCAATACCATACTCGATGTCCGCATGCAGACCATGGGAATGACGGACGACGAAGCCATGTCATTCATGATGAATGACGCCTTCCAGACCCGTGCCGAAGCTGAGGGAAAGTTGCAACGCGCCAAGCTCAGCTCCACCCAGTTACCGACCTATTATGTAGGCACCAGCGAATGGTGGCGATTGCGCCGTGCCTACGAGGCGGCCAAGGGCAAGGAATTCACGCTGGCCGAGTTCCACGATCGCGCCTTGGACCAGGGCGCATTGCCGGTTCCGTGGCTGGGTAAGATTCTCTTGCCCCGGTAAAGACGGAGGAAGGCAGCGAGACCGGGTACAGTAGTTCCATGAAGCAGAACATCGGTCCGAAGGGATTCGCTCGCGCCCACTCCCTGAGTCTGACGGCGTTAGGCATTGTGGTGCTGTTGATCGCGCTCTACAGCCGTTCCAACCCCAATGGTCACCTCGGTTCATTCTTCGGAAACGCCATCGCGGATTGGACCGGCGTGCTCGTCACTGTAGTGATGACCAAGCACCTGTACGAAAAGGGCTCGGCTCAAAGCAAGAAACCCAAAGGCATGCTGCCCTCGAAGGCCGTTGAATTCCTGCGGGAGCATTCGCTCACCATTGTTCTTCTGATTACCGGCGTGGGTTGGGTGCTGGCCTTCAAAGCGATGGATCCGACGAGTCGGTGGGGTCAAGTCGTCGGCAACATCGTTTCCGAGTGGACGCAAATCCTCGGCCTCGTGCTTATGACCAAGCGGTTGATCGAGGTGGGGTCAAAGACGTAGGGGACGACCGGCCGACAGCGGTCAACCACCTATCTGCGCCTATTCCTGCAAAAAAAACACGGAACTTGCTTTCCTGGGTCTCGTATATTCGTCAGATCCTGTTAATGAATCGTTCAAGTGGACCCGGCCCGGTTCTGCCGTATCGAGGGCTCTTCCCGGCGGCATGCTTCTGAAATGGAGACGGACAATGACTGAATTTTGGCGGGACTTCCGTTACGCAGCGCGAGTGCTCGGCAAGAATCCTGACGTCACTTCCATCATGGTGTTTACGCTCGCGCTGGCCATCGGCGCGACGACCGCGATCTTCAGTGTTGTCTATGGAGTGCTGCTGCGCCCGCTGCCCTATTCCGGCGCCGACCGCATTATGGCGATCTCTGAGGTGAACTCCGACGGCAGGCCCGCGCGCCTTGCCGACCCGAACTTTGACGACTTTCGCGATCAGAGCCACAGTTTTCAATCCATCGCGAAGTACGCTGCGCAGACGGTTTCTGTTTCTGGGACCTCACAGCCGACCCGCACAACCGTGGCGGCGGTAACGCCGGAGTTTCTCACTGTGTTCGGCGTGGAGCCGGTCATCGGCCGCGATTTTATGGCGAGCGATGACAAAAAGGGAGCGGTGCCGGTCGCGCTCGTGAGCTACGGTTACTGGAAGCGGTATCTTGGGTCGGCGCAGGATCTCTCGCAAGCGCACCTGAAAATCAATGACGCGGTCTACTCCGTGATTGGCGTGCTCCCGGGCGGATTCGGATTTCCCAACGACGTGGAGGTGTGGCTGGCTGCCGATATCGAGGGCGAGAACCCGAGCCGCACTGCCCACAATTATTCTGCCGCCGCACGCTTGAAAGATGGCATCACCGTCGATCAGGCGCGCAACGATGTCAGCACAATCGCACGAAGGATCTACCAATCGACCGATAAAACCGATTACTTGCTCAGGGATGGAACGGTGGTCCCGCTCCAGGATTCGATTACGGGCGCGGTTCGGTCGCCGCTGCTGATTCTGCTGGGCGCCGTGGGATTCCTGTTACTGGTAGCGTGCGCCAACGTTGCAAACTTGCTGCTGGCGCAAGCGTCGGTGCGCGAGCGCGAACTGGCGATTCGCAACGCGCTCGGCGCAGCACGCGGCCGACTGATACGCCAATTTTTGACCGAAGCACTTTTGCTCTCACTGATCGGGGGCGTTCTGGGAGTGCTCGCTGCGTTCGCAGGCGTCGCCGGATTAGTGGCCATGGCTCCGCAAAATCTGCCGCGGCTCGACAGCGTTTCCATCAGCCTGCCGGTGCTCCTCTTTTCATTCCTGCTCTCTGCTAGTGTCGCAGTCGGCCTTGGCGCGTTTACCGCTGCGCGAGCCACCCGCGGCGATTTGAGGAAAGGCCTTGCCGAAGGCGGGCGCAGTCAGTCTGGATCGCATGGTAGCCAGCGCGTCGGGAGGGCGATTGTCGCGGCGCAGATCGCCATCACGTTAGTACTCGTGATCGGTGCGGGCTTACTCGGACGCAGCCTGCTCAAAGTCCTCGACGTGAATCCGGGATTCCGCGTGGACAAGATCGTAGCGATGGACGTTTCGCTGCCCTCGGTCGAAGATCCCAAAGCAAAGTTGGCTCAGGGAATTTTCTATTCGAGCTTGATTGATCGGCTCAGGCAAATTCCCGGCGTCCGCGGCGTGGGAGCTGCCAGCGCGCTCCCGATGACCGGCGGCCTGCCCGACGGAATGTTCCTGCTGATGACGCAGAATGAAGTTCCTAAAACCATGGACGGTTTCGAGGCCCTATTCCATCAAAAGGAACGGATCGGCAATGCGGATTTTGGTGTCGCGACCGACGGGTATTTTCATATGCTGGGAATCCCTCTCATTCGCGGGCGGATGTTCGACGAGCGCGACAGTGCGGACGCACCGCATGTTGCCGTAATCAGCGAGTCACTCGCGCACGACCGCTGGCCGGGCCAGGATCCGGTCGGACACACCATCGAATTTGGCAATATGGATGGCGATTTGCGTCTGCTTACAATTGTAGGAATTGTGGGGGACACGCACGAATATGGTCTTGACGCGCCAGCGCGCCCGACGGTTTACGTGAATCTGTTCCAGCGGCCGAGCGCGGTCATGACGATAACGATGTTGAGCGATGCGGATACGCGCGCGGTAAGTTCGGCCGCACGCGGAATTTTGCGCGATTTCAACCCGGAAATTCCGGCGACCTTTCAGACATTTCAGCAGGTCTATGCGGCCTCGCTTGGTTCACGAAAGTTCAATGTCATATTGATCGGGTTCTTCGGAATCACCGCGCTCTTGCTTGCGGCCGCCGGAGTGTTTGGCGTGATGGCCTATTCGGTGAGTCGGCGCACTCGCGAATTCGGCGTGCGCGTCGCACTCGGCGCGACGTCGGCCGAGGTACTTCGTATGGTTCTCGCACAAGGAATGGGCACCATCTTGATCGGCGTGGCAGTTGGAATCGTCGGATCCTTCGCCCTGACGCGGACGGTTTCGTCGCTGCTCTTCGGGGTGACGGCTACCGATCCGCTCACATTTATGGGCGTGACGCTTTTGCTGGTCGCGGTCGCCCTGCTCGCCTGTTACATCCCGGCGAGGCGTGCCACGAGAGTCGATCCGATGGTCGCTTTGCGCTACGAGTAGTGGCGAGCAACCCGCTGCCGTTGCTGGAGTCGCGGCGGAGGAGTCCTAAGAAATACCCTCGCCAAACAGCGGTAATCTTGACACCGCAACCGACCCCGCCCTTAACTGGTATTGAGGGATAGTGGAGGCTCCGGGTGTTGCCCGCGACAAATCATTTGTTTGAGTCATGAAAATCGCGGTCCGGCGGCTTGTCCGTCGGCACTTTTGACGCGGCAAATGGTCGCGCCCCCCGGGGGCAAAATGTTACAATTCGTTTCATACAGGCCGTCCACCAGCTCCGGTTCTCCGAAAAAACCAGAGAACTACCTTATTTGCAATCAGTTAGATTGGGGCGCGCCACGCTCGACGGAAGTGGAATTGCTCGCTGATATAGCGACCCGTATTTCGCATTACAGCCGTACAAATTTAGATGGACTTCGCTCTCTGGGCCCTTCTCGCGCCTTGCGAGTCGGGGCGAGTCCGAGGAGATTCGATTGACGCACAAAGATTCCAAGGTTTCCAAAGTTAGCGACAAAGAGACGAACGTCTCCAAACAGACCGACGTACGCATCGGGAGGATCAACGACTTGACCGCTTCAACCAGCCACCTTATCGCCCCGCACGGGGGCGAACTCGTCCAACTGCAAGTGCCGGCCGATTACGCCGCCGAACTGAAAAGCCATTCGAAAGATTGGCCCTCGTGGGATTTGACCGCTCGCCAGTTGTGCGATCTCGAACTCCTGATGAACGGCGGATTCTCTCCGCTGCGCGGTTTCATGAACCGCAAGGATTATGAAGGCGTCTGCGCCAACATGCGCCTCGCCGATGGCACCCTCTGGCCGATGCCGATCACGCTCGACGTGACCGAAGAGTTCGCCAAAAAGCTGACGCTCGGCTCGAGCAAAATTGCGCTGCGCGATCCCGAAGGCGTGATGCTCGCTGTCCTCAATGTCGGTGACGTCTGGCAGCCCGATCGCGCCGCCGAAGCCAAGGCCGTTTTCAATTCCACGAGCAGCGCTCACCCCGGCTCCGACTACGCCATGAACAAGTCGAACCCGTGGTACGTGGGCGGAAATATTCAGGGAATGCAGGCGCCTTCGCACTACGACTTCCGCTCGCTGCGACTGGGGCCCGCTGAACTCCGCGCCTCATTCGGCCGCCTCGGCTGGACCAAGATCGTCGCCTTCCAGACCCGCAACCCAATGCATCGCGCTCACGTCGAGCTGACGATGCGCGCCGCCAAGCAGGTCGAAGCCAACTTGCTAATCCATCCCTCGGTCGGCATGACCAAGCCGGGCGACGTGGATTATTTCGTCCGCACTCGCTGTTATCAGTTGCTGCTCCCGAAATATCCGCACGGCACGGTCGAACTCGCCATGCTTCCGCTCGCCATGCGCATGGGCGGACCGCGCGAAGCCCTCTGGCACGGCCTGATCCGCAAGAATCATGGCTGCACCCACTTCATCGTCGGCCGCGATCACGCCGGTCCTGGAAAAGATACGGACGGCAAGAATTTCTACGGCCCCTACGACGCGCAGGAACTGTTCAAGCAGCACACCGCGGAAATGGGCGTCACCATGGTTCCCTTCCAGATGATGATGTATCTGGAGGGTGAAGACCGCTACGTTCCGGCCGACGAAGTTCCAAAGGGCGCGAAGGTGCTTGATATTTCCGGAACCGAATTGCGCCAGCGTCTCAACGGCGGACGCGACATTCCGGCTTGGTTCACCTATCCGGAAGTCGTGAAGGAACTGCGGCGCAGCTATCCGCCACGCGAAAAGCAGGGCGTCACCATTTTCTTCACCGGGCTTTCGGGCTCCGGCAAATCGACCATCGCCAACGCGCTCATCACCAAGTTCCTGGAGATGGGCGGACGTCCGGTCACTCTGCTTGATGGCGACCTGGTGCGCAAGCATCTGTCGAGCGAACTTGGATTCTCCAAGGAGCATCGCGACATCAACATCCGGCGCATCGGATATGTCGCATCCGAAATCACGAAAAACGGCGGCATCGCGGTGTGTGCCCCAATCGCTCCTTATGAAGCGACGCGCAAAGCGGTGCGGCAGATGATCGAGCCCTTCGGCGGATTCATCCTGGTCCACGCGGCGACTTCGATCGACGTCTGCGAACAACGCGACCGTAAAGGCCTATACGCCAAGGCGCGCGCTGGTATCGTCAAGGAATTCACGGGCATCTCGGATCCCTACGAAGCGCCCACCGATGCCGAAGTAGTGATCGACACCGCCAAGTTGAGCCCCGAGGAAGCGGCGCAGACCATCATTCTGCACCTCGAACGCGAGGGCTTTGTCGGCGCCAACGGCAACTAGCAAATCTGAACGGCTCGTTTAACCCGGCATTTACCGAACCAGGCGTTAACGGGCCGTTCACAAGAAGCCAATAAAGCCCATTAGTACAATGGGCTTTATGTAATAATGCTTGGCAACGGTTCCTCCCTTTCTGCGCCTCAGGCGCTGGCTCGTTGCCTGACGGAATAACCGTAACCAAAGCGGGTTATTAGGCTCGGAATACGGCATGGAACTCTTGCTGGCAAAAATCTTGATCGGCTTCACCGTGGGAACGCTGATCGGGCTGACGGGATTAGGCGGCGGCGTTCTGCTGCTGCCCATGCTCATCTTTGGCCTGCACATTCCTCCCATCATCGCGGTCGGCAGCGATGCCATGTGTAACTTCTTCACCAAGATTCCCGCCACCATCATTCATCTGATCAAAGGCACGGTGCGCAGAAAAGTTGTCCTGGCGATGGCGCTCGGGAGCGTCCCCGGATCATTTCTCGGAGTGAAACTCCTGGTGCACCTTCGCGAACTGCATGGCACGGGTGTCAACGATTTCATCAAATCCGCAGTCGGACTCTTACTGGTCATCATCCCGGCGCTACTTCTCTTCCAAAGGAGGATTGAGGAGCACATGGTCGGGCGCGCACCCACCATGAAGTCGTTCGCCTTCATGAGCGTCAT
>JBAWBE010000478.1:0-8594 GCA_049589635.1 Terriglobales bacterium
CAATTCTGGAAAGCTGCTTTTCCTCACGTGCTGGAGTGATTCAGCTCACATTGCGGCGTGAGGCACATCACGGAACGGCCATTGCCAGTTCGCGCACAATCGGCCTTCACACTTTCATGATGCACAATCGATCCCAGCCTGGACGCGACTAGTGGACTGGTTTTCTTGGGAATGAGCAATTGTGAACAGCCGCATACTGGTGAGTCGCTTTAGAATTTGTGCAATTTCGAGGTGATTAAGCCGGCTTCTATGAGGCTTCAGATCCGGCGGAATGGTGCCGGGCGTTGATGGAATGGAGTTGGTTGGGTAAGCCGAAAGCGGGGCCTTCAAACTTGTGAGCACGAAAATTTGCCATGGAGTCTCTCGAGTTCTGCTGTTCTCGGCGCTGTGTCTTTTCGCGGCTGCCTCCGCCTCGAGTCAGGCTCGTCAGCAAGGTGCCGACAAGAACGGTCAATCCAGTAACGCCCAATCCGGTAGCGCTCAACCTGCGGTCGCCCCCGCGCCGAGTAAGCCCTCCCCCGAAGTGTCTCAGTATGTCGGCGCGGAGACCTGCAAGACCTGCCATGAAGATATCTATAACGACTGGGAAAAAACTCCGCACTGGAAGACCACGCTGGACACGAAAGGCGGGCCATCACACCAGGGCTGCGAGGGGTGCCATGGTCCGGGCGCCGAGCATGTAGCTGGGGGCGGTGACAAGGCCAAGATATTCGTCTTCGAAGGGCGTTCGCGGCAGGAGACCAGCGCTCGCTGTCTGACCTGTCACGGCGAGAGTCATGCGCAGTCGCATTTTGCGGAATCCAGTCATTCGAACAGCGATGTTGGCTGCCTCGACTGCCACTCACCGCATCACGCAAAGGAAAAAGAGCACTTACTGATCCAAGATCAGCCGCAGTTATGCTACGGATGTCACACCTCGGCCAAGGCGGACTTCGCCAAGCCTTATCATCACCGCGTCAATGAAGGCTTTGTGCAATGCAATGACTGCCACAACCCCCATGGAACGGGAATCTTGCGGCAGGCGCGGACGCTGCCTAGTGGCGACGCCGTTTGCTACAAGTGCCATGTCGACAAGCAGGGACCGTTCGTTTACGAACACGTGCCGGTGAAGACTGAAGGTTGCAGCAGTTGCCACACGCCTCATGGTTCGACCAATCCGCGGCTGCTCAAAGTGATGCCGGTGAACATGCTCTGCCTCCAGTGCCATACCTTTCCGACGCAGGGACCGTCTGGACCTGTGCACAATCAGTCGGCGAAGTATCAGGCCTGCACGATGTGCCACAACCAGATCCATGGTTCCAACTTTAGCGACGTGTTTTTCAAGTGAGGGGACCGATGCTCCGTCCACGAATGCTCACTCGGCGATCTTATTTTGTGGCGCTACTCTCGGGATTGTTGTGGTCGCCGGGGCTGCTGCTTGGGCAGTCTCCCGCGAATTCCGGCGCAAGTCCACCGAGCGAGCCGGAAGGCATAACCAGAGGTGGGTATCTGGTGCATTCGTCGGGTGAGCTTGGTTACCGCTCCACCGACATTAGTGGCAGTACCGCAATGTACGACACGTTGGTGAATTTGCAGACTGGGCCGCGGATTCTCGACCAGACGCTGTCGATGCAATCGCTCGACCATCTGGGCCTGTTGTTCGACAATCTTTATCTCAACAGCTCGGGATGGGGAGGCGAGCCCAATAACTACGCTCGGCTGCGTGTGGACAAGAACAAGTGGTATAACCTGCAGTCCAGTTTTCGCCGCGACCAGAATTTCTTCGATTACGACTTGCTGGCGAATCCACTGAATCCTCCTCCTCCACCCGCGATTGGTGGCTCGACACCATCGATTCAGGCACTGAGCTCCCCTCACTTATTCGATACGACGCACCGCATGAGCGACGTTGACCTCACTCTGCTGCCGCAGTCGCGAGTGAGCTTTCGTTTGGGTTATTCGCACAACAACATGACTGGGCCCTCGTATGACAGTATCCACGAGGGCACCGAGGCGCTGCTATTGCAGGGTTGGAACACGACCATGAATTCATACCGCATCGGTGTGGACGTGAAAATCGCGCCGCGAACGGTTCTGAGCTACGACCAATTTCTCGATTACTACAAGGGAGACACGGACTACCAACTAGCGCCTTTTGCGCCCGCGCTCCTATCCACCGGAACTCCGGTGGAACTGGGGCTGTCGATTGACACCGCTAACAAGGAACCGTGCGCTGTGCCGACCGGACAAAGCAGTCTTATTGTCGGCGGAGTCCTGACCAATAACACTTGTAACGCCTACTTCAGTTATTCGCGCGACCAGCGGATTCGTACGTCAACCCCGACAGAGCGGATCAGTTTGCGCAGTAATAATATCCCGCGGGTGGAGTGGCTCGCTTCTTTTGCTTATAGCTCCGCCAACACGAACACGCCCTTGGACGAGAATTTCTCTGGACTGCTCACGCGTACCAACACCTTGGCTTTTAATGGCACAGGGGTAGCCAGCGCTCGTCGAGTTTCCAACGTGCTGGACGCCGAGGCTACGGTGCACCTGACCCAACATCTGCGCCTGATCGAGAAGTTCTATTTGTGGGCCTACCGCATTCCGGAGAACGGCAATTTCACGGAGTCCGACTATAGCTGTGCCACTCCCCCGTGCACGTTGCTGAGTACGCCGCTCTCTACCCCTACGGTTACGCCCACCCTCACGCAATCGTCCTTCAACCAGACCTGGAAAAGAAACGAAGTCGACTTGGCCTGGGATATTTCGAAAAAAGTGGGGGCCCGGGTTGGTTTTCGCTATGGCGATCGGGTGTTCAACCACTTCAACGACTATCAACCGGGAGGTCTGGACCATTTCGAGGTGGGCGAGTACACAGGGCTTTTCGGATTTTGGGCAAGGCCAACGCGGGCGTTGCGGCTGAATTTCGATCTGGAACATACCAACTACGACAATGTCATTGTTCGCATGGCTCCGCGTAAGGAATCACGCTACCGTTTCCAAACGACTTATACTCCGCGATCATGGGCGGTCATAGGCGGGTCTATCAATATTCTGCAAGACGCTAATGCCGACGCGTTCACGAATTACGTTGGCCACAACCAAAACTTCGGGCTGACGGCCTCGCTTGCCCCGCGGGCGCGCTTTGGTTTTGATCTAGCTTACAACTACAACAACGTGATCCAGAACGCCCTGATTTGTTTCAATGACACGCCGCCTGCTGGTGTGATCCTTCCCTTTGTGGTCAATGCGGGCTCTTGCGCGGCGAATGATCCGGGCAATCCTCTGCTCGGGAACTCTTACTACACAAATCACACTCATTTCGGCATGACTACAGTCAGGTTCCAGCCTGAGAAGCGATGGATGGTCAATGTGGGCTACAGCATAACCAGTGTTGATGGCGCGGTGCCGCAGTTCAATATTTTGCAGCCGCTCGGGTCATCGCAGTACAAGTATTCGCAGCCAGTGGCGAATATGAGCGTGGATCTAGGACATAAGCTGGCTTGGAATATGGGCTGGAATTATTACCAATACAACGAGGGTTCGTTCGTCGGACCCACCGCGCCGCGCTATTTTCACGCTAACTCACTGACCGAATCGTTGCGCTATGCATTCTGAGTTGCGCAACAACGAATAAAAACGATTTCACGTCTTAACCGAGGAGCTTCAAAATGAAAAATGTGAACATTCTCTTTGTTAGCCTTGCGGCGGTCCTGGCGACTGTCCTTGCCCTGGCACCGTCAGCACACGCCCAGAATGCGGCGACAACGTATAAAGCCAAATGCGCCGGATGTCATGGCGCGGATGGAAAGGCAAGCACTGGTCCCGGCAAGGCGCTCGGAGCCCATGATTTCGGTTCCGAAGAAGTCACGAAAATGAGCGATGCGGATCTCATTCGAAGCATTACCGACGGCAAGAACAAAATGCCTGCTTACGGCAAGAGCCTGAAAGGCCCTGAAATTATGGATCTGGTCGCTTATGTCCGGGAATTGGGCAAGCAAAAATAGGCGCCGCAACAGAAATGCGGCCGCGCTGCAAAGGGCAGGTCGCGCACAAGGCGCGTAGCGTCATCCGATGAGCGTTATTCAATGAGTTTCCTTCAATGATCAGTCCCGAGACTCTCGTTTTTTCTTTGATTGGCGCCAGTATCGTGCTGATCCTGGTGGTGGTGATTCGGCCCTCCATCACAGCTTCGCGCGAGGGCAAAATCATCGCATTTCTTGCGCTCTTCATTGTGCCGGTCATGACGGCGGGGGTGGGCGCGTCGGAGCACATAGAACGGTCCGAACAGACGCAGTTCTGCCTGTCTTGCCACATCATGGAGCCCTACGGGAAAAGTCTGTACGTGGACGATCCGGCTCATATTCCGGCGGCTCATTTTCAGAATCATCGGATCCCCGCCGACCAAGCCTGCTACACCTGCCACACCGACTACGCCATGTTCGGCACGATTCAGGCCAAGTGGGAAGGGCTGCACCACGTTTACGTCTATTGGTTCGGAACCCCGATGAATCCTATTCGTCTTTACCATCCCTATAACAACCGGGAATGCTTACATTGCCACGCCGGGGCACGTTCATTTGAGAGTGCGACGCACATGGCCATGGTGGACGATTTGAAATCGAATAAGATTTCCTGCACGACGAGCGGCTGCCACGACACCATCCACAATGTCGACAAGCTCGGCGAGGCAAAGTTCTGGAAGCCCCTGGAATGACGCGAGAGGAGGAAAGAAAGCCATGCGAAATGAGCTGCGGATTTCTGGAGTGCTTCTGATCTTTGGTTTAGTGGTCGAGGCGCTGAGCTTGTGCTGGAACACTGCGCTTTCTTTTATGTCGTTTGTGGTGATTGGCGGCTTGTTTTTCGCATCGGGTATTTTGCTGTTTCTGTATTCGCTTGTTTCGTCGAAGGATTAGGCGCTCGGCAATTAAGCCCGGCAAGTTGCCGAAACTACGGACTCATTGGGCGCAATCCCGATCCTTGACACCCCCGCGCCCGCTCCCTAGAATTCACAATAGGCGTGGTGGAATCATAATCTAAGCCACTGCATCTAAAGAATTTATAGGAGTTATTCCGGTTTCCTCCGACTGGGAAGAGCACTCCTTATTGTATTGCCTATGCCACTTGGATTTCCGGGCGGTCGGGAACGCGAGATTCTGACTGCGATTGTCGAGACTTTTATTGCCAGCGGAGAGCCGGTGGGGTCGCGCACGATTGCGCGCTCCAGCCGCGAGGGGCTGAGTGCGGCTACGATTCGCAATGTTATGGCGGACCTGACCGACGCGGGATTTTTGGAGCAGCCGCATACTTCGGCGGGGCGCGTGCCTACGGCGGAGGCTTATCGGTATTACGTGGAGCAGTTGAGTGGCGAGGCGCATCTTTCGCATGAAAATCAGAGCATTATTCAGGACACGCTGACCGGCGTCAGCGATGTGCAGGAGTTTATGGAGCGCACGTCACATGTGCTCTCGCTGATATCGCATGGGGTGGGCGTGACCGTGGCGGGCGGGGCCGCGATGAAGGGTCCGCGGAATGCGCTGGATCATGTTTATTTTTCGCGGCTGGGAGATCAGAAAGTTTTAGCGGTTGTCGTCACGCGATCTGGGGTGGTGCGCGACCGGGTGCTGCGGCTGGATATTCCGCAGAGCGATCTGGATCTGGCGGCGCGCTATCTGAACGAAAATTTTCGCGGCTGGACGATGGAGGACATGCGCGCGGAGCTGGAGCGGCGCATCGAATCGGAGCGCGGAGAGTATCGGGAGCTGATGAAGTCGATTGAGCGGCTTTATCAGCAGGGCGCGCTGGCGTCGCATGAGGGAACCGACGTCGTGTTTATTGAGGGCGCGGCGAATCTGGTGGCTAGTGAGCTCGGGGCTAACGAGAAAGACCGGCAGCGGCTGGAAGACATGTTGCGGACGCTCGAGGAGAAAGAAAAAGTCGTCAAGCTCCTGGGGGCTTATCTCGATACGAAGACGGAAGCAGTACGGGTAGTGATTGGGCTGGATGAGGCGCTGCCGAGTTCGGCATTGGGCTCGGGGTTGTCGTCGACTTCTTCGTCTTCGTCATCATCCCTGCAGAACTTTGTTTTGATTGGCGCGCCGGCGCGGGTGGGCGGCGAGGTGCGCGGATCGCTGGCGGTGATTGGGCCTACGCGCCTGGATTATCAGCACACGATGTCGGCGGTCTCGTACATCGCCCGCATGTTCGACAAAATTTTGAATGAATCGGAGTAACTGAGAAGTTATGCGTAAGGGTAACGGAAAAAGCGAAGAGGCTAATATCGGAATTCAGAATGAAGATCTGGAGCGCGAGCTTCCTGCCGGAGATAGCAGAGAAGAAACGCGTGCTCCGGGCTCGGCTGGGACCGTTGATATTAGCGCGGCGTCGGACCTCGACAAGCTGAAAGCGGAGCGCGATGCGCTGCTGGATCGGCTGGCGCGGCAACAGGCGGAGTTTGACAATGCTCGAAAACGAGCGGTGCGGGAGCAGCAGGAGTTCCGCGACTTTGCGGCGGCGGATGTCATCAAAGGCATTTTGCCTGTGCTGGACAGCTTTGAGCGGGCGCTGAAGGCGGGTGGAGATGGGAGCGAATTCCGGAGCGGGGTTGAGCTGATCTATCGACAGATGCTGGATGCGTTGCAGAAAGCGGGCGTGCAGCCGATTAAAGCGGTAGGGCAGCCGTTCGATCCGAAGATGCATGAGGCGATTGAGATGGTGGATACGACCGACGTGCCGGATCATCATGTGCTGGATGAGTTGCAGCGCGGGTATCGATATAAAGATCGTCTGCTGCGGCCGGCGATGGTGCGGGTGGCGCGGAATAGCGGCAGGTAGTCGCCATGGCCTCGCGCATACATGAAGTTTGTATTCGGGCGTGCCTTCAGGCACGCCGAAATTTGCGGAATCAATTCGCCTTTAGGCGCTGGGGGAGTTCTGGCCGCTAATACAAAACGAGATTATTACGAAGTGCTCGGCGTGGCGCGGGCGGCGACTGAGGTCGAGATCAAGAGCGCTTATCGCAAGCTCGCGCTCGCTTACCATCCGGACCGCAATCCTAATAATCCTGACGCCGAGGATAAATTCAAAGAGCTGACCGAGGCTTATGCGATTCTCGCGGACGGCGAGAAGCGTTCGTTGTATGACCGCTTTGGTCATGCCGGGGTGAGCGGCAGTTCGGCAGGCGGCGCTGGGTTCGATCCGACTATCTTCCAGGATTTCGGCGACATCTTTGGCGAGTTCTTTGGCTTTGGTGATGCGTTTGGCGCGGGTGGTCGGCGGCGGAGTCGGGCTCAGCGCGGGGCTGATCTCCGCGAAGATTTGCATCTGGAATTTGAAGAGGCGGTTTTCGGCACCGAGAAGCAGGTGAATGTCCGGCGCCATGAGGCGTGCGATAGTTGCCGCGGATCGGGCGCTGCGCCGGGGAAGGCTCCGGTTCCGTGCCGCACTTGCGAGGGCCGCGGACAGATTCGTTATCAGCAGGGATTCTTCAGCATCGCGCGCACGTGCTCGACTTGCCAGGGCGCGGGTTCGGTGATTACAGATCCGTGTGCGAAGTGCAAGGGCGAAGGGCGGCTGGTGCGCGAGCGTTTGGTGGAGGCGAAAGTTCCGGCGGGCGTTGAAGATGGGACGCGCATCCGCTTCACGGGTTATGGCGAGGCTGGGGCATTCGGCGGACCGGCGGGCGATTTGTATGTCGTGTTACACGTCAAGGAGCATTCGTTCTTTGAGCGCGAAGGCAACGACCTGCAGTGCGTGATGCCGATTTCGTTTTCGCAGGCCGCTCTGGGGACCGAGATTATGGTTCCGACGCTTGACGGCGAGCATAAGTTGAAAGTGCCCGAGGGCACGCAGTCGGGAACGTCGTTCCGGATTCGCGGCAAGGGCGTGCCGGTGCTCAACAGCCATGGCAAGGGCGATCTGTTTGTTGAGGTGAGAATTCAAACTCCTGCGAAACTTAATAAACGGCAGCGCGAACTGCTGAGTGAGTTTGGAGAACTGACGCCGATCGAAAACAAGCCGCAGCGGCGATCTCTGCTGGGGCGCGTGAAGGATATGTTTGTTTAAGAGTTGTCAGTTTTCAGTTGTCAGTTCTCGGTAAGAGCTTCTAGCCGCGGGCTGATTCCACGAATCGTAGTGGTTTAACTGACAACTGAAAACTGACGACTGAGAACTGCCTTTGACTCGCCGCCGCTGGATCGCCGATGACGTTCACGGAAATATTGCCGCGCTCATCGGCGAACATGCCGCCCACCTCAGCCGCGTGCTGCGCGCTCAAATTGGACAGGAGTTTGACATCGCCTGCGGCGACGCGGTTCGGCGCGGGAAGATCGTTTCCATCTCGGATGAGCTCGCTGAGTTTGCGCTTGGGGAAGAAGTGGCTACGCGTGGTGCTACCGATCTGACTCTGGCTCTCGCCGTCTTCAAGTTTGATCGCATGGAGTGGGCGATCGAGAAGTGTACTGAGATCGGAGTCGCACGAATCATTCCCGTCATCGCGCGGCGCACCGACGCTCATCTTGTTGCGGCCGCGGTTAAGCGCCACGAGCGCTGGCTGCGCATCGCGCGGCAAGCGGCTGAGCAATCGCGGCGCACCGCGCCACCGGAAATCTCCGCTC
>JBAWBE010000479.1:0-4517 GCA_049589635.1 Terriglobales bacterium
GTAACCAACATTCCGAGGGTGAGCTTCAACGATCGAAACAGCGCCAACATGACCCCGCCGAACAACAGAAATGCGGTAAGGCTGAAGAGACGAAAATCATGCAGCAGATTCCGGCGAATCATTTCAGATACGTAGGGCGCCCCAGCAATCTCAATCCGGAAGTCTCTCGCGTCGAACTTCGCCACAATGGCTTCCATCCGGTTCGTTAACTCCTCGGGATCGCGATTCGATACGAACATCACGACGTTACTGGAGCGGCCGTTTTCGGCGATGAGAAGGCGCGTCCAAAAAGGACTCTTTTCCGCATCCTTAAAGTTTTTGGGACCATCGGCCAGGCTCTGGACGCTGTCCACGGACGGGACAGAGCTGAGCTGTTGCGTCAAACGTCCGAGACGTTCCAGGTAGTTCGGCGAGGAAATATCAGGCGCTGCCACGGCGAGGATCAGCTGGCTGTCTCCACCGAAGATGCGGTCAATTTTGTCTGATTCCTGAGCGCGAGGATCGCTAGAAGAGAAGAAGAAATTTTCGTCGACATGTGGTTTCAGATCGACAAACGCGGCGACTAAACCCACAAAAACAACCGTGAGCATTAGGAATAGCCAATGACGCCATGGAACTCCGGAACGCTCCAACTTGCGGCGATGCTTCTTCTCAGTCAAGGTTGATCAGTCCGAGGGCGCAGATCGGCCTTCCGAAGCTAGGGCAGCGTAACAGACCTCATAAATGACAAGCAGTAGGCGAATCCCTGTAGATTGGGAGGGTTACATGGCGCCCAAGAAAGCATCAGGATGATCGCTGAAGATTGCACCGTCTGCTTCCCAACGAAATCGGCGCTCCCGAGCATCGCCGCAATTTCCGCTACAAGAAACCAGTGTGGTCGGCTTTGGTTCGGCCCTTTCTGGGCAGTAAGATGATTGGCACCCGAGCGTCTGAACGCCAGTGGCTCGTTTCGAGATACCAACATCTGGGGTGTTTCACTCCTTGCGCGGCGTTACTGCCGCAAAAAAAAAACTTGAGCATTCACCGTCGCCTGACTAGGGCATCGAGCGGTGCCAGTAATTCCGACCGTTGGAGTGCGAAAGGTATCTCAACTCCAAGGGGTACGCTCCACGGAGTCAAGAAGCCGGATCGGAGAGGAGATGAATCTGCTAAGTGCTTTGCGTTAGGAGAAAAAGTTGGTGGACGTGACCGGGATCGAACCGGTGACCCCCTGCTTGCAAAGCAGGTGCTCTCCCAGCTGAGCTACACGCCCACAGTAGGAGTGACCATCATTCTAAAGCATTTCCGCGCGCGCCGAAATCCATTCCTTCGCTTTTCGGTTATCACTGCACCAAAACTGTATCAAACCCCCGTAAACAGCGGCTGCTGGCGCCCTGTTAATGGTCATTTTATTGGCTCGGCGGTTAATCTGCTCGAGCGCCTCGCGTTTCATCGTTAGCTTCACTTGGGACCCAAAGAGAAAAGGCATGGCCCGGGGCAGTGAAGCGGCTATTCGGCGGACACAACCGCTAGAAAGTCGGGGCCGAGCATAATGTGACCAAACGACAGGGTCCAAATCGAACGCGAGACTTGATAATAAGCGCTCGACAACACGTCCTGATAGAAGTTTCGCTGCTTCATCGCTGGAACTGTCATCATTTCGTCCACGTGGAATCCAGCTTTGCCGAGCAAGAACGTTAAAGACGCCACGTTGTAATAGAAGAGGTGTCCGCTGCCCAGCAGCGAACGGCACTTAGCCATCACCAGACGCGAAAGCGTTGGTGAGTTGCGCCAAAGCTGCGCTTCCGCGAGCGGTAACTCGATCACCATGATTCCACCGGGCCCGAATGCCGCAGCGCCCTCAAAATTTCTTGACATAGAAACACGCCTCACTATACTTGCAGCCACTCTGTATGGTGGATTTAGTTCATATGGGAATTTATAAGGTTGCGACCAAAACGATTTCCCAAGTTCTTGGCCAACCGAAAATCTAAGGAGTAGACACCTCTATGTCAGTAGCGACCGCAACGGCATTTCGAACCGCTGAACTTGTTCCGCTATTTCGACGCATGTTCGAGCTTTGCAAACTCAAGCCCACCGAATCCCTGGTAATTCTCACCGAACCGGATACCAACCAGGAATACGCAGCTGCCATGTACGGCGCAGCTCGCGGAATTGGCGCGGATACCATGACGGTAATGATGCCGTCGGCTCCCGCGGAACAAGTGCCGGTGATGCGTGGCGGCAACGTTTCCTCGGCGATTCTGTCGAAGTCGACTCTCGCTGTCGACACGCTCAAGAAGGCCGATATGGTCATCGATCTTTCGAGCGGCGGCCTACTGCACTCCAAGGAGCAACGCGAAATTCTCGGTGCGGGGACACGAATTTTGATGGTCCACGATCCCGTGGAAGCTCTGACGCGGTTGTTCCCAACCGTCGAAGATCGGGCGCGCGTCGAACGCGGAATGGAGCGGTTAAAGAAAACCAAACGCATTCGTCTGGAGTCCGACGGCGGCACGAAAGTGTGGTTTGACATGACTGGGCGCCCGGTGATCGGTCAATATGGCTACACAGACGAGCCCGGCCGCTGGGACCACTGGCCTGGCGCGTTCCAGTACACGATTCCGAACGAAGGAATCGGCGATGGCCTTCTGGTCATGGACCCAGGAGATATATGGTACCCGGCCAAGCGTTTCCTAACCACTCCGGTAAAATTTCACTTTGAAAAAGGCGCGGTGGTTTCAATCGAGGGCGGCTACGACGCTTTCATGATTAAGGACTACATTGACGGTTGGAGAGATCCGGAAGGTTACGCGATTTCCCACTTGGGCTGGGGTTCTCATCCACGGGCGTTGTGGAATTCGTTGGCGTTTCAAGATCCCCTTGATGTAATCGGACAAGACGGCCGCACGATGTACGGGACGACTCTAATTGCATTGGGCGAGAACGCCACGTTTGGTGGAAAGCATACAACCGGGTGCCATCAGGATTTCGCTCTGCGCCGCCATCGATTCTTCCTCGACGACGAGTTGGTTGCGGATAACGGAAAAATCATACCCAAAGATCTGCAGTGAGTACGGGTTCATCCGATCGGGCCGCCGCAGATGAGCGCGATCGCGCTGCAGCGATCTACCAGCGAAGTGGAATTGGCGCGCGTGTCGGGTTCGGTCAACGGCCTGCGCTACTTATCGTCGATTTTCAGCGAGGGTTTACGGATCCGAGCAGTCCCATCGGCGGCGACCTTTCGCGCGAGATTGCCGCTACGAAAGTGCTACTCAGCGCCGCTCGAAAGAAACATCTTCCGGTCGCATTTACGGCGGTGGGTTTCGATGTAAGCGGAATTGATGGCGTAACCTGGCTGC
The DNA here is from genome assembly GCA_049589635.1 of Terriglobales bacterium. Classification (GTDB taxonomy): domain Bacteria; phylum Acidobacteriota; class Terriglobia; order Terriglobales; family Acidobacteriaceae; genus Acidiflorens. The sequence goes on from JBAWBE010000479.1 coordinate 3,342, forward strand.
GTAAAATGCCTGGGCTGTCGATGCTGGGTGAAAAGACGTCGTGGTGCGAAATTGACGAACGCCTTACACCCCAGGCCGGCGAACCGGTCTGGATCAAGCGGGCGTCCTCCGCGTTTTTCGGAACTCCGATCATTGCGTTTCTCACTGCTGCTCGGGTTGACACGCTGATCGTAACGGGATGCGTTACCAGCGGGTGCATTCGGGCCACGACAATCGACGCCGTGTCCTTTGGCTATCGCACGATCGTCCCTACCGAGTGCGTCGGTGACCGCGCCGAGGGTCCTCACAAATGGAATCTTTTCGATATTGATGCGAAGTACGCTGATGTCGAGCCCCTGTCTTATGTATTGGACTGGATTGTTTCGCTGTGAGCCGAATAGGCGTCGGTCTCGAAGACCCGCGTTAATTCGCAGATTGATCCAAACGGAGAAAGAATGATGGCGAGTAGATACCTCTACGGAGCTCACATTCATGCCAACGGCATTCGCCAACATTATCTGCGCTACGGCGGTAAAGGCGTTCCGCTCATCTTGATTCCCGGAATCACCAGTCCGGCTGTCACGTGGGGCTTTGTGGCGGAACGCTACGCACTTCACTTCGACACTTATATTCTGGATGTTAGAGGGCGAGGTCTCTCCGAAGCCAGCTCTGAACTTGATTACGGCCTCGACGCTTGCGCCCAGGATGTTGTCGCGTTTGGTTCCGCGCTCGGGCTTTCAGATTACGTTCTGGTTGGTCATTCGATGGGCGGGCGCATTGCGATTCGCGCGGCCCGAAATCCGAGCGCGAAAATTCAGAAAATCGTGCTGGTGGACCCTCCGGTGGGCGGACCGGGCCGGCGTCCCTATCCAATTCCGTTTGAGTGGCTCATGAATTCGCTGAAAGCGGCGCGAAAGGGAGCTAGTTTGGAGGAAATGCGGCCTTTCGTGCCGACCTGGCAAGATGATGCCATTCGCCTGCGCGCGGAGTGGCTGGCCACCTGTGACGTGCGAGCCGTGGAAATCGCCTATCGAGGATTTCACGAAGACGACATCCATTCGGATCTTTCCCAATTGAAAATACCGATCCTGCTAGTGGTCGCGGGCAAAGGCGGCGTTATACACCCGGAGGACATCGCAGAATTCAAGGCGCTGCTACCATCGATCGAAGTCGAGCGCGTGGAAAATGCCGCCCATT
>JBAWBE010000480.1:0-9700 GCA_049589635.1 Terriglobales bacterium
GGTCGATGGCAACCTTCAGCGATAGATAAAGTTTGCCGTCGTGAACCAGGCGATCGAGACGCTGCGAGTTTGTGAGCACTGGCTCCGGCACTTGATCCGACATGTAGGGCCCGATCGGATTGTGCGATTGCGGCATGCGCAGATCGGCCGGCGTTTGCACTTGAGCGGAACAGAGTGTGGCAACGAGGACCAGCGATGCGGCAATCCGCACAATTTCACCGGGCGTTCTTCCTTCGGGAGTTCTACAGAAGCGAATCTTCATCGATTCACCGCCACGTCGGTTGTGTCGGTCCTTTGCAAACCTGGATTTGTTGTATCGCCTACAAGCCAGCCGTCGCGCAACTGGATGGTGCGACTTCCGTAAGCTGCATTGGCTTCGGAGTGCGTCACCTGCACGATCGTCGTTCCCTGCTGATTCAATTCGCGGAAGAGTTCCATGATCTCCTTGGCGTGGCTGGAATGCAGATTGCCGGTCGGCTCGTCGGCGAGCAGCAACGCGGGCTTGTGAATGACCGCCCGCGCGATGCCGACGAGTTGCTGTTGTCCGCCGGAAAGCTGGCTGGGGTAAAGATCCTTCTTGGCAACGATCTGGAAACGATCGAGCGTGTCGGCGACCAGGCTTTGACGATCGTGACGCGGAATGTCTTTGTAGGACAGCGGCAGATCGATGTTCTCCTGCACGGTCAGATCGTCGAGCAGGTGATAGCTCTGGAAAACCATGCCGATGTTTTTCTTCGCCAGCTCGGCGCGTTCCTTGCGCTTCATCGTGTGCGCGGCTTGCTCGCGAAACCAGAATTCGCCGCGCCATTGGTCGTCGAGAAATGCGAGGACGTTCAGCAGAGAGGACTTCCCTGCCCCCGAGGGGCCCATCACGGTGATGAACTCGCCCGGTTGAATATCCAGATTCACGCGGCGCAGGACCCAGGTCTCACCGGCTCCTGTTTTGTAACTTCGTTCGATGTTTTTGAGTTGAATCATAATTTCGTCTCTAACCTCCCAAGCAACCTCGGCAAGTAAATTCCGCATGTAGCTCCGGCAACTAAATCTAGTCTTCCCGCAAGGTGCGCATGGGCTCAAGCGCCGCAGCCCGGCGCGCCGGAACGTAACATGCAAAGAGCACCGTGGACGTCAATAGAATTATCGTCCCCAGCAATGTCAGCGGATTCAATAAGCTGGTGTGATATAGCAGGCTGGAGAGCACTCTGCCCGCGGCGAGCGTGCTTACGAGTCCCAAAACGAGGCCGATCGCCGCCAGTTGCATGCCTTTGCCAAGAATCAGGCCGAGGACATCGGAGCGCTGCGCGCCCAGTGCCAGGCGAATACCCAGCTCGCGCGTGCGCATCCGAACCGAGTAGCTGATCACGCCGTAAAGTCCCACAGCCGACAGCAGCAACGCCAAACCCGCGAATGTGGACAACAGGAGCACCAGGAAGCGGCGGCCAGTCAGGGATTCATCAACCCGCTGGTTCATCGATTTGAGGTCGTACAGGGGCAGGCTCGCGTCTACCGCGCGCACCGCGCTCTGCATCGAACTCGCCAGGGTTTCAGGAGCAGCTCCGCTGGAGCGCACGACAATCGATGCCATACCATCCGGCGACTGAAAAATCGGGAGATAGTAATACCCTTCCGTATTGTCCGCCTCGAGAGACGAGGTTTTTGCATGTTTCACGAGGCCGACGATCTGCATATCCGGGCTTGGGCTTCCGAAAGTGATGTATTGCCCCAGCGGATCCTCATTGGGCCAATAACGGCGGGCCAGAGTCTCGTCTATGATGGCGACCCGCTGGGTGTTTAGCCGATCCCCGGACGTGAAAAACCTGCCGCGCACCAGCGGAATGCCCAGAGTCAGGAAATAATCGGGCGAGATCAGCCGGATATTTCCATGAGGACCAGGGTCTTCGGGAGCGACGGGCTTACCCTTGATGCTGAAGGATGACGATCCGCCGTTGTTGTCGAAAGGCAGCCCATCGGAAAGCGAAGCACTGCTAACTCCCGGCAGGTTCTTCAGCTGATCTTCAGCGGCCGTGTAAAACGCGGCCTGCTTCTCGTCACCTTTGTAGGTCGTGCGCGGCAGCGATACGGTGGCCGACATCAGCCCTTGCGGCCGGAAACCAGTTTCGAGTTGCTGCACTTGCAGCAAGCTGCGAACCAGCAGACCGGAGCCCACCAGCAGCAGCATGGCCACGGCGATTTCCGTGACCACCAGCACCGAGCGCAAACGTTGCCGGCCGCGGCTGGATGTCTCCGAACGTCCACCTTCCTGCAATGACTGGAACCAGCGCGAATGGGTCATCTGCCATGCCGGAGCGACGCCGCAGAAGAGGACGCACGACGCGCCCACCACCACGAAAGCGAGAATCGGCGAACCGATGTGAATGGCAATGTTGCGCGACAGGCTCTTCGGCGCCAGGAGGAGCAGCAGCGGAATCGACGTTCGCGCGATCACGAGACCGCAGATCACTCCTCCGAAAGCGAGCAGCAGACTTTCGAGCAGCGCGCTGCGAATCAGCCGTGCGCGGCTCACGCCAAGCGCAATCTGGATCGACACCTCGCGCTGCTTTCCCGAAGCACGGGCCAGTTGCAAACCGGCGATGTTCGCGCAGGCGATAAGCAAAACCAGCGCGACTGCGGCAAGAAGAAGAAATAACGGCTTACGCAAATCACCCGCAACGAAGTCAATCAGCGGCATGGAGAACATTCCCCAACCCGCGGCCTGGCTGTAGCCGCCGGGTTCCGATGCAATCTGCTGTGCCGATCGCAGGGCAAGATATGCGTTCGCCTGAGCATTCGTGACGCCGGGACGAAGCCGCGCAGCGCAGAAAAGATACTCGTTATGGCGAAGTTGATTGTTGGAATAGCTGGCGGCGGGCAAGCCGAGCGGAACCCAGAGCTCAGCTTGATTCGGCCAGTTGAAATCCGGCCCCATGACTCCGATGACCTGATAGGACTCCTCGTTCAGAAGAAGCGTGCGGCCGATGATTCCAGGATCGCTGCCGAAACGGCGTTTCCAGGCCCCGTCGGAGAGCACTACTTCATGATTCGCCGCCGGCTGGTCTTCTTCCGGGCGAAACACGCGGCCTAATTGCGGACGAGCCCAGAAAACATCGAACCACTGCCACGAAACTAAAGCTCCGGTAAGGCGTTCCGGCGTGGAATTACTGGCGCTGTAATTGAAGGCGCTGTTCTTCATCACGGCGGCGGAGGTGAAAATATTTTTGCCCATGACCGCGTCGGCAAAATCGGGCGGAGAAATATTGATATTGGCGAGGTCGCCAAACGAGTACTTGGCGCGCACCGCAACAACCTGGTCCGGATGCGGGACACCGCTCGGATTGAGCAGGCTGGCATTGATCACAGTGAAAACGGCGATGTTCGCGCCGATACCCAGAGCCAAGGTGAGAATGGCAGTCGCGGTGAAGCCGGGACTCTTGATGAGTTGACGCAGCGTGTAACGCAAATCCTGAAACATGGTTTCCATAGAGTTCCTCATTCGTAACGGAGTGCGACCATCGGCTCCACTTTCGCCGCGCGACGCGCGGGCAGATAACTGGCCAATAGACCGACTGAAATCAGGATCACGGGTACTGCAATGAAGGTGAGAGGGTCGGCAGGGTTGACTCCATAGAGAAGATTGGCCATGAGCCTGGTTAGACCAAACGCGGCGAGCAGCCCGGTTCCAGTGCCGATCAGGGCAAGTTTCCCAGCGCCGCTTAGTACGAGTTGCAAAATATCCATCTGCTTCGCACCGAGTGCCATGCGAATGCCAATCTCATGGGTGCGCTCGCCGACCACGTAGGAAATCACGCCGTAGAGACCGACGCTTGCCAGGAGCAGTGCAAGCGCGGCGAATGCGACCAGCAGAATCATGGAAAACCGGCGCTCAGCAAGTGAACTTGATATAACCTCTTCCATCGATTGCGGTCCGAAAATCACCATCTCGCCACTGATTTGCTGGGCAACATGACGGATTGAGTCGAGCAAACCGCCTTCGGCCTTATCCGAACGGAGGACCACACCGGATCCGGAAGTAGCCATCGAGATGAAGCTGTCTGGCATCTGCATGCATGAGAGGTAGAACTGCGCGCGCAGTTTTTCCGTGTCGTCCGTATCCAGTCCCCACTGTTTGACATGGCCAACCACGCCCACAATTTCCGCGGGGCCGGAATTGTCCTGCATGATCCGCTTGCCGATCGGATCCTGATTAGGGAAATACTTCTTCGCGAAAACATCGTCCACGACGACCACGCGCGGCGAATGCTCATCATCGTGCTCCGTGAAAAATCGGCCGCGCTCGAGAGGGATATCCATCGCCTTCAGATAGCTGGGCTCTACGATGTAGTCGATGGCCATGATCATGTCATTCTCAGTGGCAGGTTTCGGCTGACCTTCGAGCCAGAGCGTTTGCTCGTCATCGCCGCTCATGGGGAATGCACCCCAGATTTGCGAAACGGCTTTCACGCCAGGAATCGACGCGATCTTCTGGTCAAACTCCCGGAACCAAGCGCGAATTGCGGCGGGCGAGGACATCATCATGGAAGGTGGCAGCGAGATGCCGACGGTCATTACGTTCTTAGGATTGAAGCCGGGATCGATGCTCCAGAGTTGCGTCAGAGTTCGAATCATCAGACCCGCGCCTACGAGCAATACCAGCGCCATGGCGATTTCCGCGACGACGAATGTGCCCTGCACGCGATGCCGGGTTCCGCTCATGCCGCGACCGCTTTCTTTCAGGGTGTCGTGCCGGCTGGCCGGCAACATTTTTAGTGCGGGAGCGAGGCCGAATAAGATTCCTGCAACGAGAGAGATCACCAGCGTGAAAAGCAGTACGCGGAGATCCAAGCCGATTTCTTCGGCGCGCGGCAATGCCGTTGGCAAAATACCCACGGCTGCGCGCGTCCCCCAGGCGGCCAGCAACAACCCGACAGCTCCGCCGACAACCCCAAGCACAATGCTCTCGGTTAATAATTGCCTGAGCACACGGCCCTGGCTCGCACCCATGGCGGCGCGAATAGCGAACTCGCGCGATCGTGCGGCTGAACGGGCGAGAAGCAGATTGGCGACGTTGACGCACGCGATCAGCAGCACGAAGCCGACACCAGCTAGAAGGACGAGCAAAAATAGACGGACGCCACCGACCGTCCACTGCTTGAGCGGAATGAGCTTTGCGCTGATGCCTTTGTCGGCATCGGGATAAGCCGCTGCCAGGTTGCTCGAAACCTGCGCCATGTCAGCGGCGGATTGGTCGAGCGTCACTCCGGGTTTGAGCCGACCGATGCCGTGAAATCCGAGACCGGCACCGCGCGAGTTCAGCAGATTATTGTTCCACTGGCCGACGGGGGCGTAAATGTCGCGTTGGGCTCCGAAGTTCCCCAACGCAAAATGAAAGCTCGCGGGAATGACGCCGACGACGGTGTAGCCGCGGCCGTCGAGAGTCACCAGTTTGCCAACGATGTCGGGTGCGGAAGCGAATTTGCGATGCCACAGGCCTTCACTGATGACGGCGATTGGCGCCGCGCCGATTTCATCTTCTCCCGGCGCGAAGGTGCGACCGAGCAGCGGCTTCGTGCCAAGGACTTTGAAGTAATCTGAGGTGACGAACTCGCCCGTTACCTGGGTCGCCTCTCCAACTCCGGTCAGACTGAACGCGTAGCCCCGCGAAATTGCCATCGACGAGAAGGTGTGATTGTCCTTCCGCCAATCGCGAAAATTTGGAAACGAGATCGAACCGGTCGCGAAATTCTGCTTGCCCTCGTGAAGCGTGACGAGTTGGTCAGGCTGCGGATAGGGCAATGGATTGAGCAGAACGCCGTTGACCACTGAGAAAAGCGCCGTGTTGGCGCCCACACCCAGAGCGATCGTGATGAGCACGACCGCGGCGACGCCCGGCGTCTTTGTGAACTGCCGCAGCGCGGAACGTAAATCCTGTAGCCAGCCGGTCATAGTTCGATCCCCCTGGTTCAAATCCCTCGAAACTCCTACTCGTAGCGCAGCGCGCGCATTGGTTCTACCTTAGCCGCACGCCGCGCCGGCAACGTGGCAGATGCGAGTGCGACAAATATCACCAGCAGAGTCATCGCGCACAGCGTGAGCGGATCGCTGCTCGAAATTCCAAAGAGCTGGCTACGCACCGCGCGCATCAGCAACAATGAAAGCGGCAAGGTGACAGCAATGCTGATGCCAGCGAGCCAGACCACTTCAAAGACCACCATCTTCACGACCGACCCGCGCGTAGCTCCGAGCGCCATGCGAATGCCGATCTCGCTCGTTCTCTGCGCTGTCGAGTAGGCGAGGACTCCGTACAGGCCCACGGCGGCCATCAGAGCGGCGAGCACGCCGAAGCTCGTTGCCAGTAGTGCGATGACACGTTCGGCGACCAGGCTGTTGTCGATCTGCTCGTCCATGGTTCGAAAAGTGTCGAGCACAAGGCTCGAGTCGAGCGTCTGCATGGCATGGCGAATCGTGCTCTCCGCGTTTTCGGACTGCTGCTCGGTGCGGAGATAGAAGGTCATCGCGTGCGGTTCGGGAATCTGGACGTAAGGGCGAAACATGGTGCGCATGACCGGTTCACGAAGGCTGGTATGCTTTGCGTCTTTCACCACTCCCACGATGGCCGTGTCAGTTTTTGTTCCGGGGCCGCCCCCATTGCCAACGTTGTGCCCAATCGCCTGTAGTGGGTCGCCAAAAAAATATCGCGCGAACATTTCATTAACGACCACTACTTTCTGCGACGAGACTGTGTCCTGCTCGGAGAATGCACGGCCGGCGAGCAGAGGCATCTTCAGGGTTGAGAAGTAGTCCGCGCTTACGTTCGGCTCCTCGACTTGCATGTCTTCTTGTGGTTTTTCGGTATATCCGGCAACGGTGATGTTTCCGGTCTCGTTGTCGTTCGCCAACTCGGCATCGGTGGTGGCGGCAACCGAACGAACTCCAGGCAATCCCTTCAGGGTCTCAAAGATTCTCTGGTAGAGCGCGAAAGTGCGCGCGGGCTCGTAGCCGGCCATCCTAGGATCCACGCCGAAAGTCAGCAGATGGTCGGTTGGGAATCCGGCGTTGAGCGATTTGAGATTATGCAACGTGCGAACAAACAGCCCAGCGCCCACCAGCAGCATCAGACTCAGCCCAATCTGCACTGCCACCGAAATCCGGCGGAAGCGCAATGGACTGCTCCGTGCCGTCATCCCCTGTTGCTTGAGTGATGGCGCCAGATCGGGGCGATAGAACTGCATCGCTGGAGCCAAACTGAAAATAAGACTAGCCAGCAGCGCCAGCGCACAGTTGAAGGCGAGTATCCGCAGATCGGGGGTCGACGAAAAAGGCAGATCGCCTGTGCTTCCGCTCCAGATCATTTTGATCAACAGGTCGGTGACGCGAGGAGCAAGCAGCATTCCAACCAGGCCGCCAGCGACGCCGAGCAGAAGACCCTCGACCAACAGCTGCTGAATGACGCGATAACGTTTCGCGCCGAGCGCATAGCGCACCGACATTTCACGAATACGGCCGGCTCCGCGCACGAGGAGCAAGCTGCCAACATTGGCGCACGCCATCAGCGCCACCAGGCCAACCATGCCCATAATGATCAGGAGCGGCATCTGGACGTCCGCGCGCAGGGGGGAGAACCCCTTGGCGCCATCGAGAACCAACAAATGCGACTTGGCCACAAAGCGCTCGCGGAAATTTTGCGAGCCGCCCTTGATGTCTTTCAATTCGTCGGACCTGATTGCATACCACAGAGGAGCGATGCCGGCCTCCGCCTGTTCGCGGGTCATTCCGGGCTTCATCTTTCCAACGATGTTCAGCCAGCTTGATCGGCGGTCTTCGAGATCTTTGCTGCCGGGAATGACTTCCGCTTTCATCATCATCGGAACGAATACATCCGGCGTGTCGCCCAACACGACACTGTGAAAAGCGGGCGGCGCGACTCCGACGATGGCGAAGGGATGTCCGTTGATCTGAATGGCGTCGTTTATGACTCGCGGGTCGTTACCAAAGCGGCGTCGCCAGTAACTGAAGCTCAGCACAACCACGGGGTTCGAGTCTGGCACCAGATCATCCGCAGCTATGAACATCCGTCCCGCCGCCGGTTGAATGCCGAGAACATCGAAGTAGTTCCCGGAGACGAGTTCGGCGGCAACCAAGTCGGGCTGATTGTGCCACTGCACTCCGACTTCGGCATGATCGGTCGCGATCAGGCCGCTGAAGACAGAGTTGCGGTCGCGCAGATCGCGATACATGGGATAGGAAAAATAGAACTTGCCATCCGTTCGCGACTCGAGGCGTCCGGTGTTGCTACCCTCGTACTTCAGAAGCACAAGACGGTCCGCATCTTTTACAGGCAGACTGCGAAGGAGCGCCTGATCGAGGAGACTGAAAATCGCCGTGTTCGCGCCAATGCCGAGCGCGAGCGTGATGATCGCAACCGCCGCGAATCCCGGCGACTTCCGCAACTGGCGGACGGCATAGCGAAGATCCTGCAGCAATCCGTTCATGCAATCTCCTTATTCATAGCTGGTTTATTCATAGCGAAGCGCCACCATGGGATCGACTCGGGCCGCGCGACGAGCCGGAAGCGCGGCCGACACAAATGCGACCGCCGCCACCAGGACAATCACGCCGCCGAAGGTAACTGGATCGCTGTTTGAGATTCCGAACAATTGACTGCGAATCGCGCGGCTGCATAGGAGCGACAGCGGCAATCCGACCGCAATGCCGATGCCTGCCAGCCACAACACTTCAGCTAGCACCATTCGCACGACCGCGGCCCGACTGGCGCCGACCGCAATACGGACGCCGATTTCGCGAGTTCGCTGCGCGGTCGAATAGGCGAGAACTCCGTAAACTCCGATCGCGGCCATCAGCACGGCGAGCGCGCCGAAGCTTGCGGCCAAAAACGCGACTACACGCTCGCCATTCAAATTCTTGTCGATTTGTTCCTGCATGGTGCGGAAGTTGTTCAGCACCAGGGTGGGGTCGAGTGTTTGCATCGCCTGGCGGATGGTCGACTCGGCGGTTTCGGGAGCTTGCCAGGTCCGCACATAGAGCGTCTTTTGGCCCGGCTGGTGATCTTGCAAGTGCTGCTCGTCCTGCAAATAAGGTGTGTATATCGTGCGGTGGATATTGCTGCAGACGGTCGTGTGCTTTACATCTCTGACCACCCCAACGATCTGTATGTCGACCGGCACGCCCCCGGCGCCTTCGCCGAAGTATTGTCCAATCGCATCCTGTGGCCGGGAAAAGTAATGGCGCGCAAAACTCTCATTCACGACCGCTACTTTCTGCGTGCCCGCGCGGTCCTGATCTGTAAGCTCACGACCGGCGAGGAGCGGCACATTCAAGGTCGAAAAATAATTTGAGCTCACATACGCCCACTCCACATTCATGTGATTGATGTCTTCGTCTCCGACGGCGCGATATCCAGCGACGGTAATGTTGGAGGTCGAATCCGCATTGGCCAGCTCAGGATCGGTGGTGGCTGCGACCGAGCGCACGCCCGGCAATGCGGACAACTTGTCGAATATCCGCTGGTAGAGTTCAGTGTTCTGATTCAATTGATATCCAGACAGTCGCGGATCGATCGTGAAAGTAAGCAAGTGATCGGCCGCGAAACCCAAGTCAATCATCTTGAGATTGCGCAGGGTACGCGCGAAGAGACCCGCCCCGGCCAGCAGCAGCAGGCTTAGCGCGATCTGCGCTACCACGGAAG
>JBAWBE010000481.1:0-1727 GCA_049589635.1 Terriglobales bacterium
GAAATACGCTGCTGCCTGGCGCGATACGATCGACTCGATCCATGCCAGCCCAAGCAGAGATCTCAAACGGCCGCAGTTTGCGGATCTCGAACGTGTCGCCTCGCACCCGGTCACCGTTCACGAACCAGAGAACACAACGCACTATTCCGTGGTCGATGCCGAAGGCAACGCGGTAGCCGTCACGACCACGTTGAATGATTCCTTCGGTTCGCGCGTCACCGCCGAGGGCTTAGGCTTTCTGCTCAACGACGAGATGGACGACTTCGCCTCCAAGCAAGGCGTGCCAAATAACTACGGGCTGATCCAAGGTCAAGCCAATGCGATCGGCCCGGGGAAGCGCCCGCTATCCGCCATGACGCCAACCATCGTGCTAAAAGATGGCAAGCTATTTCTCGTGCTTGGCTCGCCCGGCGGCCCAAGAATCATTACCACCGTCGCCAATATCCTCATGGGTGTGATCGACTTCGGCGTCGACATTCAGGAAGCTGTCAACGCCCCGCGCTTTCATCATCAATGGCTGCCCGACCAGATTGATGTCGAAGACACCCTCTCTCCCGATACAATGAATCTTCTGCGATCCAAGGGACACATGCTGGACATCAAACACGGTGTTTCGCAATATCCGGCAGACGGTGAGTGCATCATGGTCGACCCGAAAACCGGTGAGCGGCTCGGCGCGAGCGACGGACGCAATAATGGGAAGGCGGTAGGCTACTGATGCTCAAGGCGGTTTCGACATACGTCTATGTGAAAGAGCGCCTCCATCCGGGCCTGCTCGATGAACTTGTTCGGGGCGGAGCTCAAGCCATCGAAATTTTTGCTGCCCGCCAACACTTCGACTACGCCAATCGTAAGCAGCACGTTCGCGAAATCGCCGAGTGGTTCAAGTCCACTGGCGTTCCGCTCAATTCCGTGCACGCGCCGTTGTACTCCGACTACGAGTGGGGACGAACCGGTTCGCCGCCGGTGAATATCGCCTCCACCGACCGGGCGGGACGAATCGAGGCCATGGACGAGGTTAAGCGCGCCCTGGAAATTGCTGAACTTATTCCATTCCGTTTTCTGGTGCAGCACATCGGCAATCCCAACGAAGCATTTGACGAAAAGAAGTTCGAAGCGGCGATGACCTCCGTCGAGCACTTGCGCGCTTTCGCCAAACCGCTCGGCGTGCGCGTGCTGGTTGAGAACATTCCCAACGAACTTTCCACGCCCGAGCGGCTGGTTGAATTTATCCGCACCATGCACTTCGACGATATCGGAGTCTGCTTCGACTGCGGCCACGCGCACATGATGGGAGGTATTCCCGAAGCGTTCGCGACCCTGAAAAAACATATCTGTTCGACACACGTGCACGACAATAACAAAGACAAAGATTCACATCTGTGGCCGGGCACTGGATCGATCGACTGGAAAGAGACGATGGAGCTACTGCGCACGGCACCGCAGACTCCGCCTCTGCTGCTCGAAATCGAAGGGGAAGAGAAGAAAAACTCGGTTGAAGACGTGAGCGCGACGTTCCGCAAGCTGGAAGAATCCTGAATCTACCGCAGAGACGCCGAGATCGCCGAGAAATGCTGGAAATCGATAGGCTCGATCAGATCTCGCGCCGCATCATAGGCGCCGCGATTGAGGTTCATCGGCATCTGGGGCCAGGCCTTTTGGAATCGGCATACCAGTCGTGCCTGGTATTTGAGCTCCGGCAACTTGGCTTCCGAGTTGAAGAACAG
>JBAWBE010000482.1:0-1743 GCA_049589635.1 Terriglobales bacterium
TCCTCGTAGGTGCGACCGCTATAGCTGATGCCTACTTCGTAAATGCGCAATTTTCTACGCGCAACTTTTACCGTGATTTCCGGCTCGAAGCCGAAACGATTTTCTTCGATCGGAATCGACTGGATGATTTCGCGGCGGAAGGCTTTGTAGCAGGTCTCCATGTCGGTGAGGTTGATATTGGTGAGCGCATTGGAAAGAAATGTGAGAAATGCGTTTCCTACCGAATGCCAATAGTAGAGAACGCGGTGCGCGCCCGAGCCCATGAAACGCGAGCCATAGACCACGTCAGCTTTGCCGTCGACTAGGGGCTGGAGAACTACCGGATATTCGGCAGGATCGTATTCGAGGTCGGCATCCTGAATGATTACGTAATCGCCGGTCGCTTCCTGAATGCCGCGGCGGAGGGCTGCGCCTTTGCCCATATTCTGCGGCTGCAGGAAGACGCGCATTTGCTGATCTTGCTGGGCGAGGTCGGCGAGAATTTCGCGGGAGCCGTCTTTAGAGCCGTCATCGATGCAGAGGAGTTCGATGTCGAGGGGGACAGACATAACTTTGGCGATCACCTCACGGAGCGTGTTGCGCTCGTTGTAGACCGGCATGACTACGGAGAGCTTCATGGTGACGAAGTCGAGCTTTTCTAGTGAGATCGTAACAACGCGATCGGGCGGGCACAATGTTACTGGCGGCACGTGGTTGTTTTCGGCGTCTGCTTGCGGCGATATACTCGCGATTATGAAAATCGTTAGCGTGGAGGAGATGCGGGCGATCGACCGCATTACCTCTAAAAAGTTCGGCGTGCCTTCTCTTACATTGATGGAGAATGCTGGATCGGCGGTGGCGCGTTTTGTGGTAGGCAATTATCTGAAGGCGGAGCGCATTGGCGTGGTGTGCGGCAAGGGAAATAATGGCGGCGACGGATTTGTGGCGGCGCGCAAATTGGCCGAAGCGGGACGGGCGGTGCGGGTTTTGCTGCTGTCGGACCCGGCAGAGTTGCGGGGAGATGCGGCGGCGATGTTTGGGCGGATGGTGGAGAGAGGGCCTGAACGAGCGGGAAATCAACCGCTGATCGTCCGTGAGCCTGGCGAACTTGAGTCGAGCGCGGCGGCGGAAATTTTTTCTTCGGATTTGATCGTGGATGCGGTGCTCGGAACTGGGTTTCGGCCGCCGGTCAGTGAGCTTTATGCGGCTGCGATTCGGAAGATGAATGAATCTGCTGCGCCGATTGTGGCTGTCGACATTCCTTCTGGGGCGGATGCCGATGCGACATCGGCGGCGGACGCGGGCGGGGGCGCCCGCGCTACACGAACTGTTGCGCGGGCGGATGCGGTGGTTACTTTTACTGCGCCGCGGCCAGCGCATGTTTTTGCGGAGCTGACTGGCGGACCTACTTTGATTGCGCCGATTGGGTCGCCGCCGGAGGCGATCTCTTCTTCACTGGGGCTTCAGTCGCTTGGACTTAATTTGAGTACGCCCGCGGATTTTGCCCCGCTGCTCGCACCACGGGCGCTGGAGGCAAATAAAGGCAGCTATGGGCATGTGTTGGTAGTTGGGGGATCAGTGGGCAAGGCCGGGGCTGCCGCTATGGCGGGATTTGCTGCGCTGCGGGCGGGCGCGGGATTGTCAACCGTGGCTACCGCGAAGTCGGCGCTGCCTACGGTCGCGGGATTTCATCCGGAGTTGATGACGGAGCCTTTGCCGGAGACGGGCGACGGGACGATCGGTTTGCGGGCGCTGGAGTCGGGA
>JBAWBE010000483.1:0-10504 GCA_049589635.1 Terriglobales bacterium
CGAGAACAAGTGTTTCAGGTTTTGCGGATGCTCGTTGAACGTGAGGGCAAGATTGTCACCCGCGAGGGCAGAAGTATCTGGTTCCCACAGTTCGCGCCGCGATCAAGTTGCAACAGCACGATCCCGCCGCTGTCATCGATCTGCTCCGCGGGACCGTCCAGTACGACCTCGCAGACACCCTGTCGTTCGATTACCTCTACCCGGCCTACATCCGTGGCCTGGCCTATCTGGAGTCAGGCGATGGCCGATCGGCAGCACGCGAGTTCCAAACGCTGATCGACAATCCAGGTATGTGCTGGGCATACGTTACCGGCCCTCTGGCCCGGCTTCAACTCGGCCGGGCGCAGAGACTGATGGGCGACAACGAAGCCGCCCGCAAATCTTATAGAGAATTCCTCAGCATTTGGAAAGACGCCGACCCCGATGTTCCAATCTATCGACAAGCCAAAGCCGAGTACGCCCAGCTCAAGAATCTGGGTAGCCAAACTCGGTGACTACTGCACCTCAGCCGGCAGGGTGAAATGAAAAGTTGCGCCTCGTCCGTCGTTGGCGGTCGCCCACAACCGGCCACTATGTGACTCCAAAATGGTGCGACTGATGGCTAACCCCATGCCGCTGCCTTGGGGCTTGGTAGTGAAGAAGGCAGAAAAAATCTGGTCAACATTCCCAGTTGGTAGTCCCGGGCCCGTATCGCTGACCGAGAACAGCAGTTGACCATCCTGCCGCTGCGACGTCACCGTAAGGTCTCCGCCCCCGTCCCGCATGGCTTCGACGGCATTGAGCATGAGGTTCATGAAGACCTGCTGGAGTTGCACGCGGTCTGCCCTGATTTTGGGTAGATCGGCAGCAAGTTCAGGTCGCATAGTAATCGAGTAGCGGATAGATTCACCCTGAAGCAATGTGAATATTTCGTGGACGATTTCGTTCACGTCGACCAGTTCACGCTGTGCAGGAGACTTCCTGTAGAACGAACGTATACGGTCGATGATCTCCGCCGCACGATTCCCATATTTGTCGATTCTGGCGGCTGCCGCGCGGGCCCGATCGAGGTTGGGCGGTTCATGGGCTAGCCACTCAATGCAGGTATTGGCGCTGGTGATGGCGGCGGCGATTGGCTGCTTGATTTCGTGCGCCAGCGACGCCGCCATTTCTCCGAGCATGCTCACGCGATTGATGTGTGCGAGCTCGGCCTCTAACTGGCGCAGTTTTTCATGTTCCTGCTCGGCGTGTTTGTGATCGGTGATGTCGGTCGAGCTGCCCAGGAATTGTTCTAAATCGCCGGTGGCGGTGAAGACGGGGTGGCCAACTGTGCGGACCCACCTAACAGTACCCTCCGGCAAAACGATCCGGAAAACCAAATCGTAATCCGTTTTTTCCGCGATCGCCCGTTCGAGCGTGCTTTCCAAGTCAAGGCGATCATCGGGGTGGACGCGCTCGAGGCGCTTTTCCCTAGGCGGCGCTCCCTCCGCTGGATCAAACCCGAAAATGCGATACCATTCCTCGGAGACATACACCCAGGCCAGATCCGCCACGTTCAAAACCCAGCTGCCTGTGCGGGTCAACTTCTGAGCCTCGGTCAGGTAGGCCTTCTGACGTTCCAGTTCCTGCGTCAACAATTCCTGCTCGGTGACATCCATCGCGGTGCCAAGAAATCCCTTAAGGACCTCGCCTTCAACAATGGGAATCCCGACGCAGCGAATGTAACGCTGCTCGCCGTCGGGCCGAATAATTCGTTTTTTTACGTCGCAGCCACAACTTTCCGCGCACATTGTTTTGATGGTTTCCGCCATGGATTCCCGGTCTTGAGGATGAAGGGTGGCTAAATACCGTTCAAGCGCCGGTGCACCCTGCTGCGGGTCGAGGCCGTAGATCTGAAACAACTCTTGAGACCAGTACTCAAAAAAGCCTGAAGGATTGAATGCCCAACTTCCCATTAGAGCGAGGTGTTCGCCCTCTCTGAGATAAAACTCGCTTCGCTTCAAGGCTTCCTCGGCGCGCTTGCGGTCGGTAATGTCCTGGACGGTACCGAACATCTGGTAGGGCCGGCCCGACGCATCTCGCTTCACATCACCCTCGCTGTGCACGACGCGAAGTTCGCCCGTGGGCCGCACTACGCGATACTCCAGGTTGTAGCGAGTCCCTCCGGCCAGGGCCTCGCTCAATGCTCGGGAGACAAACCCCCAATCTTCGGGATGGACTTTTCGTCGCAGCGCGTTCAAGTCCATTGGATGTTCTTGCGGCTGCAGTCCGTAGATGCGATAGGTTTCGTCTGACCATGTGATGCGATCGGTCACGAGATCCCGTTCCCAGTACCCGACATGCGTGATGCGCTGAGCTTCTTCAAGCCTGGCTTTGCTTTCCTGCAAGTCGCGCGAGATCGATTGCAGGGCTTCGTCAGCGTGCTTACGGTCAGTAATGTCCTGGACAGTTCCGGGAATCACGTTGAGCGTGCCTTGCAATTGTGCTTCGGACGGCAAATGTGGGTGAGCAGCGGTACCGACCCGCGATCCAACAAACAACCAGAGTTCTGTCCCGTCATCGACTGTGTGCCCGAAAGCCATCAGCTCGACGGTTCTGGAAACGCCATCAAATCCTCGCATGCTGACCCGCGTGTGAAAGGGAGTCCCGGTTGCGAGGGACCTTTGCCAAGAGGCTGTAGCGACGGCTCGGTCCTCTTCCAGAAGGAAACTGCGCCAGTCCGCTTGGTTAATCTGTTCTGAATTAAGGCCGGTCAGGCGCTCCAGGGCTGGGTTGGCATATACGCAATCACCTTTGCCGGTGGCTAACCACGCAGGGTACGGTGAATTTTGAACGAAAGCGCCGATTTTCGTGATATCAACCATCAGCCGCAGCCAACCTAAAGCAATTCATCCGGCAGTATCGACCATGGACCAATGCCGGTCTCGTTCCCATTCCAGTCGGTAAATCAACCGATTCTTGCTCCCCGATGGAGCTTGCAGACTCGTGGACCATGGGGATTAAATCTTAACTCCGATGCGCAATATTGGAGTACTCACAACGGATGGCGAATGGTCGAGGGATATGTCGCGTCCGGCCTCCGGGCTGAAGTCGAAAAAAAAGTCCTTAGATGACCAGACCCGACTCCCTCACCTGAGTGGGCGACGAGAAATTCACGCCTAAGCATCTTCCCGGTCGATGCCGAGAATGTCGGTCGCATCCTGATGCAGAGGTCGTGAGATCCCCAGTCTTCTCATCTTCGCCAGAAGTGTGGTCCGTTTCAATCCCAGTTTGGCGGCTGCACCGCGAGGGCCGCCTACGATCCAGCCGGTCTGCTCAAGCGTCTCGACCACGAGAGCGCGATCTGAGTCTTCCCAGTTCATCGATGACAGCGAACCCTGGACGTTGGAGCTGAGCATAACGGGGCTCGGGTGCCTCTTCTGCAGAGGGTTCGGGAGCACGCCATCTCGCGAAAGGATAACCGCGCGTTCTACCAGGTTCTGCAATTCCCGTATGTTGCCAGGCCAGGAATGCCACTGAAAGGCGGTGATCATTTCTGAAGGAATGCTATCGACTTGTTTCCCCATGCGGCGACTGAAGATCTTCGCGAAGTGCGTTACGAGTGCGGGAATGTCTTCCCGGCGGTCGCGCAACGCGGGCAATAGGATGGGGAAGACGTTCAGACGATAGTAGAGATCACTGCGGAACTGACCGCGAGCTACCATCTTGAAAAGATTCCGATTGGTGGCAGCGACGAGCCGGACATCCACCTTGTGCGTGCGACCGCTCCCTAAGCGCTCGAACTCCTGTTCTTGCAAGACGCGCAGCAACTTCGGCTGCAGCGCGGGAGGAATGTCGCCTACTTCGTCGAGGAACAACGTGCCCTTGTCCGCCATTTCGAAGCGCCCGATCTTCTGCGCGATCGCTCCGGTGAAGGCACCTTTCTCATGACCGAACAACTCGCTTTCCAGAAGATCGAGCGGGATAGCGGCGCAATTCAGTTTTATGAATGCGCGTCCGCAGCGCTGACTTGCATTGTGAAGGGCGTGGGCGATGAGTTCTTTCCCGGTACCGGTTTCTCCCTCGATGAGGACAGTCGAGTCTGTGGGTGCAACCTGCTCCACCTGAGCAAGGACCGATTCAAGAGCAGCGCTGCTCCCTATGATCCGCTCGAAAGTTCGCTCAACCTGATTCGTCACAGTATCCGTGATGGTCGCATAATCTCCCACAGGAAACCTCTACTTAATGCTCGCCGCGCGCCGGCGATAATACGAGCTCGTCACATAGCCAGAGCGGAACGAACTCTTTTGAGTAACAGTTGATGATCGAACGGCTTTGCGAGGAACTCGACCGCACCGCATCGCATGGCTTGAATCCGCATCCTGGCGTCGCCATGGGCGGTTATAAAGATGATGGGAATGTTGCATCCCTCTTCTTTCAGCTTGGCCTGCAACTCGAGACCCGACATCTTCGGCATGCGGACGTCAACGATCAGGCACGCGGCCTTGCAATGCAAATCGGATCCGAGGAAGTCTTCGGCGGATCCGAAGGACCTCGCCGCAAGCCCCGCCGCCTCCATAAGGTCGCGCAGCGAATCCTGCATGGCCTCATCGTCGTCGATGATCGCGATCAATTTGGACTTTTGGTCCAGCGGCATATGCTGAGGTTAGCGTGATTGTCCAACCTGGACAATCGAACTTTGGGTGGGCAAAACTAGACCTTAGTAGGTCAGACCGCTACTTTCGATGGATTGGCGACTCGATGCCAACAGGCGGGACTCAAGTGGTTATAGGGGGGTTATAAGGATTTGAGCTTGTCCGCCATCCTGACAAGCTCAGGCAAAGATTTGGCCTGCATCTTTTTCATGACCTGGCTGCGATACATTTTGATGGTCGCTTCGCTCGCGCCGAGTTCTGCTGCAACCTGTTTGTTAAGCATCCCGGAGACGACCAGGTTCATTACTTCGCGTTCGCGAACGCTGAGTCTTTCACAACGATTTCGCAGTTCGGCTAACTCTCGCTCTCTGTCGCGCAGTATGCGAGCGCGAGTGAGCGATCGCTGGACCGCATCAAGGAGATCCTGATGCCTGAATGGCTTGGTAAGAAACTCAACCGCTCCAGACTTCATGGCCCTAACCGACATCGGAACGTCCGCATGAGCCGTGAGGAAAATAATCGGAATACTTATTCTCCCTTTTTTCAGTTCGTGCTGAAGATCCAGACCGCTGATACCGGGAAGCCTCACATCCAGAATCAGGCAACTGGGACTGTCACTGCGCCCGACTGCTAAGAACTCTTGTGCAGTTCCAAAGGCCTGAGAGTGCAGGCCGACGGATTCCAGTAGCTCCTGAAGAGACTCACGCACGTCAGCGTCATCATCGACGATGAATACGGTCGATACGTCTTGCGCAGTCATTCCCCCGTGCCCCTATCGAAAGTACGGCGAAAAAGTACGGTGAAAACGCTATTTCAGAAGCTTTTGCTCGCTCTACCGGCTCGGTGGGCCAGGTCGCCATCGATTGTACCGGATGATGCGTCAACCACTCTCATCCACTCTCATCCTGGATGTGGCTCAGACAATTCCCGGCCGCGACTATGGCTGGACGAGTGTCGGCGCAGGTCTGCCGTTCAGCACCGCGTCCACATTGTCCAGAGCCAGCATGCCCATAGCTGTACGGGTTTCGATCGTGGCGCTGCCTATATGCGGCAATAGAAATGTATTTTTCAGCGAAACATATTCCGGATTAAGTCTTGGTTCGCCTTCAAATACGTCGAGTCCAGCAGCGGCGACCCGCCCGCTTTTGAGAGCAGCGATAAGGTCGTCGTCAACTACCAACCCGCCGCGCGCCGTGTTCACCACGATAGCCCCCGGGGGCAGAAGGCTTATGGCTTTCGCATTCAAGAAATGCCGGGTCTGAGGAGTCTCCGGAGCGTGCAGGCTCAAGAACTGGCTTGCGCGAAGCAGATCCGACGGATCCTCGTGGTAGACGGCGTCGCCTGCGATTTCCGCAGGTAACTTCGAAGCGTTGGAATAGTGAATCTTCATTCCGAATCCACGCGCTCGACGCATCACGGACTGTCCCACGCGCCCCATTCCCAAAATGCCGAGTACTTTGCCGCCGACTTGCCATCCCAAGAGCATGTCCGTACCCAGGGGCTGCTTCCACGCTCCCGTTCGAACCAGCTCCTGCGCTTCATAAGCGCGACGTGAGGCACCCAGCAAAAGCAGCATGGCGATGTCGGCTGTGGCTTCGTTGTTGACACCAGGGGTGTAAGCGATTGGGATTTTCCTGCGGGCGGCGGCCTCGAGATCGATATGCTCAAAACCCACAGAGTACGTGGCGATAATTTTTACGGTGGGCGAAACTTTCTGGAAAAACTCAGAGTCCAACCGGTCTGCCGGCGTGATGAACAAGGCGTCGGCTCCTTCGACCGCGGAGAGCAGCGCCTGCTGGCTGAACGGACCCTGGTTCGGGTTTCGCCGGGCGTTGTAATCGCGGTCGATACGGTCTTCAACTTCTTTCGGATAACGGCTGGTTACCACCAGAACAGCTTTATTCATTCTCGACATCTCCTTCCATCCAACCGCATGACTCAGACGATTCCCACGTTTCGCTTCATCTCCTTGATCACCGTGTCCAGCCTTCCGCTCAGCACCTGCTTGGCGAAACTGAGGGTGAATCCCTTGACGGTGTGGAGAGGTGAATGGGACGGCATGGCAAGCGCGAAGGGATCTACGACGGCGTCGACAACGACCGGACCATCCTTGTATGCGAGAGCTTCAGCCAGACCTTCCCGAACGTCCCCGGGATCTTCGATACGAATTCCTTTCGCGCCCATCGCCTCAGCAACCTTGGCAAAATTTGGATTCTTGAAGTTCACGCCGAACGGAATGAAACCGGCCTCCTGTTGTTCGATATGAACGAAGTCGAACTTCTCGTTGTTGAGAATCACTTGAACCACGGGAGTTCGTCGTTCTACCTGCGTCAGCAGATCGCCCAGTCCCATCATCGTGAAGCCTCCATCACCGGATAGTGCAATGCACTGTCTGCCGGGATATGCCAGAGCGCATCCGAACGCATTCGGTGCGGCATTGGCCATAGATGCCCACGAGAATGAGCCAAAGAGCCTGCGGTTTTTTCCACCGAAGATATGCCGCGCAAGCCAGATGCAGGCCGTACCGGTGTCCGCAAAAAACATTGCGTCCTCAGAAGCGAGTTCGCTGAGCGTCGCGGCGAGGAATTCAGGACGTATCGGTTTTATTCCCGGTCCCTTCTCGACATAGTGCTGCAGCAGTTTGTGGAAGGATTCCGTGTGCTCAATCTGCTTGGCTAGAAATTCCCCATCCGTCTTTTCTTTCACGGCCGGAAGCAATGCGCTGACGGTCGACTTGATATCGCCTACCAGGCCGAGATCGAGCGCGGTACGTCGGCCGATGTGTTTTGGATTTTTGTCGATCTGAACCTTTTTTACGCTGGCGCCGGGAAGAAATTCTGAGAACGGAAAATCCGTGCCCAGCATGAGCAAGAGGTCGGCTTCATGGATTGCGTTATATGCTCCCCCATAACCCAACAGCCCGGTCATGCCAACGGCGTTGGGATTGTCGTGCTCCAGCCATTGCTTCCCACGGAAGGCATAGCCGACGGGTGCCTTCAGCTTGGTCGCCAGCTCAATCACCTCATCGCGACCTTCTCTACAACCATCCCCACCAAAGATCGCCACCGTTTTCGCTTCATCGATCATCTTCACCAATTTCTCGAGGTCTGTGTCGGAAGGTCGCAGGATTGCTGGGGTTGCAATGGTGAAGTCGTACGATTCGTCAGGCGCATTGGCGGACGCGATATCGCCAGGTATGGCAAGAACGGTGGGACCTTTTTCCACAACCGCCGTGATGATGGCCGTACTGATGACGGCGCGGGCCTGCTCCGGATTAACCAGCCGCGCGGTATAGAGAGAAGCCAGCTCGAAAAACTTGTATGGATTCATTTCCTCGAGCGCAGATGTGTCAATGATGCTCGACTCCACATCCCCGGCGATGGCGATAATGGGAGCTCCTTCTTTCCGCGCGTCCATTAATCCGTTGAACAAATGGACAACCCCGGGACCCGCAGTTCCGCACACCACTACTGGGTTGCCCGTGAAATAGGCCTCCGCGACCGCCGCGAATACTCCATATTCCTCATGACGTACAGGAATAAACTCGATTGCGCCATTTCGTCGTAGTGCGTCCACTACAGGATTCAGAGCGTCTCCGACGATTCCATAACAGCGTTTGACGCCCGCCTTCGCCAGCATCTCCCACAATACGTCTGCGACTTTTTTCGACATTAAAACCTCCTGAATTCTTGTGGACCGGGTATCAGAACCGCGCAATTCGTTCCCAGCGTTGGGTCACCCGATGCCGCTAAGTCTTTGCAATTCCGCTGCCATGAAATTCGTCGCCACAAACTACGCTTCGTCTGCACGGGGCGTTGCCGGTTCCCAGGATTGCGTGACGACACAGATGACACTTGACGCGAGAGGCACAGGAATGACACTGACCGGTTCGGCACGCGCTCGTCGTATCAATTGATGTTCCGGATTCGGTGAGGGTTGGTCTTCATCGCGGGTGCGATGCAGTAAATACGAGTGCCTGTCTCTTTGGTAGCACGCTTGCTCTTCATTTTTCATTCGAAGTTCCGGGCGGTAGGAATTGTGGCGTGTGCTTTGCAAGGAGAATCGAGGAGAGACTGCGAAGCCTGGCGAGAGCGCGCACGGAAGCGGAGAACGGAAGAAGAGAAATGTCGACGTTGAAAAAATCCTCGACAATGCGGTTCCTTGCGCAGACGATACTTCTTCTCTTTTGGACTGCCATGACGGTGTGGGCCAGCGAGCCAAAAGGACAGGCTGCTCACGGCACAAATATCTTCGCTCCCGCGTCAACGCCGGCCAAGTCAATTGCTGACTTGTCCGTCTTTGTACTTGTCATCACCGGAATCATCTTTGCCGTTGTTTTTGTATTACTGCTCTATTCCGTCGTTAAGTTCCGTGGGCGAGCGACGGATGCCGGCCGCGAACCGGCTCAGGTATACGGAAGCACGCAGATTGAGCTGGCCTGGACGATCATTCCAATTCTGATTGTCGTCGTCCTGTTCCTCGCCACCGCGCGAGTTATTCACGCGATCCAGGATGCTCCCGAGCCGGTTGGCGCGCTGGATGTGATCGCGATTGGGCATCAATACTGGTGGGAGTTTCGCTATCCGAAACTGGGGATCGTCACGGCAAACGAACTGCATATTCCGGTCAGCGATCCAGATCATCCAACGCCAACATTCCTGCAACTGCTCTCGGCCGATACTGACCACAGCTTTTGGGTGCCGGAGCTGGCGGGCAAAACCGACCTCATTCCGAACCACCCCAACAGATTATGGATGGATCCGCAACGGACAGGTGTCTTTCTTGGCCAGTGTGCGCAGTACTGTGGAACCCAGCACGCGAAAATGCTGCTACGCGTTTCGGTAGATGGGCCGGAGGATTTTGCCGCCTGGGTTCGCGCCCAGCAGAAACCCGCACTCGAGGACGCTGGTGCAATCGCCGGCAGGCGAGTGTTTGAAGGTAATGCCTGCATGAACTGTCATCGGGTTGACGGAACGTCAGCGGACGGACGCTTTGGCCCCGACCTGACCCACTTGATGAGTCGCGCCACGATTGCGGCGGGCGCTGCTGAAAACACCCACGACAACCTTCGCCTTTGGATCCAGAACCCCAGCGCAATCAAACCTGGATCGCTGATGCCCGCTATGAAACTGAACGACGCGGATCTGGATGCGGTCGTGAGTTACATGGAGACGCTCCGCTAGAACGCTTGGAAAACTGATTATGTCATCCCATGTGATCACCGTTTCGGTCGGCCAAACAGAAACCCGGCCTTGGGTCGACGAGCTTCATCAGTGGCTAACCACTGTCGATCACAAAAGGCTTGGGATTTTCTACATTGTCTCGTCTCTGTTGTTCCTCGCGGTGGGAGGAGTCGAGGCGCTCATCATTCGCATTCAGTTGATGCATTCGCACAACAACTTTGTTTCTCCGCAAGTCTTCAACCAGATGTTCACCATGCATGGGACGACCATGATTTTCTTTGTGGCTATGCCCATCTTGTTCGGATTTGCCAATTACCTGGTGCCCTTGATGATCGGTGCGCGCGATATGGCTTTCCCGCGCCTGAATGCCTTCAGCTTTTGGCTGTCGTTTCTGGGAGGACTTCTTCTTTATTTCAGCTTTCTCGGAGGAAGCGGCTTGTACGGCGCCGGAAGCGCACCGGACGTGGGTTGGTGGTCGTACGCGCCACTGGGCGCGCGAGCCTTCTCGCCTGGTCATAGTTCCGACTATTGGACTCTCGCGCTGCTCGTCTCCGGGTTTGGCAGCATCGGAACGGCCATCAATATCATCGCGACCATTCTGTGCCTGCGATGCCCTGGCATGAAGCTCAATCGTATGCCGCTGCTGGTCTGGATGAACCTTGTGATGGCAGGAATGGTTTTGCTTGCGATCACACCCTTGTCGGCCGC
>JBAWBE010000484.1:0-6184 GCA_049589635.1 Terriglobales bacterium
CGCCCTCCACAGGTTCGGCCGAGAGCTTTACCTTGCCTGACGTTTGCAGTTGCGTCAGAGTCTTCATCTGTTCCTCGATGCGGCTCAGCATGATGGGAACGCGCAACATGTCGGTCGAGGCGACGACATAAATCGTGTCGGTAAATCCCGCGCTGGCCATGGGAGGCAGCACCAGGTCTTTGTCTACGTAAACGCAGTTGCGCATCAACTCCAACGCACGGTGGCAGGTTTCTTTCCAGTTCCCAAGTGGAAGCGCGTTGAGTGGCTTGAGGACGGCGCGCACCAGGACAAACGACGGCCGCAGCTGTCCTTTGTCAGTGATAACCGGCCCCAGCAATCGCGCCAGCGAATACACCGGCAAGTGAAATGAAAACGTGCTCCCATTGCCAGGCTCGCTTGCGGCCCACATGCGGCCACCATGCAATGTCACGATTTCTTTCGCGATGTAGAGCCCTAGGCCAAGGCCGGTTCGGTTGCCATCGACCACGTCCCCGTCCTGAAACAGGCGCTCGAAGATTCGCGGGAGCGCCGACGAACTGATTCCGCGACCGGTATCGGTCACCGAAATATAAACCGCGGTCGGATCGGTCTCGACCATGGTCGCCTTGGCGTAGACCGCGCCCCCTTCGGGCGTGAACTTAATGCCGTTATCGATCAGGTTGACGAGCACTTCCAGTATCCGATCGGGATCGGCATAAACGAGCGGAATCTCGGAGTCGACCGTGGCTTCAATCTTGATGTGTTTCTGGTCCGCCACCGGCTTCATCATCGAAAGCGCCTGCCCAATCAACTCGCCAATAGAAATGCAGTGCGGCTCAATGCGCATCTTGCCGCTCTCCGCGCGCGTCGCTTCCAGCAGATCGCGAATCATGGCATGGAGTTGGCCCACACTCTTCAACACGGTCCGAAGATGTTCAGACTGTTCCTCAGCTACCGGCCCGGCAAGACCGTCGAGCACGAGCGACACGTATTGATGGATGCAGGTCAGCGGAGTGCGGAGTTCATGCGAAACGTGCGACAGAAACTCATTCTTGAATTCGAGCTGCTGCTTGCGCATCATGTCGAGCGAATGCAGCAGTGCCTGCCGCTCAATGGCATAGCGCACCGCCCGCTCCAGTTGCTTGCTGGTGATTTCACTCTTGATCAGGTAGTCCTGCACACCGTTGTGGACGGCCTTCATGGCCATGGCCTCGTCATCCTGCCCGGAAAGAATCACCACTGGAACGTTGGGAGCTTTCTCCAGAATGCGCCGGAAGGTCTCGGCGCCGCGGCTGTCCGGCAGATTCAGATCGAGTAGCACCAGCGACGGTGTATTTGCCGCCAGTGACTTCAGGGCCTCGGAGAGCCGGCGCACGCAGTTCACCGTCACCGGCGGATCGGACTCGATCAGCCGCAGGCGCACGAGATCGGCATCCCCGGGATTGTCTTCAATCAACAGAACGTTTGCTGGCGATTCCATTCTTGCCCTCCTCAGGCAGTAGTGCCGAGCCAAACCAGAATTGTTCAATGGACCAGATGGCGGAAAAGAAATCTTCCAGGCTCACCGGCTTGCATACGTAACTATTGGCGCCCGCTTTGTAACAGCCCACAACGTCGCGACTGCTTTGCGAGGTGCTGAACATGATGACGGGGATCGTGCACAAATTCGGATCACGCTTGAGTTCCTCGAGCACCCTCCGGCCATCTTTCCCCGGAAGATTCAGGTCGAGAACGATGAGATCGGGCCGGATGGCTTCGTCCTTTGGTCCCAACCCCACACGTCGCAGATAAGCAAGCGCCTTCTCGCCATCTTCTTCACTGTGAATCGTGGAATGATATTTGCCTCCCGCCGAGGCTTCGCACGCCAGCTCGACGTCAGCCCGGTTGTCATCGACGAGTAAAACCAGCGGTGCGTACTTGCTCACCGGTCGTCTCCACTTTCGTTGCCGCCGGATCCGTTGCCCCCGGCTGAAACAACGGATGTGGCGGAGGTCTGGCCCAGAAAGGCGGGCAAGGTGAACTTGAAGGTCGTGCCCTCGCCGAGACGGGACTCCAACCAGATCCGGCCGCCAAAACCCTCGACAACCCGTTTGCAGATCGCCAGGCCGATGCCGTTGCCCGGATACTCAGACGGCGTGTGCAAGCGAAGAAAGACTGCGAACACGGTTTCAATGTGCTCCGGACCAATGCCGATGCCGTTATCGCGAATGCTGAATTCCCACTCCTCGCTGCTGTTGCGCTTCGCGGCCAGCCAGATTGCGGGCGCTTGTTCCCTTCTGAACTTGATGGCGTTTCCGATCAGATTCTGGAATACCTGCGTCAACTGGGGCCGGTCCGCGGCCACCACCGGGAGCGCAGATGTGTGAATCGTGACACCGCTCTCGGCAATTGCCGCGCTCAGATTCCGAAGCGCCTCGGCGAGCGCAAACTTGCTGTCAACTTCACGGCACTTTACGTTGCCGCGGGCCACTTGGGAGTAAGCGAGCAGATCCTCTATCAGCGTCTGCATGCGCTGGGCTCCCACGCTCGCGTGCTCGATGAAGCGATCGGCGTCTTCGTCCAGTCGTCCGCGATACCGCTCTGCGAGGAGGTACGTGTAGGACGCGACCATGCGCAGCGGCTCCTGTAAATCATGGGCAACCACGTACGCAAACTGCTCAAGTTCCCGGTTCGAACGCGCCAGCTCCTCAATCTTCGTTGCCAGCTCCTCCCGGGCTGGCTGGCCAGATTCCGAGGTACCGGCATTGTTGATCGCCAGCCACTCGGTTAACTTCGTCGCCGGCTGATCGGCAACACTTCCAAAGCTCAGCGCGTGATATGGAACTTCCTGAACGAGAAGATCTCCACCGCGCACAGTTTCATTCACGATCAAGACGCGAGGTTTCGCCTCTAATTGACGAGAGACTGCTCCGCTCCCCATGCATGCCCCTTATTAGTCTTCGTTTAGGTAATTTATCGGTATTTTCGCGCGAGACTTAACGCTCGAAAGACAGCAGCAGTTATGTAGCCGGACGGATGGAAGGTTGTCCTGACAGCCCTGTGCGAAAGGTCGTACTAGCCTATTTTTGCCAGAACGTTTGTGCGAAAGCGAGGTTACTTCTTGTAAACCGTCGGCATGGGGCCCTTTTCGAGCGTCTGCCGGTCCCAGATCATGTCCTCGCGAGAGTAATTTGCGAGCTCGAAATCCTGCGTGAGTTCGAGGGCGTCGGTTGGGCACGCGTCCTCGCACAATCCGCAGAACATGCAGCGGCTTAGATCGTAGGTGAAATTCGTGAGTTCTTTGCGGCGTGTTTTTTCATTGCGCTCGCTGGTCACCACGATCAGATGTTCGGGGCAGGCGAGCGCGCACAGGTCACAGGAAATGCAGAGAGTCTCGTCGGTATCTGGGTTAACGTTGAGTCGCGGTGCGCCGCGATAACGTTCCGCAACCTGCGGTCGCTCGAGCGGATACTGTTCGGTATAAATCTCCTTGGGATGCTGATAGCGGAAGGTCACACCAAGGCCCTGCATCAGGTCCACGAGAAAGACTTTTCGGAGAATCTCCGTCATTCCCATAACGTGCATAGCATACCACGGGCAGGACGACGAGACTCCTGTTCGGCACGCTCAGGGCGGGCTCTCGCGACAGCTGGCGAAACGCCGCCGCTCGAGAGCCAGACCCAAAAAATGTGGGGATAGGCGATTTCACCCATCCCCACCAAATTGGTTCAGTTTTGTAACGATGCGGTCTAACGGAGTCGGAGTAATGCGGTCGCTACGGATTCACCTGCTGCTGGATGGCCTCGTAGGTATTCGAAAGATAGTTGTTATCGCCGACGTACTTGGCAACAACGGTATGCAGGCCCGCAGGAATCGTCGAGGTCGTTAACGTCGCTACGCCATTCACGAGCGGCGCCGACCCTTTCGATACGCCATTCACCGTGATATCCACCAACTCGCCATCGGGCGGCGGCCCGACGATCGATGAGACTGTCACGGTAAAGGTAACGGGCTGTCCCAAGGTCGAAGGGTTTTGCGAGGAAGTCAGGTTGGCGTACATCTTGGGAGAAAGCAGTTCGAGCCCTTTGTTCGATGAGAGCGCAATAACGCCGTAGTCGTTGATCTGCATCGAATACGGCTGCAATCCCTTGGCAAGTCCAGACAGTACAAAGAGGTCCTGCATGCCGCCGGTAGGCGTCCACAGGAAGGCGTGAAGCTGGCCGGTGGTCGCGGTAGTCAGGGACGTGCCGACGACCCAGCCATTTTTGTTGACCGAAAGCGCAGTGCTGGCAGCACCTCCCAGTGTTCCGAGGTCTTTAATTCCGCCGGCCTGAGTCCACGAGAATGCGTGTTTGAAGCCGCCGGCATTAGGCGCCTGGCCCACGATCATGCCCGAAGCATTGACTGCCTGCACCACGGTCCCGGAGAGTCCGAAGTTCTGTAGTCCACCTGCCTGAGTCCACGAAAAACCAACCGGCAAGCGGCTGCCATTTGGAAAGAGATAGCCGACCACTTCGTTCGACGAATTGATTGCTACGGCGGTCGCGCCGCCAATGCTCGTCAGGTCGGGCGTCAAATCCTGCATGCCAGAAGCCTGCGTCCAAAGAAATGCGTGCTGCTCGTCGGCTCCGTTGTAAGAGAATCCGACGACTGCGCCGGAGTCGTTCATTCCAGTAGCGACGCTCATGCCGCTGCCGAGGGAACCGAGCCACTCAACGCCCTGCCCGGGCTGCCAGATGAAAGCCTCAGAGAGGCCGGAGCTGTTTCCAGCACCCGCCACCATGCCAGAATTATTGATAGCCGAGCCGACGCTGTTGGCACTGTTCAAGCCAAGATCGCTGAAGCCGGTGGTACGGTTCCAGATCGAAATATCGTGCGAGGTTGTGGTACCGGCATTGGCCAGCGCCAGGCTCGAATTGTTGAGCGCTGCGGCCGAGTTCCCGTTCGCGGTAGTTGCTTTGACCTCGTTGAATGAAACCTGGCCGGTGGCCAAAATGGAGAGCGATAAGGCGAACGACGCAGCCATCGCAATTTTCTGAATGTTCTTCACAGAGTTTGAACCCCCTGGCGAAGCGCGTCACGCGAATCGGCGCCGCCCACCTTGGGAAATGCAAGTGGGGTGCCGTTTTGGCATTAGAGTTCCAATTTAATGTCTCGATGTAACTCAATGTTTTATAAGTGTTTATATGGCTGTGACAATAAGTGTCATTGGGAGCTGCTAGTCTGTGCATTTTCCTTCAGCTGGGATAAGTGGAAGAGAAATTCCCAGCCCCCACAAAAGTAATCAACGTAACTCCTCATCTCTCGGACTCGAAATTCGCACGCTCTCCTCGCGCAGATTCGCGATAGACTCACGTGCGTGAGCAGCACATCGAAGCACCGCGCGGGCGTTTCGCCAACTATTGGGCAGGAGTCTCCGCTAGGTGTGCCGCGCGCTTCGACCAACGCAGGCTCTGGCGAACAAGCTTCCAGCCCGGCGTCTTCGAACGGACTTTCTTCCGACAGGCTTTCTTCCGACGAGCTTTCTTCCGACGAGCTCTGGATGGAGGAAGCGCTGCGGTCAGCTCAGCGCGCTCTGGAAGCGGGCGAAGTGCCAGTGGGAGCCGTCGTCGTACTTGACGGCCGCATCATCGGACGCGGCTGGAACCGCAACGTGACCGACAACGACCCCTCGGCGCATGCCGAAATCATTGCGCTGCGCGAGGCCGGGCAAAACCTCGGTAATCATCGACTCGGCGACTGCACGCTGTTTGCTACAATTGAACCGTGCTCAATGTGCGCGGGAGCTCTAATTCATGCCCGCATCCGGCGTCTCGTATATGGCGCCGATGATCCTAAGGCCGGGGCGGTGCATTCCGTATTAGGGGTCATTAATCATTCCAGCTTGAACCACCAGATGGAGGTT
This sequence comes from Terriglobales bacterium, assembly GCA_049589635.1. Lineage (GTDB taxonomy): Bacteria > Acidobacteriota > Terriglobia > Terriglobales > Acidobacteriaceae > Acidiflorens. The sequence goes on from JBAWBE010000484.1 coordinate 5,864, forward strand.
CGCGGCGGAGTACTGGCGGGAAAGTCAGCAGAAATATTGCAGGAGTTTTTCAGGAAGCGTCGCTAGTCGTCTGTCGTTAGTCGTTGGTCGTTCGTCGTTAGGCGTCGGTGGTTAGCAGGAATGGGAAGGGCAGGGCTTCGAGCCTTGCCGCAAGTACGAAAACTAGTTTCGGCTTTAGCCGCTGAGGGCAACCGCCTTAAACCGACAACCGATAACTGACAGCTTTCTCCGGAGAGGTGCGTGAGCGGTTGAAACGATCCGCCTCGAAAGCGGACATACCTTAACGGGTATCGTGGGTTCAAATCCCACCCTCTCCGCCAC
>JBAWBE010000485.1:0-12378 GCA_049589635.1 Terriglobales bacterium
TTGCAGGCCTAACGTACTCTGCGCATCAAAACCGATAGTATCGGGAACGAACCAGTTGCCCTGCTTGGTATAAGCCATGCGTAGCTCGTTCACCATCCTAGGACTTATTTCAGAAGTAATGGTCGCCTGCGCATTGTACCCGTCGATGTCTCCCGAAAAGCAGCTAAGGGGGCAGGCGAAAGGACCGTACTTATTCACACCTGGGTTGTCCTTTTGGCTAATCGAAAAAGACAAGCGGTGTTTTTGAGAAAAATCGTAATCGATGCGCCCAAAATATCTAAGGTTCGGATTGGGCGTTGGCAGAACAGTCGAGTAGTTGCTCGTCAAGGCACCCGGAGCACCCGCGTTCGGAAGGGGATAGAAACCTAGAATCTTTGCCGCTACGGGATCTATTCGGTCGGCCGGAATAGCGTTCACGCCTGCAAGCGCTCCGGTGTTTTCGGCGGCGAAAGAGGTCCGAGTACAAGTCGGCGAACAAACCGTCGTCGCGGGATCGTAGAGAGTGGGGAGGCCGGCTGCACTGAAATCGAACGCCCCAGGATACGCGGTTCCCATACCTCTTTCAGCCAGAGTAGGCGTGTTTCCCTCGGTGGGAGGATTTGAGCCGTTGTTATGGATTTTGTCGCGGACAAAGTAGAAGAACAGCTTGTTCTTCAGTATTGGACCTCCGATGGAACCGCCCCACTCGTCATACCGCAGAACTGATGGTTTCGCCGGAATTAAGCTGCCGCCAGGACCGAGCGGCACCCCGAAGTACGGCGCGGCGTTCAAATAATCGTTCTGGAAAAACTCGTAAGCCGAACCGTGAAAGCCATTCGTTCCGCCCTTGGTGATCTGATTGAATACAGCGCCGCCAATGCCGTACTCGGCGGAAAAAGAAGAGGTCGTGACCTGGACTTCCTGGATTGCTTCAAACAACGTGTTGTCCACGTTATTACTGACGGGCAGTTGAACGACGCCTCCATCCTGGAGATAGTTGGCATAGTTAGGCAGGTTGCCATTGATGGAGACGGCATCGCCAGCGTTGTAAGCGCCGCTGCCTTCGGAACCGGGGGCTGTTGAGGTACCGGCAGCGCCCGGCAGCAGAATGTTGAAATTCGCCCAGTCGTTGCCGGTAATTCCTGCGCCGATCTGCGGCAATTCCTGAATGGTTTTCGCTTCGAGCACCGAACCGAGGTGCGAGGTCTCCGTCTCCAACAGCGGAACGCCGCCCGCTTCCACCGTGACCGTTTCCGATACAGCGCCCACATCCAGTGCGGCGTTCTCGGTGATCACATCCACTTGCAGGGTAACCGGGCCGATGACAGTTTTCTTGAAGCCCTTGGCCGTCACCGTGATGGTGTAGTTTCCGGCGGGCGTCGAAACGGTATCGTAGATGCCGTCGTGGTTGGTGACGAAATCTTTGCTCTCGCCCGTATCATTATTGGTTACCGTAACGGTCGCGGCCGGCACTACGGCGCCCCCTGCCGTCACCGTTCCACGAATCTCACCGGTATTCCTGCTCTGTGAAAATGCCGGGACGACGGTACCGATCAGAAACGAACACGTAATCGTCCAGTGAATAAGACGCGTCATGGAGCCCTCCGAAGCTAGAAGTTGACCGCGTTACCAGCGACTGGTACTTCGAGGTACAGATCAGAAAGCGAAATCGCCTTGCACATCGGCATCTAAATACAGAGTGGCGCGTAACAGTTTCGTATTAGTCCGTTGAAGATTAAGCTCCTGTCACGAATCTTTGTCAAGTGAAAAATAACGTTATTCTAAGAGGCAGCGGCTGCAATACGATATTTCACAGGGCCACGAGAAGAATATCGATGTTTTTGCGACATTCAGTACTACTGATAACAGTGTATCTAAATAAAATGATTTAAATATCGATATTCTCGTGATCACAATGGGCGGTCAGCATTTGGCTTGGTTTCGATGCGTTCTTCGGATACAATCCGCTGGCCACAGATTGAGAGCGAGAGCCGTAGATACGAATGCAGAGGTCCTGCAAGAATAGCGGCCAGATGAAAACTCTCCAGAAGAAAACAGGCAGAATACCGAAGTCGACAGTGACGCTGAAGTCGGTGGCGGAGCTGGTGGGGCTTACCGCGAGCACCGTGTCAGCGGTTCTCAACAGCTCTGCAGCTTCGCGTTCCGTCCCAAAGCACACTAAAGAGCGGATCGTGGCGGCAGCCCGCGCTCTCGACTATCGTCCCAATTTCTTCGCCCGTTCACTCCGTGTCAAACGCACTTACATGATTGGAGTGATTCTGGAAGAAATCGGCGACGCCTACGGCTCTCTCGTGATTAGCGGCATCGAGCGTTATCTTCGAAAACAGAATGTTTTCTTTCTGACGGTAGCTCATCGCCATGACAAGAAGCTCCTTGAATCTTACTCAACCGTTCTTCGGGAAAGAGGGGTGGAGGGTTTCATCACCGTGGACACTCTACTAACGGAAGAACCGCCTCTGCCGACCGTCGCGGTCGCAGGACATCGCCGGATCAAGGGAGTAAGCAACATCGTCCTGGATCATCGCCGCGCCGCATCCCTGGCGCTGACACATCTCGTCGAGCTGGGCCATGAAAAGATCGCTTTCATGAAAGGTTCAAAGTTAAGCGCCGATTCCGAGGTGCGCTGGAACGCGATCTGCGAAGTTGCGGCAAAAGTGGGCATCCGCATGCGGCCGGAATTGGTTATCGAGCTCAAGGGAGACGATCCGACGCCGCGTCTCGGCTATCCTTTTGCCCGTCAATTGCTCGAACGCAAGCAGCCCTTTACGGCCCTGTTCGCATATAACGATATTTCCGCTATCGGTTCCATCTGCGCATTCCAGGAGGCCGGTCTCCGAGTACCCGACGATATATCGGTGGTGGGTTTCGACGATATACAGAGCGCGTCCTATATTAGTCCCCCGCTGACGACCGTAAGGCAACCTCTACTGAAAATGGGCGAAATCGCGGCGCAAACGCTGCTAGGGAGAATCGAGGGACAAATCAAATACGTTCCGGAGATCGCGATTGAACCCGAACTGGTGGTGCGAAAGTCGAGCGGTCCCGCGCGATATTGAGACGCGTGAACACACAAGAGGCGGTGTCTAGCTGAAATTGTTAGCGGTGATTCATGTGCGCTTCCGCCGCGCTCCGTCGCCCGTAAATTTCAGCGAACCGCCTTTCCTATGATCCCGGAGGCTCCATGAACCGCCCGCTTTGGAAAAGCGCCGTTCTACTTCTAATCACCGTCTGCACTCTTCCTTCCGTCTGGGCGGGCGACACGATTCCCGCGATCGCCTGGAAACGAGGCATCGGCGAGCCGCTCGCCAATCCCGGAACTCGCAAATCCGCGCTGACCACTCTGATTGATGATGGTTATTGGCAAGGCGCGCCGGTCGGCGGTTTTGGCTCGGGCACTTTCTCACGCACCTACCGCGGCGACTTTTCTCGCTGGCATTTGAAAGCCGGCACCCACAAATACGAAACTGTGTATGCCAACCAGTTTGCCATTTATGAGAGATCCGAGGGCGCGCCGGCCGGTATCGCGCAAGTCCTTCTTGCGGACCATCCAAAGAATCAGGATCTCCAGGCATGGAAGTGGGACTATCCGGTAGGCGCGGGAACTTACTACGCACTCTACCCAAAGTCCTGGTACGACTACCGGTGGGAGAAGTTACCAGCTCACGTCATGTTGGAGCAGTTTTCTCCCGTACTGCCCGGCAACTATCGCGAAAGCAGCTATCCAGTAGCTGTCTACCGCTGGCACGCGGAGAATTCCACCGACCAACCTGTGATCGTTTCAGTGCTGCTTTCGTGGGCGAATATGATGGGCTGGTTTCGCGACACGTCGCGTAACTTTAAGGGGAAGATCAACTGCGGCAACTACAACAGCGTCGTCTCAACGTCTCTAGGAAGAGTCGGCACGATGAAGTCGGTGGTGTTTGATCGCGTTCGCCCTGGCGATGTTCAAGACGACTGGGACGGACAATTCGCCATTTCGTCTCTTGAATCTCCTGGGGTGGAAATAACTTATCAAAACTCCTTCATTCCCAATGAACGCGGCGGCGATCAGGTCTGGAGCGCTTTTTCCAAGGATGGCCGCCTTCCGAACAATGACTTCAAATGGATCAGCAGCGGAGAGACCCTGGCTGGCGCAATCGCGGTGCGCTTCACCTTGCAGCCCCACGAGAAGCGAGTCGTCCCCATGGTCATTTCTTGGGATATGCCGCTGATGGAGTTTGGCACGGGTCGCAAATGGTACCGGCGCTATACCGATTTTTTTGACAAGTCCGGGAAAAACGCTCTGAAGGTCGCCGCTGAAGGGTTGACGCATGCTTCGGAATGGAGCGACGCCATCGATGCCTGGCAAAATCCGTACATCAGCGAAACCGGCAAACCGGAGTGGTATCGCGCTGAACTCTTCAACGAACTCTATACCCTGACGGATGGTGGGTCCCTGTGGGGACGCCCCGTTGGCGCCGATCCCAAGTCTCCCGCGTTGTTCTCCTTTCTCGAGTGTTACGACTATCCTTACTATTCCACTCTCGATGTCCGCTTCTATGGTTCGATGCCGATGGTGAAGTTCTGGCCGGACCTTGAGAAACAGGAGATTCGCACCTTCGCCGAAACTGTTTTGCAGGATGAGCCCGAAAAGTTGATCTGGACTTGGAAGACGCAGCAGGATCACAAAGAGACTTTTCGTACCCGAAAGAGCCGGGGAGCGGTTCCCCACGATCTTGGCGCACCCGAGGAGGACCCGTTTTTCAAAGTCAACCAATCCAGCTGGCAGGACAACGACGCCTGGAAGGATCTGAACCCGAAGTTTGTGTTGATGGTTTATCGCGACTACGTTTTCACGGGTCGCAGTGACGCGAAGTTTCTGCGCGACACCTGGCCTGCGGTGCAACTGGCGCTCGACTACCTCCGTAAATTCGACCACGACGGTGACGGTATTCCAGAAAATGACGGCTTTCCCGACCAGACCTATGACGTGTGGATAGTTCGAGGAGAAAGCGCCTACTGTGGTGGCCTTTGGCTGGCCGCCTTGCGCGCGGCCGAAGAAATCGCCAAGGTTTTGAATGACTCGACAGCCCAGAGAAAATATCACGATCTGTTTGCGAGAAGTCAGGCGAGCTACATCCGCAAGCTCTGGAACGGAGAATACTTCCGCTACGACACTGAAAGCGAATACCGCGACGACATCCAGGCAGACCAACTCGCTGGACAGTGGTACGCGCACATGACCGGCCTCGGCGATGTCATCCCTATGGAAATGCAACGCAAGGCGCTTAAAAAGATTTTTGACTACAACGTGATGAGGTTTGCAAGCGGGGAAATGGGCGCGGTAAACGGCATGGCGCCCGATGGCACCATCATCACGAGCAACGAGCAGGTGCAGGAAGTCTGGACAGGTACAACATTCAGTGTCGCCGCCCTTATGCTCGCCGACGGACTCAAGAACGAAGGCTACCGCACGGCTTGGGGCGTGTACCACGTCGTTTACGAGAGCAAGGGATACTGGTTCCGATCACCCGAGGCCTACGAGATCGATGGCAATTTTCGTGCTTCGATGTACATGCGCCCGGCCGCGATCTGGGCGATGGAGATGACCGAGCCACCTTCCGAGGCGCAGGCCACACTGGGACTTTTCTCCGTGATGCGGTAAGCGGTCGAGCATCAGATATCAACAGAATTCGACAAGCAGGTTGCAACAGGTTCAACAGCGCGGAGGAGACCGGCGCGGATTTCGCGTTGCCGAACCTTCGCCGTGCGCAGCCCCACCCCTCACTCCACCTGAACTTCTCTGGGACGGCAAGCATTCAAGAGGACGGTCAATTCCGCCGATGAGAGAGGCAATCGATGGGAATCGGTGTGCTCCCTCACGTGCCTAGTCTGTCACGCGTATCGGAGGGAACAACCCACGACGGCGCCTAATGGTTTGCGGATAAATGAAAGACATGCCAACGCGGATTCTTCTGGTGGAAGACAACTCACTGGATGTTCGTCTGCTACGCGAGATGCTCAAAGAGCAGACTCCGCACAAGTTCGCTTTGGCCGAAGTCGGATTCATGGGCGAGGCGGAGACCCACCTAGCGAAGAATGCCGTGGACGTTATCCTGCTTGACCTGGGGTTGCCGGACGCGCAGGGACTAGAAGCGGTGCGGCGCGCGCACGCAGCCGCGCCTGGTACGCCGTTGGTTGTGCTGACCGGATGCGACGACGAGTCAATGGCCGATAAGGCTTTGCGGGAAGGCGCCCAGGACTTTTTGGTCAAAGGCACAATCGAGACACTAGGCCTTGCCCGAGCCATACGATATGCCACTCAGCGCAAGAGAGCGGAGGTTGATATGCAGGAAGCCCGGAAGGAGGCGGAGGGCGCCAACCGGGTCAAGGGTGAACTTCTCGCCGCGTTGCAGGGTGCGCAGGCGGAAACCGACCTCTTCCTGCGCTCCATCCCTTCGATTCTGATCGGATTGGATGTTCAGGGCCACATTACGCGGTGGAACCTGACCGCAACCAACACTTTTGGGGTTGATGACCGCAGCGCACAGGGCCGGGCGATTGACGACTGCGGAATTCGATGGCTGCGTCCCGACATGAAAGCCGAGATCACGCGCTGGCTGGGAACCGAAACTTCGTATCGCTGTGACAATCTGCCCTACGAACGGGAAGGCGAGACGCGGTTATTAGGTTTGTACGTTTTGCGCATTCTGGCGGAGACCGACAAGCCCACCGGATTCATCGTCACCGGAGCCGACGTCACCGAACGCATGGGGTTGGAATTGCAGCTTCGCCAGGCGCAAAAACTCGAGGCCATCGGCCAACTGGCGGCCGGGATCGCGCATGAAATCAACACTCCCACGCAATTCGTGGGGCATAATATCCGTTTTCTAAAAGACTCCTGGGGCTCGATTGCAGAATTTCTGAACTTCTGCGGGACGGTGCAAGCGGAATGCGCCACCGGACCCGTGTCGCGAGAACATCTGCAGCAGTTCTCCGAACTCCACCAGAAGTGCGATCTGGAATACCTGTTAAAAAATATTCCGGACGCGATCGACAACTCCCTGGAAGGAGTATCGCGAGTCGCCAAGATCGTAAAAGGATTTAAGGAATTTTCCCATCCCGGCTCGGAAGGGAAGCGCGTTATTAACCTCAATCAGGCAATCGAAACCACTATCTCAGTCAGTCGACACGAATGGAAATATTGCGCCGACCTGGTTACCGCTTTCGATGCCGACCTCCCTCTAGTTCCGTGCCTAGTCGGCGAATTCAACCAGGTGATCCTCAACTTGATCATCAACTCTGCGCACGCCATCGGCAGCGTGGTTGAGAAAAATGGCCAAGGGAAAGGAACCATCACAATCAGTACGCGGCGCGATGGCGAGTGGGCCCGGATCGCGGTAGCCGACACGGGCGCCGGTATTCCAGTTGAGATACGTTCCCGAGTCTTCGAGCCTTTTTTCACGACTAAAGAAGTGGGCAAAGGTACGGGCCAGGGACTGGCGTTAGCTCATGCCGCAATTGTCAATCGCCATCAGGGCCAGCTTTGGTTCGAAAGTGAACTGGGGGAAGGCACGACCTTCTTCATCCGCCTTCCGCTGGAAATGGGAGCCCTTGAGTCATGAAAAGAGTCCTCTTTGTCGATGATGAACCCATGATTCTACAAGGCATTCAGCACAGCCTGCGCAGCATGCGCGCGGAGTGGGAGGTCGAGTTCGCGAGCGGCGGCGCCGAAGCCCTGGAAATGATGGAGCGAGCCCCATTTGACGTGGTGATCACGGACATGCGTATGCCCGGAATGGATGGCGCCCAACTATTGGAGTTGGTCAAGGCCAGGTTTCCGCGGACGATCCGCATCATTCTTTCGGGGCAATCCGACCGTGAGAACATCTTGCGTTCGGTCGGTCCTAGCCACCAGTATCTGTCGAAGCCGTGTGACGTGGATGAACTCAAGCAGAGGCTGATGCGCGCTTTCGCCTTGCGCGACACGCTGGACAATCCACGATTGAAAGAGGTTCTCTCCCGCCTGAAAACTGTGCCCAGCCTGCCGGCGCTTTATTTAGCGGTAACTGAGGCATTGCGATCTCCGAAAACCTCGCTCACGGAGATAGGCGACCTGATTGAGAAAGATATGGGCATGTGCGCCAAAGTGCTTCAGTTGGTCAACTCGGCGTTTTTCGGACTTGCCTGCCAGGTTTCCAGCCCGCACCAGGCCATCGCCTTGATCGGATTCGAGAATCTGAAAGCGCTGGTTCTGAGCGTAGAGGTATTTTCCGGCTTCGGAGGACAGAGCGCGCAGGATATGAGCTTCCTCTGGAAGCACAGCATGGCCACTGCCTGCTTTACGAAGGCCATTGCGAAAGTGCAACGCTGCCCGCGCGAAATGATGGATGATGCGTTCACCGCAGGTCTACTCCACGATGTCGGCCGGTTAGTATTTGCCTCCGCTTTTGCTGACGAGTATCAGCAAGTTCTACGCCGCGCGGCCGAGCCAGGAGCTCTGCTGGCGACGTGCGAGGGAGAAGCGTTTGGTTGTACTCACAACTTGGCGGGAGCGTACTTGCTCGGGCTATGGGGGCTGGCCGATTCGGTAGTGGAGGCGGTCGCCTGGCATCACGAGCCGTCGCACGCTCAACCTACGTCATTTTCCGCGCTGATCGCGGTCCATGCAGCGGACAACTACGAAAACCAGATGCATCCCGAATCGGGCTTCGGAGAAAACTCGGCAATGGACGAGCCTCTTATGATCCAGTTGGGGCTGCAAGCGCAACTGGCATCGTGGTCGAACGCCTGCCAGGAAGTTGTTCTGAGGAGTGCAGCTCATGCTTGAAAAGATTTTAATGGTTGACGATGAAAGCAAAGTGCTCGCAGGCTATCAGCTCCTATTACATAAAGAGTTTCAAATCGAGACCGCTGCTAGTGGAGCAGCGGCCCTGAGCGCGCTGGAAGCAACTGGACCGTATGCCGTGGTGGTATCTGACATGCACATGCCGGAAATGGACGGCGCCCAGCTATTGACAAGAATCAAGCAGCTCGCGCCCGATACGATTCGTATCATGCTGACTGGCAATGCCGATATCCAGAGCGCCGTGAGTGCGGTCAACGAAGGCAACATATTTCGCTTTCTCACCAAGCCCTGCGACAAGGAAACTCTGGGAAAAGCCTTGAGTGCGGGATTGATGCAGTACCGTCTGGTCACGGCGGAAAAGGAACTACTGGAAAACACCCTGCAAGGCAGTATCCAGGTGCTCACGGAGATGCTTGGCCTAATCAACCCGGTGGCCTTCGGCCGTGCACTGCGCGTCCGCCGCTATATGCATCTCGTAGTCACAACCATGGCCTTGGAAAACCCCTGGAGGTTTGAGGTCGCTGCCATGATGTCGCAGCTCGGGTGCGTCACTCTTCACCCGGAAACCGTCGAGGCTGTCCACGCCGGCCGGCCAATTTCGCCGGGCGAGCAAGCACGATTTGATTCTCATCCGAGCGTCGCTCATGACTTGCTCGCGAAAATCCCTCGCCTGGAACCGATCGCCTGGATGATCGCCCATCAGAATGATTCCGGCCCGATGGCAGGCGATACCACCGATTCAGAAACGGCCGAACTCCAGCAGGGAGCCAACCTATTGCACGTAATCTTCGCTTTCGATGACCTGGTGGGGAAGGGCCTCTCCAATAAGGAAGCCGCGAACCAGTTGTCGAAAGAACACAAGAGTTTCGATCCGCGAATCTTCTTTGCGCTACGGGAAATGAAATTGGATGTGGAGAAAACTCAGACCGTGGTGCGCACCTGCAAAATTGACGAATTGGTTTCGTTTGGTATGGTTCTGGAAGCCGAGGTGCGGACGAAGGCTGGAGTACTGCTGGTGGCTAAAGGGCAGGAAGTCACGTCAGCCCTCATCCTCAGGCTGAAGAGCTTTGAGGAATACGGCACCATCGGTCCCACCGTAACGGTAGTAGCGACGGTGACCGCGAAATCGGCCATGGCCACGACCGCCTGAAAGTGACTGCGCCGAGAATCGTCCTGAAATGGGAATAGGGTCCTGCCGCGACCTCATCCTTCGCCGCTATTCCACCACTAAAGTTCACCTCGACGCGAGCCGATATCCCCTTGATACAGCAGCAGGTAATTGGTCGAGCGAATCGAGTGACCAAATATCAAAAACATATACCTACGTGCCGTCAGTAATACAGCATTTGTGGCAAGCTCGCCTTAAGTCGCGATCAACCTCTTCAGAGTAGGAAGCCGTTGAAAATGAAACCCACGTCGCTATTAAGCCGGAGAGTACAAATCGGGTTCGGATCCGCCATTGTGACCCTGCTGGTGGTGGGCGCGATTTCTTATCGCGCGATGGTCGTGTCGAGCGAAAGCGATAAGTGGGTGCGGCATACCCACGAAGTGATCGGGAACCTCCGCGAATTACGTCTGGCGATGGAGACGGTGGAAGCGAACTGCCGGGGATTTTTGCTGACGGGCAATGACTCCTACTTCGAGAGCTGCCTGGCGAGCCGGCAGGAGGTAGCGCGCTACGACACCGCAGTCCGAAACCTGACGGTGGATAACGCCTTGCAGCAAGGCCGCCTTCCGGAGGTCGAAAGGCTGGCGGCAGAGAAGTTCGCGCTCGCCGACAAGGTTCTCGATTTGCGCCGCGCCCAGGGTCCGGAGGTGGCCGCGGATGCCATTCGCAGCCACCGGGCCGAACAAGTCATGACTGAATTTCTGGGATTGGTTGGGCAGATGGAGGATGAAGAGGAACATTTGCTGATCGTACGCGATGCCGACGCGAAGCATCGCCTCGGCCAGATCAAGATCGTTTTGTTTCTCGGAACCCTGCTCGGAGTGCTGATCGCCGCGGCTGCCGGCTGGATGGTTCGTCGTGACTCGGAGGCTCGTGATCGCGCGGTGGAGGCGTTGCGCGAAGGCGAGGAACGTTTTCGCGACATGGCCAACAACATTTCCCAACTCGCCTGGATGGCCGATGAAAACGGCTACATCTTCTGGTACAACGACCGCTGGTTTGATTACACCGGAACCAAGCTGGCGGATGTGGTCGGGTCGGGCGGGCAAGACGCGCTTCATCCCGATCACCGACTGCGAGTAATGGAGAAGATCAAGCGCAGTTTTGCGGCCGGCGAGATCTGGGAAGACACGTTTCCTCTGCGCGGGCGGGATGGCAGCTATCGCACGTTCCTCTCGCGGGCGGTTCCGATCCGCAACGAGAAGGGCAAGGTGCTGCGCTGGGTAGGCACCAACACCGACATCAGCGAGAGCAAGGAATCGGGGGCGAAGTACCGCGGACTTTTGGAAGCGGCTCCGGACGCCATGGTGGTGGTCAACACGGCGGGCGAGATCGTGCTTTTGAACGTGCAGGCCGAAAAACAACTCGGCTACAAACGCGACGAACTGGTGGGGCAGCAGGTCACGAACATTATTCCTGAAGGCTTCGCGGAACGGCTGATCGCCGATGGCACGCGCACTGCGGCCGAAGCGCTGGCGCAGCAGATCGGCACCGGAATTGAACTGATGGCGAGGCGCAAGGACGGCAGCGAGTTTCCCATCGAGATCATGCTGAGCCCGCTCGAGAGCGCGGAAGGAGTTCTTGTCACAGCGGCGATTCGCGATATCAGCGTACGCCGGGCGGCGGAGAAGCATCTTGGGCAGATGGAAGGCAGGTACCGCGGCCTACTGGAAGCGGCTCCCGATGCAATGGTGGTCGTCAACACGGCAGGCGAGATTGTGCTGCTGAACGTGCAGGCCGAAAAACAACTCGGCTACAGCCGCGACGAACTGGTTGGGCAGCAGGTCACGAACATTATTCCTGAAGGCTTCGCGGAACGGCTGATCGCCGACGGCACGCGGACGGCGGCCGACGCGCTGGCGCAGCAGATCGGCACCGGGATTGAACTGATGGCGAGGCGCAAGGACGGCAGCGAGTTCCCGATCGAGATCATGCTGAGCCCGCTCGAGAGCGCGGAAGGCATCCTCGTAACGGCGGCAATCCGAGATATCAGCATGCGCCGGGCAGCAGAGGAGCATCTCGGCCAAATGGAGGGCAGATACCGCGGATTGCTGGAAGCGGCTCCGGATGCGATGGTGGTGGTCAACACGGCGGGCGAGATTGTGCTCTTGAACGTGCAGGCCGAGAAACAACTTGGCTACAGTCGCGACGAACTGGTCGGGCAGAAGGTCACGAACATTATTCCCGAAGGCTTCGCGGAGCGGCTGATCGCCGATGGCACGCGGACGGCGGCCGAAGCGCTGGCGCAACAGATCGGCACGGGCATTGAACTCATGGCGCGGCGCAAGGACGGCAGCGAGTTCCCCATCGAAATCATGCTGAGCCCGCTCGAGAGCGCGGAAGGAGTTCTTGTCACAGCGGCGATTCGCGATATCAGCGTACG
>JBAWBE010000486.1:0-13857 GCA_049589635.1 Terriglobales bacterium
GAATTCGTGGTCGGCAAGTTTTTCGGCCTCACGGGGACGCTGGTCGTCAATACGTTCTTTATGGCGATTGGAGTGTTTCTCGCGCTGCTGTACGTGGCGCACAAATTTGAAAAGGGCGACGTCTGGATATTGCTCGCGCTGTATTTCATCGTGCTCGAATTTTTGATCGTGTGCGCGCTGGCGTTGTTTTTCTCGTCGTTTTCGACGCCGCTGATGTCGGCGGTGTTCACATTTGCGCTGTTCGTGATCGGGAGCCTGGCGGACGACCTGCGCGGCTTTGCGCGCATTACGCAAGGCTTGGCGGGGACGCTGGCGACGGCGATCGCTTATCTGGTGCCAAATTTCTCCGCGTTCAACATCATCAACCAGGCAGCGCACGGAGAGGCCGTGCCGGGGCGGCTGGTTCTCTATAACACGGCGTATGCGCTGCTCTATTCGGCGATGGCAATTTCGGGAGCGGTGCTGATCTTCCAGCGCAGGAACTTGAAATGACCCGGTTGGCGATGAACGACTCGCGGCGCGTCAGTCTGGTGGCGGCCAGCGTGCTGCTTATCTCGATGGCGGGCGGGGTCGCGATGCTCTTCGCGATTGATCGCGTGCAGATGAGGCGGGTGTCCCAGCAGGCGCTGTATATCCGTTCGCCGAGAGTGCTGCGGCGGCTGAGTCTCGGCTATACGGGGCTGATGGCCGATATTTACTGGACGCGCGCGGTGCAATATTTTGGCGAGCAGCATCACAAAGGCTCGGGCGATTTTCGCTTGCTCGCGCCGCTGCTTCAGGTAACGGTCGAACTCGACCCGCACATGCTTCCGCCATATCAGTTTGGAGCCAACTTCCTCGGGCCGCAGCCGCCAAACGGCGCGGGATTGCCGGGCGATGCGCTGATGCTGTTGAAGTATGGGATCGCGCATAATCCCGATCAGTGGCGGCTTTATTACAACCTGGGATTTTTGTATTTCACCGAGTTTAAAGACTATACGAAGGCAGCGGACGCCTTCGAGCGCGGAGCGCAGCTTCCGTTCACGAATAAGTTTATGCCGATTCTGGCGGCGCGCATGGCGCAGCAGGGCGGCGAATTCGAAACGTCGCGCATCCTGTGGTATTCGACCTACCAGAGCACGAAGGAAGCGGCGATCCGGCAGAATGCTGTCGACCACCTGAAAGCGCTCCAGGTGGATGAAGAAGTGACGCAACTTGAAGGACTGGTTACGAAATACCAGCAGCAGACGGGACACTTACCTGTGAGCATGAGCGATCTGGAACGGGTCGGGTTTATTCATGGAACGCCGCTTGATCCGAATGAGCACCCTTACAAGCTAATGCCGAATGGGCGGGTTGAAGTGCAGGACCCGGAGAGCATTCTCTACATCACGAGGGGACTACCGCCGGGGATGGCGTCGCCGATGCCAAAGCAGGTGGGTAAATAGCCATCAGCTGTCAGCTCTCAGCTATCAGTTGTCAGTGTTTGCTAGCATCTTGGCGTGCCTTCGGATCTTTCCAAACAACTTAGATCGTCGCTGTGTGACTGGTGGCGGGAGCACACCCGAACCCTCGGTCGGCTTGGCGCTGCTTCCCTTCTAATCCGCGAATTGTTTGGATTCTTGCGCGACTCGACTCCGGCGGGGCGGCGGTCGCGCTATGGGGATTTGGATTATGACTGGGAGCAGCGCGTCAATACGACGGCCGGGTCGGTCGATTGGCGTACGCGATTGCTTGGCTTATTTCATTCTCCGTATCAGCCTACTGAGCCGGGGCTTTTTCGCGCGATGATGGCGGCGCTGCCTGTCGACTTTCAGGAATTTACATTCATCGATATTGGCTCGGGCAAAGGGCGCGCGCTGTTGCTAGCCGCGGAGTATCCATTTACGAAAATCATCGGCGTTGAATTGATCGCTGACCTGCATCGCGCGGCGGAGGAAAATATTGCCTCGTGGCGGGCGCAGTCGCCCGCGCGGCAAGTAGCTGCGATCGAGGCGCTGTGTACGGATGCGTGCGAGTTTGTCTTTCCGGAGACGCCCCTGGTTGTGTATCTGTTCAATCCGCTGCCGGAGGCGGGATTGCGCGCCGCCGTCCGAAATCTTGAGGAGTCATGGAAGCGTGCGCCACGGGCGGTATGGATTCTCTATCACAATCCATTGCTGGAAGGGGTGCTGACGGAATCGGGATTGTTCGCAAAAGAGCGAGGCGAGTCGGAATATTCGGTGTTCAAGATGAGATCGGCGTGATTCATTCAGCCTTTGCCCGTCGACGGTTTACTCATCCGACAACCTGACTCGGAGTAAAATCAGGGCTGAGGGAACTCCGAGCGAACGTGAAAAGTTGCACACTGTGCTGGCTGATAGTTTCGGCGGTGGTGTCGCTGTCCTCTGCCCGGGACCTAGGTCAGAATACTACTCAGCGGAATACGATTCAGACCAGCGTCCACGATATTGCCCGCGCGGTCGACGAACACTACAACCACCTGCGCAGCCTCGAAGGCGAATTCACCGAAACTTACAGCGGAAACGGAGCGCAGCGGGAGGAATCAGGGACGTTGTGGCTGAAAAAGCCTCGCAAGATGCGGTGGGAATACCGTTCTCCTAAAGAGAAGCTGTTTGTGAGCGACGGCCAGAGTGTGTGGTTTTACGTGCCGGCGGAGCGGCAGGCGCGGAAGACGGATTTGAAGCGGCTGGATGACTTGCGGTCGCCGATCGCTTTCTTGTTGGGCAAAACCAAACTGGAGAATGAATTACAGGGACTTTCGAAGGTTGTGGATAAGGGCCCTGCAGTTGCCGGAGACACGTTGCTGCGGGGCGTACCCAAAGCGATGGCGGGGCAATTAAGCGAAGTGCAACTGGAAATTTCGGCGTCTAATCAGATAGTGCGAATTGTTCTGATAGAGGCCGATGGCGGAACGACGGAGTTTCGGTTTTCAGGGTGGAAGGAAAATGTTGAGTTGAGCGATAGCCGTTTCCAGTTCATGCCTCCCCCGGGAGTGGAAACGGTGGAAGGAGCGCTCGGGCCGTAGCCTTCGGAAGAGCGGATTACTTCCGTACCACCTAGCTCAATGTCTTGCGGTAAGGGCTTTGGGGACAGCATGTTACACTTGGTAGAACCCCCGAGATTAAACGATTCATCATGGCTGAATTCCTGGTCAAAGTAGCCGACGAGCAGGGCCACCTGCGGCAGCAGGTCGAGCACGGCTATTCCGAAGCCGAGGTTCACGACCGCTTCGTGCAGCAGGGCTACCTTGTCTATTGGGTCAAGCCGCGGACGCTCTTCAGCGGAGGCGGTAAGCAGTTTGGCAAGCGCGGACAGCTTCGGCAGGCGACATTTCTGATCTTTAATCAGCAGTTTTTGACCCTGATCAAGGCGGGGTTGCCGATCCTTACGGCGCTCGATTTATTGATCAAACGGCAGCGGGACAAATCGCTGCTGCGCCTGCTCGAAAACGTGCGCGAGCGGGTGAAGGGCGGCGAGTTGCTTTCCGACGCCTTTGCCGCGCAGGGCATGTTCCCCAAGATGTATACGACCACGCTGATGGCTGGCGAGAAGAGCGGCAACATGGAAGAGGTCCTGGGCCGCTACATCCAGTATCAGCGCATGGTGCAGACCTTCCGCAAGAAGCTGCTGGTATCGCTGGTGTATCCAGCGCTGCTGATTTCGGTGGTCACGGTGATGCTGATTTTCCTGATCACCTTTGTGGTGCCGAAATTTGCCGATCTGTTTAACAACCTGGGCGCACAACTGCCCGCCATCACCGTCTTCATGCTGGCGGTCGGACTGAATGCGCAGAAATATGCGTGGATCGTGGTGATTGTGCTGGTGGTGGGGATCACTCTGTTGTTGCGCTGGAAGCATAGCGATCGCGGAGCAGAAGCGATTGACAAGTTCCTGCTTTCTCTGCCGTTGATTGGCGAGATTCGGCTCAAGTATCAGGTGGCGAATTTCTCGCGCATTCTGGCGACTCTGTTGCAGGGCGGGCTACCGCTGGTGCCGGCCATGGAAACAGCCGGCGCCTCGATGAGCAGCCGGCAAATGCTGATCGGAGTCAGTGCGGCGGCGAGCCGCGTGCGCGAAGGTCAGAGCCTGGCGAAGAGTATGGAGTCGCAGGAACTTTTTCCGGATCTAGCAGTCGAGATGCTGGAAGTCGGCGAATCGACGGGTGCACTGCCGGCCATGCTCAGCTCAGTGGCGGAATTTTACGAGGAAGACGTGCAGACGGCTCTGGGCGCAGCGATGGCGCTGATTGAGCCGCTGATTTTGGTGGTGATGGCGGTGTTTGTCGGCGGAGTTTTGATTTCGCTGTATATGCCGATATTTACGCTGGGAGCGAATGTGCATTAGTCCCCCATGAATTGGTGACGCGGCAGACCGCGTTCCTACAAAAAGTTAGTGGTAAGGCTGTAGACTGGACATGGCAATGGCAGATAAGAAATCAGCAGTGGTGAATGGCGGAAAATTACCGGAGCCCTCGGTGGTCATTCCGGATGAACTGGAACGCGCGCGCGACATTGCGCGGCGCTATCGTTGCGAATTTATCGATCTCAGCGACTTTCAGCTGCACCACGATCTGTTTGAAAAGATTCCTGTACACCTGATGTTCCGTTACAAGTTTGTGCCGCTTGACGAGACGGCGGACGGACGCCTGGCGATCGCCATCGCCGATCCCAGCCAGTTGATGATGATCGACGAAATCAGCCTGCTGCTTGGCAAGCGGATCGTCACCAAGGTTTCGACGCTCAAGCAAATTTCCGACATCCTCCAGAAGACCGAACAGTCCAAACGCGTGCTCGAAGACGCCAGCGAAGGTTTTACGCTCGACGTGATCCGCGAGGACGAAGCCGGCAACGACGAGACCATCTCGATCGACAAATTGACGGCGACGGCGGGCGCGGACATGAGCCCGATCATTCGTCTGGTGGACACGACGCTCTTCACCGCACTGCAGCGGCGAGCAAGCGACATTCACATCGAGACGCGGGATGACTCGGTGGTCATCAAGTTTCGTATCGACGGCGTGCTGACGAATGCCATGCCGCCGATCGGCAAAGAACATCATTCCACGATCATTTCGCGCATCAAGGTCATGAGCGAACTCGATATTTCGGAGCGCCGCGTGCCGCAGGACGGACGTTTCCGCGTGAAGTACAGCGGGCGCGCTATCGACTTCCGTGTTTCCATCATGCCGTCGATTCACGGCGAAGACGCCGTGCTACGCGTGCTCGATAAAGAGTCGATGAGCGAGAAGTTCAAGAAGCTCACGCTCGACGTGGTGGGATTTGACGAGACGGACTTGAGGCGGTTTCGGCGCTACATCAAAGAACCGTACGGCATGGTGCTGGTGACGGGGCCGACGGGCAGCGGCAAAACAACCACACTCTACGCTGCCGTTAACGAGATCAAGACCGACGAAGACAAGATCATCACCATTGAAGATCCGGTCGAGTATCAGTTGCGCGGCATTACGCAGATTCCGGTGAATGAAAAGAAGGGTCTGACGTTCGCGCGCGGATTGCGCTCGATCTTGCGTCACGACCCGGACAAGATCATGGTCGGCGAAATTCGCGACAACGAAACGGCGCAGATCGCCATTCAGTCTGCACTTACAGGCCACCTGGTATTCACGACCGTTCACGCGAATAACGTAGTCGACGTGCTCGGACGCTTCCTGAACATGGGCGTCGAGCCCTACAACTTTGTTTCGGCGTTGAACTGCATCCTTGCGCAACGACTGGTGCGTTTGATCTGCGATTCGTGCCGTACCGCCGTGAACTATCCGCCGGATGTGCTCGAAGCGAGCGGACTCGATCCAGCGCAGTGGTCACAGGTTCCGCTCTACGAAGGCCAGGGCTGCATTGAGTGCGCGGGCACGGGATTCCGAGGCCGAACCGCGATTCATGAACTTCTGGATTTGACCGACCGCATCCGCGAGATGATTCTCGAAAAGAAGCCCACTTCGGAGATCCGGCGCGGAGCACGCGAAGAAGGCATGCGCTTCCTGCGCGAGTCGGCGCTCGACAAGGTACGCAGCGGAGCGACCACGCTGAAGGAAATCAACAAGGTTACGTTTATTGAAACAATGCGGTAACGGGGTTACCGGGCCTGTGCACGTGAGTACAATCCGGGCACCCGCCGAGGTAACTGTTGTGTCCGTAATACGGGGGATATCATTGGAGTTGGCAGTGAATTTCGTGGTGGTTTACGAAAAATCCGAAACTGGATGGGCTGCTTACGTTCCCGATCTGCCCGGGGTGGTTACAACTGGGCCAACGAGAGAAGACGTGCGCTCGCTGATTCAGGAGGCGATTGAGTTTCACCTCGATGGGCTGAGGGAAGACCGATTGCCGATTCCTCCGCCGAGCGCCGAAGCTGAACTGATTTCGATTCGAGAACGATGATGGCTTCCACCAAACACGACCGCCGACCGATCCTGGCTTGCGAAATCGCGGCCGACCGCGTGCTTGCGGGGCGAGCCGCCGATCGCGGACGCATGGTGGAGATGTCGGCGGCGCGCGAACTGGCGCCGGGAACAGTCGTGCCCGATTTGACGGAAGCGAATCTGCGCGATGTCGCCGCGCTCCGGCAGGCAATTGAGGGCGCGCTAGGAAGCGTGGGCGCGAGATCGCGCGATGTGATTGCAATCCTGCCCGACACGACGGTGCGCGTGGTGTTGCTGGATTTCGAAACGCTGCCCGCGAAGCCCGAAGAGGCCGAAGCCGTTGTGCGCTTCCGCCTGAAAAAATCGCTTCCCTTCGATCTCGACGAGGCGCGAATTTCCTATCACGCGCAGACTGGCAAGGGAACGCAAGTGGTTGCGGCGGTCGTTTTAAAAAACGTTCTCGAAGAGTACGAATCGGCCTTTCGCGAGGCGGGTTATACGCCGGGCGTGGTAATGCCGTCGATGCTGGCGGCGCTGGGCGCGGCCGACGCAGAGCGGCCGACGCTGGTGGTCAAGGTCGATGCGCGCACAATTGGTATCGCGATTCTCGACCAGGATCATCTGCTCTTGATCCGCACGCTGGAAAATACGCGGGGCGTGACGATTACGGGAGAGCAACTCGCGGAGGAAGTTTACCCGTCGGTGGTGTTTTTCCAGGACACGTATAACCTCAACATTGAGCGCGTATATGTTTCGGGCCTCGCCGATGTCGCCGCAGCGACCGCAGCTTTGAAGGCGCAGACGGGCGCGACCGTCGAAGAGCTGATTACATCGTCGCAGATTGGATCGACTACCGGCACGGTTCCGCGGTGGCGGATGGGCGGCGTGGTGGGAGCTTTGATTTCGTAGGCAGATCGTACACGCGGTGGAGAAAGCATGAACCGCAAATCGTGAACCACAGGGTACACGGGGTTTCACAGAGGACATCAAAGAAGTAATCAGTGTTGCCTTGGACTTTTTAATATGCGGCTGGGAATCAATCTCGCGACTCACCCGTACGAGGACCCGCGCGAATTTTGGATGCGTTGGGGCTTCGGGATCGGCGTGCTGGCCGTGTTGACGCTGGCGCTGATTGGCTGGACTGCTCGGAGTTGGACCGAGGCCGGAAAAGATCGCCATTACATCGCCGAGCTTCAGGACAAGATCGCCAAGCGCGATCAGGAACGGGCCGAGGCGCAGGCCTTTCTCGATATGGTCTCGAACCGCAGCACGCGCGACCAGTCACAATTTTTGAACGGCCTGATTCGCCGAAAAGCATTTTCGTGGACGCGCGTGTTCGAAGATCTCGAGCAGGTGATGCCTCCAAACCTGCATGTGGTGTCTCTGCGGCCGGAATTCAACGAGCAGAACGAAATGCAACTCGAGATGAGACTCGCGGGCGACAACCGCCTGGCAGCAGTCGAACTGGTGCATCACATGGAAGGTTCGAAACATTTTCAGGGTGCG
The DNA here is from genome assembly GCA_049589635.1 of Terriglobales bacterium. Lineage (GTDB taxonomy): Bacteria > Acidobacteriota > Terriglobia > Terriglobales > Acidobacteriaceae > Acidiflorens. The sequence goes on from JBAWBE010000486.1 coordinate 7,868, forward strand.
CAACTGGTGCAGGAAACGGGATCGTCGGACACAGGCACCGGGGTAACAGCCACGGTAGTTTCGACCTACATTCCGGACGACTCGATTGGGAGCGCAAAATAAGCCAATGCCCGATCTCAGCAAAACGCGCAAGAAGCTGACCGTTGCCATCGCCGCTATGGTGGTGGCCGATGTGGTGGCGGCTGGGATTTTGTTTTCGCCGCTGGTGGGTTCGTCGGATTCGCGGCGGACACAGATCAGAGAACTCACGGCGGAGCTGGCCAAGAAAACGCATGACGTGGCACCGCTGAAGGGCATGGATAAGAAAATCGTGCTCGCCAAAGACCAGATCGGCGATTTCTACAAAGCCCGCTTTGCGGCATCCGATTCCGAGCTGACCACCGAACTTGGCAAGTTGGCGCAAGAGAATGGCATCCACATCCAGTCGGCGCGCTACAAAGAAGAGGATCCGGAAACGTCGGGCATCGTACCGATTGAAATTGAAGGAAGTTTTTCCGGAGACTACCTGCAACTGGTGCGCTTCATCAATACATTGGAACGCTCGAAGATGTTCTTTACGGTCGATAGTGTCGATCTCGCCGGCGAAGGTACCGGATCGGTGCGGCTACAGATTGGCCTGCACAGTTATTTGCGAGGAGCCTGAAGTTGAAGCTGGGGACGGAAAATAAAAAGCAGGTCATCGCCCTCGCGGTGCTGGGAACGCTCGCGGTGCTGGTGGTGCTCTTCGAGTATTGGCCGTCGTCGTCGACAAGTCCGACAGCCGCCTCGCAGAGCGGTTCGGCCACGGTAGGGCCTAAGGCAACCCGTCGCACGAAGTCGGGAAAGGTGATCGCGGTAGTTGAACCGCGGCTCGATCCCACCCTTGATCTGGGTCTGCTGAAGAGTAGTGAGGAGATCAAGTACGCCGGTAATGGAAGAAATATTTTTGTTGTCGGATCGGTGGCGACGATTCCAAAACCGCTGAGGTCTGGCGCGGCCGAGGATGATGATCAGCGGAGTGGCTTGCGGCCGCCGCCGTTCATTCCGCCGCCGCCGCCCATCACGCTGAAATTTTTTGGATTCGAGAACGAGCCGGGCGAGCCGCGAAAAGTGTTTCTCTCGCAGGGCGAAGATGTATTCATCGCCGGCGAAGGCGAGATTGTAAACCGGCGCTACCGCGTGCTGCATATCGGGCAGAATTCCGTGGAGATGGAAGACGTGCTCAACAACAACCGCCAGAACATTCCACTGACGCAGGGCTGAAAATGATTTGTGATTAGTAATTTGTAGTTGGCAATTTGAAGGCGAGCAATGCTATGCGGTGTCGTGGTTTGAGATCGGGCAAATTACAAATTACAAATCGCAAATCGCAAAATTCCCAGAGCGGCTACATGCTGATCACGCTGATGCTGCTTATGGCGCTGGCCGCGATCGCTTTGCTGGCCGTGCTCCCCGACGCGGCGCAGCAGATCAAGCGCGATCAGGAAGAAGAAATGTGTCACCGCGGCACGCAATATATGCGGGCGATCCAGCACTTTTACAAAAAGTTTGGGCGCTATCCAACGCGAGTCGAGGAACTCGAAAACACCAACAATCTACGTTTTCTGCGCAAGCGCTATAAGGATCCGCTCGGCCACGACCAGCAAGGAAAAGAAAAAGACTTCAAGCTCCTGCACATGCAAGATGTAACTCTGAACAATGGTCCGATGCTGGGGCAAGGACTCGGACAGGCGGCTGGTGGCGCTCTGGGGCAGGGTGCTCTTGGTCAGAGCCCGAATGGCCTTAGCGCTCTCGGCGGAGCGGGAGGGGTGCAGGGAGCCTTGGGCGCGCTGCAACAGCAAGTTGGAGCAACGGCGACCGGGCCGACGGCAACCGGGGGACCGAATGCCGCTGCTAATTCCGACGACGAGTCCTCTCCAAACCCGCAAGGCAATTCAAATTCCAACGCCGGCCCGGGCGGAAGCAGCGGCTTTAATTCGGGCACGACAACTGGGTCTGGTTTGAACGGCACCGTATTTGGCGGAGGCCCGATTCTGGGCGTCGCCAGCCTGAGCAAGGCGACGACTATCCGGGAGTACAACAAGAAGAATCACTACAACGACTGGATGTTCATCTACGACCCGACGTCGGATCGCGGCGGATTGCTGGTTGGTCCGTGGCAGACTCCGCAAACGCAGACGCTGCCGGGAGCGACTCCAGCGGGGCAGCTCACACCGGGAGCGCAGCAGCCCCAGGGAATCGGGCAACCGTTTGGACAATCGCAGAGCCCGCAGCAGCAGCCATCTCCTTCGCCGCAGCAGAGTCCTCAGCAATAGGCCGCAAACAAAAAGCCTCGCTCGAAGGGCGAGGCTCTTTTAAACGAAATTAGATAAACGCGAGACCAGCTATTTCAGCAGCCGAAGCTCCTGATCCAAACCTTCAGGCTCGACCCTAAGGCTCTACGCTAAACCTTAAACGCTAAAAGACGATCCGCAGCCGCAGGTGCTCTTCACGTTCGGGTTGTCGAACTTGAAGCCAGCGCCTTCCAGCGTTTCGACGTAATCGACGCGCGCGCCGCCGAGATACATCAGCGAAGTTGCGTCCACGTAAACCTTCAGCCCGTCGAAATCGTAAACCTTGTCCATCATTCCGGCGCCGTTTTCGAACGCCATGGAATACGAGAAGCCGGAGCAGCCGCCACCAACTACGGAGAGGCGCAATCCTGTCGGCACCGGAGTCTGCTGCGCCATAATTTCCTTAACTTTGGCGACCGCACCGGGGGTCAGGTTTGGGCCTGCGGTTTTGGGCTGAACGGTTGTCGGTTGAATGGGCGTCGTGGTGGTGGTTGCCATTTCTGTCGTCTCCTTCAAAAGTTCATTATAACAAACGCTGCCAGCGGCGGCCCAAGGCTTTTCTAACGGGCCGAGCCTGCCTGACTATCCTTACGTACACCTACTTCTTTTTCATTGATGCACGCGAACTAAGCCCTTTTATCTTAGATGTCGGCAGCGGGCACTTGGTCGCCGAATCGATACAGGTTTGACCTCACTCCAAGTCGACCCTTAAAAAACGAATCACGCCGCCTGCGCGGAATAGGTCTATAATCTTCGGCAGCACGGGGCCCAGTACCGAACCGCGTTACGCCAGAGAATCTGCCGCAGAGCGGGCACGGTTAGGATAGCCCAATTTCAAAGCCGAGGTGGCGTATGTCTCCCATGTACATGCTGGTCGTTGCCTGGGGTGCATTGACTGCGGTCCTGATCGTTCTTCTTATCTACAAGAGCACGCTCTCCATGCACGAGGACGATTCGATCATGCTCAATGACACCGGATCGCAGATGCAGAAAGACCAGGCCGAAGTGCTCAGCAAGATGCGAAAGCTGACGCCGATCGTCCGCATTCTCGGTGCGCTCTCGGGCCTGATGATTCTGGTGATTGCGGGGTTATTTATTTACCAGGGGTTGAACGCGTCGTCGATACCGCAATAAGCAGCGCCGCAGTAAGACACTTCCCGTGTGGGGCGGACATTCCTGTCCGCCCATCCGCGCTCAACTCGCTGCCAGCAACGCGGACAAGAGTGTCCGCGCCACACAACCCTCGCCACACAATTACGCGGCCTTTTCCTGCATAACCTTAATGTCGTCGAGCAAGACTTTCTCGTGCCCGTCCGGATTGACCTTTTCATAAACTTTGCGAACGATGCCCTTCGGATCGACAACGAACGTCGTGCGCTCCCAGAACTTCATTCCCTTCCATTCCGCCTGCCCGAGACCGAGGGTCTTCATCAGCTTTGAATCGGTGTCGGCGAGCAGGTCGATCTTGAAGGCAAACTTGTGGTGAAAGTTTTTGTGCGAGGCGACATCGTCGGCGCTCACGCCGACTACTTTGATTCCCGCAGCGTCGAAGTCGGCCTTGCTCGCGGTCAGCGCCTTGCCCTGGGTAGTGCATCCGGGCGTGTCGTCCTTCGGATAAAAATAGACGACAAGCCAGTCGCCCCTGAAGTCGCTGAGGTTGGTGATTTTGCCATCCTGGTTGGGAAGCGAAAAGTCCGGGAAATGACTGCCGGCAGAAAGCATTTGGGGGAATCCTTTCGTAAACGAATTTGAGTGAAAAAGGGAACGGTCAAGCCGCCCGTTCCCTTCTTGATTTTTGCGGTTCTTGGTTGCTGATTAGGCGGCCTGCTGCATCTTCTGCATACGGGCCTTCATCTCGCTCTCGGAGACTTCTTCAACGTGGGTAGCCACGCCCCAGAAGTGTCCAAATGGATCCTGAATGAAGCCCGACCGGTCGCCATAAAACTGGTCCTGCACCGGCTTCACGATTTTTGCTCCCTCGGCAACCGCTTTCTCAACCACGCGGTCGACGTCGGGAAGGTACAGATAGAGGCTTATCGGGCTGTTGCCGATGGTAGCCGCGCTGATTGCGCCCATCTTTGGATTCTCGTCGGCAAGCATGATGCGCGAGTCGCCAATCTGCAATTCAGCATGGCCAACCTTGCCTTCCGGACCATCCATGCGAACGACCACTTTGGCATCGAATACTTTTTTATAGTAATCGATCGCCTGGGCCGCACCCTTGATGACGAGGTAGGGAGTTACCGTGTTGTAGCCTTTTGGAATGTATGGGACTTTGCTCATGATTTTCTCCTTCAGAAAAGATTGATTGAAGGTTGAGGTTTCAGCGCGCAACCGCAAGTTCTTTTCTCTATACCACCACAATCAAGGGTGGAAGTCCAGACGGCGGGGGCGAATGATGGCCGTAGAGTATCCGATCTGGCCGAACTGTTGAGGTGGAAGTCCATACGGAGTTCCATCCACTTTCCCTGCACTGATAAACTCCCAAATTGGCGAGAATCAATAGATCCCGGCCGATCATCCGATAGATTCATGCCCGAACTGCCCGATATCGTCGTCTATCTCGAAGCGCTGGAGAAGCGAATTCTCGCCCAGCGCCTTGATCGTGTCCGCATCGCAAGCCCGTTTCTGCTGCGCACGGCGACTCCGCCGCTGGCGAGCGCCGAAGGCCAGAAGGTGACGCGGTTGCGCCGAATGGGCAAGCGCATCTGCATCGGATTGGAGAATGATATTTGGCTGGTCCTGCACCTGATGATTGCGGGACGTCTGCACTGGAAGAAGCGCGGGGCAAAACTCTTTCCGCCGCGCGGACTGGCGGCATTTGATTTTGAAAATGGTACGTTGCTGTGGACTGAAGCAGGCTCAAAGAAGCGCGCGTCTCTGCATGTGGTCGCGGGCGAAGCTGGGCTCGGGGCGCTCGACCCCGGAGGGATTGAAGTTCTGGATGTGGACTTGGATCAGTTCGCTGCAGCGCTTACTTCCGCGAATCATACTTTGAAACGCGCGCTGACCGATCCGCGGCTCTTCAGCGGAATTGGCAACGCGTACTCCGATGAGATCCTGTTTGAGGCGCGGCTGTCGCCGCTGGCTCTCACGCAGAAACTGAAGCGCGAAGAAATTGAACGGCTGTTTGCGGCCACGCGCAAGAGCCTGGTCGATTGGACCGAGCGCTTGCGGCGGGAAACGGGCGACGAATTCCCGGAGAAGGTAACCGCATTTCGCGAAGGCATGGCAACGCATGGGCGATACAAAGAAGCGTGTCCGAGATGCGACGCGAAGATTCAACGGATACGCTATGCATCGAACGAGACTAATTACTGTCCGAACTGCCAGACTGGAGGAAAGCTATTGGCTGACCGGTCGCTGTCGCGATTGTTGAGGGAGGATTGGCCGAAGAGTCCTGAAGAGTTGGAGATGTTAAAGCGAGGTTCTTAGGAATACAACGAAATTCTGGCTGACAATCCCTAATCCATTCCTAACTCCCTCGCGAGCGCCTTCCACTTATCATCCACTAGCGCGCGCGTCTTGGCGTCCATCGTGATTTCGTCCGGCCACGGGCGTGTGAATCCTTCCGTAGACCATTTACGAGTGGCATCAATTCCCATCTTCGAGCCGTAGTTCGCCAGGCGCGATGCGTGGTCCAGCGAATCGACCGGGCCGAGTGTGAACTGAATGTCG
>JBAWBE010000487.1:0-13753 GCA_049589635.1 Terriglobales bacterium
GCATCGTAGAGAGGTAGGGGGAGAAAATGTTCGGGGGAGGGAACTGTGCGTCGGCTAAACTACGCCAAACTAGGGCATTTCGACCACGCGTGTGAGAGGTTGTCCCTCATTACCGTTTCCAGTGCGCTTATCCTCAGCGCCCAGCAACCGCGCAGCGATGCGCAAAGCATCCATCTCTTTCCGGACTTTGATTAGTTCTTGTTCTTTCGCTCGTAAAACGTCGTACGGGTTCTTCATCAGGGAAGGGCCTCAAGCCAGATTCAGACTCAATTCGTCTGTAGGTTTAAGAGTAAGCCAACGTCGCATCGCTGAACAGCTCTCAGAGGTACATTGCCATCGGCCAACTCCCAGTCCCGCGCCCCGTCTAACCAGCCCCTGCCCATTTACTTGAAGGTTAATGGCCTCAGAGATCGACGATCTCCAAAACCGCTGAACTAAAGTTGGCAGCTGAGACGTGAGAACCGACAGTTGAGACCTGAGAACTGATCAATGCCCCAAGTGATAGGGGTGCTTTGTCAAAATCGTAAACGCCCTATATATCTGCTCGACCAAAACCACCCGCGCCAGTTCATGCGGCAACGTCATTTTTCCGAGAGATAGCACTAAGCCAGCGTCCCGCCGCGCAGCCTCGCTGAATCCGTCGCTTCCGCCGACTGCAAAAAGCAGAGGCCGGGAATTCACCCGCTCGCGGTCCAGCATCGCAGCCAACTCTTCCGACGAAAGTTCCTTCCCGCGCGAGTCCAGCAAAACCAGCTTGCACTTTTCTTTGTGCGAGCGCGAGCCCGAAGCCAACTCCAGAATCCCGGATTCATCCTTCACGGCAACGCCTTCAACCTCCGCATACCGCGAAATTCGCTTCAAGTATTCGTCGGTCAAACTCTGAATTGCTGCTTCCCTGGCTTTCCCGATCCACGCAACTTTGATCTTCACCGAAGTTCACGCTCTTCCCGAAGCGAGCACAACGTCCGCGCCAAACCGAATCTCGTCGCCCACACGATACTGTTCCATTGCGGCGCTGGCCTCCGCCCGAATCGCGGGCCACATTGCCTCCGGAACACGCTCCAGCATCGGACGAAAGGGCGCTGCGGTCGCGCACGCATACTCAAAAATCTCCTCCGCATCGCCGAGCCAGGTCCAGGGCAAATTGCGAGTGGTCTCCTCCACCTCTGCAAATCCCCCTGCCCGCAGAACTTCGGAAAGCGATCCCGCTGCCGAAAACCGGAAGGGATCTGCCCCGCCCGCAGGCAACATGTCTCCACCAACGTGCCGTTGAACAACCTTCATCGTCGATTGCCAGTAAGGTTGTTCCACCGGACCCCAGGCGGCAAAACAGGCCCGCGCCCCCGGTTTGAGCACACGTCGCAATTCAATCAACGCCCGGGTCGCATCCGCAAAAAACATCACCCCAAATCGGCAAGTCCCAAGATCAAAGCTCCGATCGTCGAATGGAAGCGCGTGGGCATCCGCCTGCCGTATCTCGAAGTTCTCGAGTTTCTTCTTCCGAGCCCGTTCCGCCGCAATCGCAAGCAACTCTGCACTTTGGTCCACGGCGATCACCGAACCCGTCGGCCCTACGCGTTCCGCCAGCGTGATCGCGGGCTCGCCAGTCCCGCTAGCGAGATCAATGGCTTTCATCCCAGCAACTGGCTTCGAGTATTCGACCAGCGCTTGCGTGACTGCGGTGCCGAGCAGCGCCGACTTCGCCTTCCACTTCTCGGCGGCCACCAGCCGATAAGACGAACCCCAGGCAGCCGGCTTGGTCGAGGCAGCGTTCGACGCCGGAGCCGTTTGTGACACCGAAGCTGAGGCCGAATGTGAGTTGGATGAAGATGAATCCGATGTCGGCACGTCAGACCTTCTTCTTGCGAGCGAGTTTGCGGGCACCGTCTGTAGCCGCTTCGACCGTCGCGTCCACCGATCTGCCCTTAGCCGCTTGCCGCTTTCGAGGCTTCGCCAGAAACTCCACTGCGTCCATGCGCTTCGCCGACTTCCACAACCGCTCCAGATCGTAAAACTGCCGCGCCTTCTCGGAAAAGACGTGCACCACAAAGTCCACGTAGTCAAGCAGCACCCATTCGGCCTGCTTGTAGCCTTCCCGGTGGGTCACGCGCATCCCAACTTGTTCCAGTCGCTCGTCGACCGCATCGGCGATGGCCTGAATCTGGCGTGGATTCGTCCCGCTGCACATCACAAAGTAATCCGTGAACGCGCCGGAGTTCTTCTCCAGTTCAAGAATGGTGACTTGTTCAGCCTGTTTATCCTGACACGCGAGAATAGCTTCCTGTACCTGCTGTTTGAGGGAATTCTTGGTGGGCATAAATGACTATTCAATTGTAACGTCCACGGCGTAAAGATGGCAGAGAGGGACTGATTGCAGGAGTCAGAAGTCAGATTGAAGAAGTGAAACCCTTCGGGTGGGTAGATCGCTGGAAACCAGGAGTTTTACTTCTGCAATCTGACTTCTGACTTCTGCAATGCGCCTCCGACTACCGGTACAACCCAACCTTCTTCACATACTCCGCCACGCGCGCATCCAGCCACCGTGCCAGCGGCTTTCCCTGCGCAGCTGCCTCGCGAATCGCTGTAGCCGACACATTCTGATGCACGCCCTCCAGCAAATGCAGCGTCACTCCCGGCAAGACTAGATCCCCGCTCGCCGGCTGTTTGTGAAACGGTTTTGTCACCGCGGCCGCCGGCCGCAGCTCCTCAGGCAAAGCCTCGGCCACATCGCGCAACGAGTACCCGGGACGACTCGCCACCACAAATTCACACTCCGCCAACAGCGCCCGCGCCTCGTGCCATTTCGCGATGTCGCGGAATGCATCCACGCCAATAAGGAAAAAAAGCTTGTCAGCTTTCTTGAGCGACGCCTTAAGCCGCCGCACTGTATCAATCGAATAATTAGGCTCCGCGACAGCCGGTGGAGCAACAGCCGCGCCCGACCGTCGAACACGGGCCTTGGCTCCCGAATCCACAGAACCAAGCATAACCGTCGGACTCTCCAGCAGCGAAGGCACAAATCGCTTCTCCTCCTCCGTCGCCAGCGCCACCATCGCGTACCGATGCGCAAATGCCGTAACGTTTTCGCGCTCTTTGTGTGGAGGCACGTTCACCGGCACAAACAACACGCGCCCCAGGGAGTACCGGTCCGCCGCTGCCGTCGCCAACGATAGATGTCCCCGATGAATTGGATCAAACCGCCCGCCGAAAATGCCAATATTCATACCGTTTCTTTCCGTGGTGTCCCGATAGTTTCTAGTTTGACCGCCGCTATTGCAAGTCTTTGTTCCTCACCAGCAGTTTTGTACTCCCGATATTTGCTCAAATCACCGCCTGAGATTAGGCTGTCCACAACGCTTTTCACTTCAAGTCCTTCGTCCACTGCGCACATCTTCGTTGTCCGTCTGGCCACTGCGCCGCCAGGAAAATGCGGCGATTCGATGAACAGGCGTAACTCGCCGCACGTGGAATGAGCGCATAGCATTAATCAAACGCATGAGACTCCCCCTCGCTCGCACCTTCGCCGTCACCCCAGCCCGCGCTCCCATTTTGCGCTACGGGGTCGCTCTTCTCAGCACGCTCCTTGCTCTAATCCCAACACTATTCTTTTCCGATCTCGCCGAGAGCCGTCTCGTGGTTTTCGCCGTCGCGGTGATGGTGAGCGCATGGTATGGCGGATGGAAACCCGGCTTGGCTGCGACTTCCTTCGCCCTCACCGTGAGCGCCTACTACTCCTTTGCTGGAGATCAAACGCCGATTGAGTATCGTCGCGCGATCGCTCATCTCACGCTCTTCTTCGCCGTCGCGCTTCTCATCTGCTGGTTCAACGCCGCGCTCCGCTCTGCCCAGGAAAATCTGCGGCGATCCGAAAGTAACTTCCGCTCCCTGGTCATGAATGCCCCATACGGCATCTGCCGCTGCAACTCCTTTGGAATCCTCCAGGACGCAAATCCCGCGCTGGTAGCAATGTTCGGGTACTCAAATTCCGCCGAGCTGACGGGCCGCCATCTGGGCAGCCTCTATGCGGATGCTCAACAATGGTTTCAAATTGCCGATTATCTACGTGCGCGCAAAGAATTCAACAATCTCACGATTGACTGCCTCACTAGAAACGGTTCCCCCATCGTAGTCCGCATTTCCGGAAGAGTGATTCCAAATGGACCAGAAGGGAACAATTTCGAGATTTTTATGGAAGACATTACAGAGACCCGAGTATTGGAACTACAACTCCATCAGGCCCAAAAAATGGAAGCCATCGGCCGGCTCGCCGGCGGCATCGCACACGACTTCAACAATCTGTTGATGGTGATTTCCGGCTACTCCGAATTCTTGCTCGAGCGCCTGGGCCCCGATCCCCGCCTCCGCGGCCCCGCGCAGGAAATCTCCAACGCCACACGCCGCGCCAGTTCGCTTACCCGCCAGCTCCTGGCCTTCAGCCGCAAGCAAATCCTTGCGCCCAAGGTTCTCGACCTGAACGAAGTCGTCACCGAGAACCTGAAGATGCTAACCCGCATGATCGGCGAAGACATCGATCTCGTCATGGTCCCAGCGCCCGCGCTGGGCGCCGTGCGCGCCGATCCCGGCCAGATCGATCAAGTCATCATGAACCTGGCGGTCAACGCGCGCGACGCCATGCCGCAAGGAGGCAAACTTACCATCGAGACCGCCAATGTCAGCATCGACGAGAATTTCGCGCGCACGCACCAGCCCGTGCTTCCAGGCGACTACGTCATGCTCTCCATCAGTGACACTGGCGTCGGCATGGATAGTGACACCCAGTCTCGCATCTTCGAACCGTTCTTCACCACGAAAGGTGCCAAAGGCACAGGCCTTGGTCTGTCCACGGTTTACGGCATCGTGAAGCAAAGCGGCGCCTACATTTTCGTCGACAGTCAGCCACAACGCGGTACCGCGTTCCGCGCCTATTTTCCGCGTGCCGATGTCCGCGAAGAGCCCGTCCTCGCGCAAGAAAATCTCGGCCTTCCCCGTGTTGAGCATGGCCAGGAAACGATCCTGCTCGTCGAAGACGAACCGAACCTTCGCCGACTAGCCCAGCAGTATCTCGAAAAGCAGGGATATCGAATCCTCGAAGCCGAAGATGGCGCGGCCGCATTGCAAATCGCCGCCGGCCATCAAGGTCAAATCGATCTTCTCCTCACCGATGTCGTGATGCCCGGCATGAACGGACGCGAACTCGCCACGCAAATCACGGCGCAGCGTTCTGAAGTCCGCGTCCTCTACATGTCCGGATACACGGAAAATGCCATCGGCCACGATGGCCTGCTCGAAGCTGGCATCAACCTTCTACAAAAACCCTTCAGCCTCCCCGCTTTGAAAGAGAGAGTGCGGGAATTGCTGGACTCAGAACCGATTCCTCAAGAGGTCATGATGCGGCAAAGTATTCAATCCGACGTCGGTGCTGGACAAGATGTTGGGCAAAACATCATTGGACAAAAAAAGATTCCACCCTTCCGTGCCCGCCGCTACAACCTGCAGTTGCCTCTACGTTATCGGCAGCTGGGTGAAAAAAGCTGGCGTCCCGGCACCACCGAGAACATCAGCCGCTCCGGTCTTTTATTTCACGCCGAGGAAACGCTCCAGCCCAATGCCCAACTGGAAATCAACCTGGTCTTGCCAGTGGAGATCGCGGGCCTGGCTGCAACCGAAGTAGTCTGTCGAGGAGAAATAGTTCGCTCAGAAGGGAAAAAAAGCAGTGCAGGCAACGAAATAGCTCCAGCACTAGCTGCGAAAATTCTCCAATACCACTTCCAACACGGAGCCAGGGCAGGCGAAGCCTAGATTTTGAAGTGTGTGGCGCGGGCACCCAAGCCCGCGTTACTCTCGATATTCTTTCCCGCTTGGAATCCCCTTCCAAGACTGCTACATTTTCGCCAGCGCAATGCGAGGCTGATATGTCCATGGTAGTAAAGCTCGAAGACGATCTCGGCGAACGCAGCGAATGGGTGATCCTCAATGGAGTCATCCCTGGCTCCACCGATCCCAACTTCGTCCTGCTAAGCGGTATCGATCCTTTTGGTAAGACCGTCTTTAATCACCTGCAAATGGAATTCTTCCTGCAAGAATGGGAGCGAATCCAGGATCGTGTTCGCGACGAATCCCAAAAAGAAGCCTGGAAAAAAGTTAAAGAAATGGCCGAAGCCTGCCGCCAGGACCGCGACTTATATCTCCGCTTCGTGGGAAACTAAGACTTCACCGCCAAGACCGCCAAGGCAAGGGATGACTTAGGTTTCTTCAGAAGATAGGTTTTCTCTGCGTCTCGGCGGTGGATTTGCCTTCACTTCTCGGGCAGATTCTCCCTAAAGAATCGAATCGCGTTCTCCCCCATTACCATCCGAATCTCCTGATCCGAATACCCTGCGTTCATCATCGCCTCGGTAATCTTCACCAGTCCGGTGGTATCGAAGGGCTCCGTCACCGCCCCATCAAAGTCCGAACCGAGCGCCACATGCAGCACACCGACGCGGTCGGAAACGTACCGCATCGCCTTCACAATTGCGCGTGCGTCCGTTCCGCAAGTTGCCGTGTCCCAGTATCCAATCCCGATCAATCCGCCTTTGGATGCAATCGCGCGAATCTCGTCGTCAGTAAGATTCCGGTTGTTATCGCAAGTCCCTTTCACGCCCGTGTGTGAAACAACCACCGGCCGAGTCGCAACCGCCAGCACATCCTCAATGGTTTGCGGCGAAGCATGCGCCAGATCGACGATCATATGCCGCGCCTCCATTTGTTGAACCCACTCGCGTCCTTTCTCGGTCAGCCCGATCTTCTGCACCCCCGCCGCCGACCCTCCAATATCATTGTCGAAAAAATGGCTGGGCGACATCATGCGATAGCCCGCGCGATACAGCACGTCAAGATTTTCCAGTTTGCCGTCCAGAGCGTGCGCTCCTTCGATTGAGAGCAGCCCCGCAGTGAGATTCCGATTGTGAGACCGCCGCTCCAGGTAGTTTGCGAGATCATCCGCGCTCTCGATCACCACAAACCCGCCGCGCGAGCCTTTCGCAAATTGATGCAGACGCCGCGCCTGATAAAGCGCGCGCTGGGTCAGGCTGTTCCAGGTCGCCTTAGGCCAGCGATCCGCCAGCGCCAGCCAGAAGATGGTGTCGCTTTTGTCTTCGTTGCGCTCAATGTTCAGTCCCCGTGGGCTTTTGGTAGGCAAAGAAAAAACCTGCAAAGTAACATTGCCGTCCGCCAGTCGCGGAATATCCACATGTCCATCGATGCCGCGTTCCAACAGATCCCGTCCCCACAAAAGCGAATCCGCATGGAGGTCGGCAATCGTAAGTTGCGAGTGCAGCGCAAAAGCCTTATCTGACGCCGAGTATGGCGGCTTGACCAGGACCTTGTTCATTCGCTGGTCCACAAGCTGCGGAATCTCAGCCAGAAAAGCAATGACGATGCACAATGAAACGACAATGATGGCAAGAACCCGGCGCACAAAACCCCCTACGAGCCGAACAAAAATTTGAAGCGTAACGCCAGCGTCCCCTGGCTGTCCCGGGCTTCCCGCGCTCGGAAATCTCGACACGAAGTCAACCGTCGACTTCTAGCACATCACTTCGCCAAGGCCCCCAGCGCCTCCCGAAACAAAGCGTCAAAGCTTTTCGCGCTCAATGCCACGCCCCGCGAGGCAAGTAACGCCTTCTCCGCCGCTGGCCTTTGATACCCAAGATTCACCAGCGCCGAAATAACATCTTCCTCCACCGGGCTCGCCGCTGTTATGCTGGCTTCCGCGGGGCCCACGCCCGCCGGCAATTTATCCCGCAACTCCAGCACCATGCGCTCCGCCGTCTTCTTCCCAATCCCAGGGATTCGCGTGAGCCGCGCCACATCTCCCCCGCGAATCGCATGGACCATCTCATCGGTCGGCATGCCGCTAAGAATCGTGATCGCCAGCTTCGGACCAATCCCGCTCACCGTCAGCAGTTTCTCAAACAGATGTTTTTCCGCAATTCGCAGAAAACCGTACAAGCTAAGCGCATCCTCACGAACATGCGTGTGGATGTGCAGCGCAACCTCGCTTCCCGCCGCCGGCATCTCCGAAAACGTAGGCACGCTGATCGTCACGTCGTAGCCGACGCCATGCGTTTCCACAATCGCCTGATTCGGATGTTTCGCCAGCAAGGTCCCGCGAAGGTGCGCAATCATCGGCGCTATTGTACGTCAGGGCCCGGATGGGAACGGCGAGTGTGGCGCGGACGCCGGCCCGCGTAAAGGCATGAACTAACTGCCGCCGTCGCTTGCAGGCGCCAGCATTGCCGCCAAGTAAACTAAGCGAAGCTCGTCCGCAAATACCGCCGTAGAGCCAGAGCAAGCAGTCTTCCCAATATCCGCCCTCTTTATCCGTACTCTTCCACAGGAACTTTCTCCGCTCCACACCTTTTGCACAGCGCCGGAGCAGTTTGCCGTTGCGTTCACCCTGACCCTCCGGCACAGTGTTCGACAGCCAAAGCGCGCGAAGTTTCCGAGCGCTGTCGGCCAAAAATTCAGTGACGCCGGCGATTCTCTCGAGGGTGAATTGCCGGGGGAATTCCGGTTCATGTCCAGTGAGCCGGAGCCCGGGCATTACGGCCTCCTCCGAAATCCTCCTCCAAGGCAGGATGGGAGCGCTGAATTTCAAAAACCTGGGGCGAGAGCCTCAGATTGGCATCGCAGCCTGTCGCTCTTCGGAGCGCGGTGACGATGATCTTCCGTCCCTGGCGGAAGACGACAGTCGGGAGCATCCGCGATAACAATGCGGCTTGGGTGGCTGGCCCGAGCCGCATTTGTTTGTGCAGGTATCTTCCAACCAGCCGGAGAGGCGCTTGATCGCGACTCGTCCCTCGACATCGAAAGCGAAATTAAATCTGACTCGGTTCGATCGGGTCCGGTCCGGGCAAAGGCACATCCGGGCTTTCTGGACCGTCCGGGGTCGGCGCCGGCGTCGGTATGGGTTCGGGGGCAGGGAAGGGTTGCGGCGGGCGCAGTGGATCGCTCGGTACGCGCAGACACAGCGCAGGCTCCATCAGCAAGCTTGGCCTCGTGGCGATTGTGGTTGTCATAGGTTTGCGCTCATGACTTGTGGCCCATAGATTTGCGGCTCATGGATTTGCGCACACGGACTCGCGCTCATGTGCCGCTCACAGATAACGCTTGAATTCACACTCCGCTGAGATCAGTCGTGCGGCTTTCGGATCGGAATTGGGCGGACCGATTTTGATTCGTCGCACAAGAGGGCTTTTCCTAACGCTGATCCGTCGCACCCGGGCCGCCCAGCGTTTCCACCATTTGGCAAATTCCGGGTTCTCCTCAATATTTGGTATTAGCGGAATAGTTTGATTTTCAAGTCCGCTTTTGCTCGCGCCATCGCTCAAGGGCATCGAGGAGACGGTCATTGATTTGCCAGTCGATGACTGGTCAGCTAACGATCGGTCATTCGATCGGTCGTCCGCTGATGCTGATAATGATCCGTAAATCGATCGGTCGATAATGGTCGGGTCTCGAAACATATTGCGTCATTCTCCTTGGCTTTGTGTTCCGGGTCGATACAGGAAACTGTCCAATTCGCCTCACCAAGAAGCTGTATGAGTTAGCGAGGCATTCTGTTGTTGATGAGTTAGCGGGAATTTGCCGAATGGACAAGACATCTTTCTGGTACCGCGTCTATTGTTATCGGCATTCGGGTGGGAAACATGAGAGCCTGGCCACCTTCAATTGTATTCCCTTTTCATTCGCCTCGTGGCATACTCTTTGGGTCAGAGTGCCCAAAAAATAATTTCGGACGCGTTTTCCATCGCGGTACTGAGCATTCACAGGCGGAAAAGATTTACGATGCCTCGCACTCACTTCAACATCGTGGCCACTATCGATACCAGCGTCGGGCGCATGCCCCAGAACGTCGACGCCGAGCGCTCTATCCTCGGTGCGATCCTCCTCGATAACCACGCCTTCAACGAAGCGGCCGAGCATCTGAAGCCGGAAGATTTTTCGCTGGACTCCCATCGTCGCATCTACTCGCGCATGATGGACCTGTCCGAATCCTCACGGCCCATCGACATCATCACGCTGCCGGAGGAACTCGATCAGAACAAGGACCTGGATGCGGTTGGCGGTTACCCCTACATTTCGAGCCTGCTCGATGGCGTCCCCGACCGGCCGAGCATCGAGCACTACGTCCGCATCGTGCGCGACAAAGCCATTCTGCGCGGTCTGATTGGGGTGGCCAGCAGCGCCATCGCCAAGGCGAGCGAGCAGGCCGATGACGCCGACGACATCCTCAACGACGCCGAAGCGGCGATTTTTGCGCTCTCCGAAAAGCGCATAGGGCAGGGTTTTCAGCGTATTCGCGACACCATCCGCGATTCCGGTGGGATCGATGCCTTCATGCAGCGTGGCCAGCGAATTACCGGCCTCGAAACGCATTTCACCGACCTCGATGAGATGACGAGCGGATTCCAAAAGGCCGATCTGGTGATTCTGGCGGCGCGGCCCTCGATGGGCAAGACTTCGTTCGTGATGAACATCGCGGAAAATGCCGCCATCGACGACAAGAAAACCGTGGGTATCTTTTCTCTCGAAATGTCGAAGGAAGCTTTGCTCCAGCGCTTGCTGAGCTCGCGCGCCATCATCGACGCCCATAAGCTTCGCACCGGATCGCTCTGGAAAGACGACAAGGAAAAGCTACTACGCGCGGCGGCAGAGCTCGCCGAAGCACCGCTTTTTATCGACGACACCGCAGGCATCACGCTCAGCGAAATGCGCGCCAAGGCTCGCCGTCTGAAGCAGACCCAGGGGCAACTCGACCTGCTGATCGTTGACTACCTGCAGCTCATGTCCGGCGGAAGTAAGCGCTACGAAAATCGCACCCAGGAAGTGTCGGCCATTTCCCGCGGCCTGAAGGCCATTGCCAAGGAGTTGCAAGTTCCCGTGGTCGCGCTTTCGCAGCTCAGCCGTGCCCCCGAGAGCCGCGGCGGTGACCATCGTCCGCAGCTCAGCGACCTGCGCGAATCCGGCTCAATCGAGCAGGATGCCGACGTTGTTATGTTTATTTTCCGCGAAGAGATCTATAAGCCGGACGACCTCGAGCTCAAAGGGCGGGCAGAGATCATTATGGCTAAGCAGCGCAACGGCCCAATCGGGAAATTCCATCTGGCATTCCTGCACAATTCCACTCGGTTTGCCAATCTGGCGGACGGCAACAATGAGCCTGGGGACACGATCCAGTAGACCCGCGTGAGGTCGGAGGCGCTCCTTCGCTAACTTGCGAGTTAGCGACCACCGCGAGCTACGCTCCGCTTAGCGAATAGCCACCCCATCGGCCGAGCCCCGCCGCCCCGCTGACGGATGTGGCGAGGATGCCAGTCGTTTCATGCGTGTTGTGGCTACCGGACGCGGGCGAGAGTCAATTGCTTGAGTGCAGTTTTGGGCGAAATCCCTGTGGAAAAGATTGTGGATGCGAAGGCCGACCCGCAACTGACGCTGCGAATCGCGCGCTGATCGCTATAATCTGCCCCAGCGGAAATTTCCTAAGGCTATGTTTCTAAGTTGGTTAACTCTACTAGAGCCACTCGTTGACAAACCCTCCCCGAATCAGCACCTTGGTGAGCAATCTTGAGATTTGCACATACGGTAAAGTCTGTACTAAGCAAGGTACACCGCAATTTCGCGGATTTTCTAGCCCCCCATAGAGCGCCAGAGATGACCCGAAACGCCGCGGCGTGGGTTGGGTGATCGCTGCCTAGCATGGCTAAAACCAACAATCAGGACACGGTGGAAGCGGTACAATCATGGCGAGCAAATGGCACGCAGATTCATTTTCGTCGTGATGGCAGCGGCGCTCCTTTCACCGGCTTGCGTGGCGCAAATGCGCGGCGGATTCCGTGGCTCTGCCCGCGGCGGTCGCGGTTTTGGGGGCTCGTTCCGAGGGCATCAGCATGATGCTTTTGCGCGGGGCTACTTTGTTGGCGACACGGCTTTTCTCTACGACGATTATCCTTTCGGGCCGGCGATGCCCGAGTCTGAGCCACCGCAGTTTGTGCTCATGCCGGCGCCCGCCACGGCTGAAGTCCCGTCAGTCAAGATTGCCTCATTGCTCATTGAACTACAGGGTGATCGCTACGTGCGCTATGGAGGAGTTGCGCGACAGCCTCAGTCTGACTCCGGAACACGGGGCGTTTCCACGCTTGAAACGACGTCACGCCCAACCATAACTCTGCCGCAGACCGCCCGGCAGGATCTTCCGCCGACCGTGCTTATTTTCCGCGACGGCCATCGCGAAGAAGTGGCGGACTATGCCATAGTGGGTCGCGTCATCTACGCGCACAGGGCTAGGGCTAGTGGTGATGACGACCAGAATGGATACGGATTAAATAATATTCAGGTCTCGGCGCTCGACGTCCCCGCCACTGTGAGAATGAACCGGGAGAATGGCGTCAGCTTCGTGTTGCCAGATGGCCCGAACCAAGTCCTCACGCGGCCATAGGCCATAGAACAGAGCCTACCTCGAGATACCGCTTACCTCGCGGCTTACCTTAATGTCGAGGGCCGAAGTGATAACTCGCCTCTATCCTCTCAACAGACGGCTTTCCTTCAATCAGTCGAGGCTCGTAAACTTCCTGTTTCACCGCCTCTACCACGGGGCCGATAAACGGTTCGTCACCGCCAACGACCTTCACGTCCTGAACCCTGCCGTCCTCTCCGATAGTAACGGTTAGGTAAACCGCTCCGGATTTGCCCGACAACTCTGGGGGCAGCTTCGGTTCGGGGCCGGATATCTTGCGGGCATCGAGAATCAGCAAGCCGTTTCCCGTCTCCGATCCTGTCCGAAACTCCGGCCGGTCCTTGACCGAGGCTGGTATCGCCGCCGGCTCCAGGCAGTCCACGCGCCCGCTGACGCCATCAGCATTTTTTTGCGCGGCGAAATGAAAGCCCAGCACGGTCTCGACGTTCACTGGCGTGCCATTGAGCAGATACGGGCGGAAACGATAATCCCGCATCGCTTCAACGCTGGCGGCGATAAGGAGCGGATCGCCATCTATCGGTACGGTCGACACGATTTTCCCGGTTTCATCAACGTCAATTTTGAAAATCGTATCTCCTTGAATCCCCTTCGTCATGGCCTCGTCCGGGTACACTGGCAGCGATTTGTGTTCGACCATGGAGAGCATGACACTCGTCGAAACACGAATTCTCCCCGGGCGATTGGTGGGAGTCTTGGCGGGCGGAGTCGCATCTTGAGCGAAAGCAACAGTGAGGCACGCGGCGAGAATCGCGAAGAACGTTACAACTCGGGACATACAACCCTCCGTTCGCCTGCAGGCACATCACTTACGCCGATTCGCATCCCGGCTCCAGAAAGACTAGCTGCTGCCTTCCCCGACCTTCAGCACCGCCAGAAACGCTTCCTGCGGAATATCCACGCGCCCAATCCGCTTCATGCGCTTCTTGCCTTCTTTTTGTTTTTCGAGAAGCTTTCGTTTGCGGGTGATGTCTCCGCCGTAGCACTTGGCGAGCACGTTCTTACGGATTGCAGGCACCGTTTCGCGCGCGATAATCTTTGCGCCGATGGCTGCCTGGA
The DNA here is from genome assembly GCA_049589635.1 of Terriglobales bacterium. Classification (GTDB taxonomy): domain Bacteria; phylum Acidobacteriota; class Terriglobia; order Terriglobales; family Acidobacteriaceae; genus Acidiflorens. Next base: position 13,577 of record JBAWBE010000487.1, read on the forward strand.
TTGCCACTTCGAACATCTGCCGCGGAATGAGCTCTTTCATCTTCGTAGCCAGTGCGCGGCCGCGCTCGTAGGCAAAATCCTTGTGAATGATGGTCGATAGTGCATCTACCGGTTCGCCCGCGACCATGATGTCGAGCTTGGCCATCGGCGACTCCCATGTCCCGGAAAGGTGATAGT
>JBAWBE010000488.1:0-7158 GCA_049589635.1 Terriglobales bacterium
GGATAATGTCGCGCAAGACTAATGACGGGAGAAAGGACCAATGCTCAGTGCACGAATCCTAAATAAAAGATCTCTCGGCGGGCTCGGCGGACTCGGCCGTAAAAACGTCAGCCAACCCGACTTGACAGCCCGCAAGCGAATCGCCATGCTTATCCAGTTCCGGAGATTCGATGGCCGACATCCAGGCGCGAGAGAAGCCGAACCAGGGCAGAGATAAAGATAAAGACAAGCGCGCCACGCGACGCTTTCCGCTGCGCTTGCCCGTCAGCGTCACCTATGGTGAACCGGTCGAAGAGCACGCCGCGCAAACCCGCGACGTCAGCGCCCGCGGAATCTGCTTCTACGTCGATTCCAGCATTCAGGCCGGAGCCGGCATCGATTTCACTCTTACTTTGCCCCCTGAAATCACGCTGACCGAAGCCATTCGCGTGCGCTGCAAGGGCCACGTCGTGCGCGTTGAAGGCGGTAACCCGACGAATAAGCTGGCTGTCGCTGCCGTGATTGACGAGTACGAATTCCTCGCCGAGACCTAGCTCCACCCCAGTATCTTCAACAACTCCCCGCTTTTTTCAACATCGCTCGAGTGGTATGGTTGAGAAAACACCGAGCGTTTCAGTGAATATCTTCCTGCCGAATTCTTCGTTCCGGCACATGTCGGCTCCGGGCCGAGTTCCGGGCCGAAGCTTGCTGCCGCGATTTAGAACATCGGCACGGCACGCCTTGGCGCTCGTAACGCTCGTGCTCGCAATTCAAGGCCTCGAAGCGCAGACCGCGCCCAGCTCCACGACCCAGCCCCCCGCAGTGAACGCCACTGGATCAAAGCCAGCCGAACGCTCACTGGCCCCCAAAAAGCCTGCCGGGAAAACAACCACCGGAACAAAAATTGCCGCCATCAAAAGTTTCCGCGTCATTCAGGAGAAAGACGGATCCGCCGTTGAGATTCTCGCGACTCGACCGATGATTCCGTCGATTCAGCAAATCAGCGACCCTATCCGCCTCGTCATCGATCTGCCGAACGCCCGCCTGGATACTGCGCAAAAACGAATCAGCGTGCAGGCCGATCAAATCAACACGCTGCGCGCCGATCAGTTTCAGGAAAATCCTCCCGTTGCCCGCGTCGTCGTCGATCTCCTCGCGCCCCGCACCTATACATGGGACGCCGCCGGCAATCGCCTGGTCATTCATCTTGGCCGAAACCCGGCCGACGCAAGCCATTCGCCCTTTCAACCGCCCACCGTCGCGACCCTGACCCCCGCGCCGCAGCCGGTCGTAAAAGCGATACGCGCCGCCGGTCCGATCGCTCTGGCTTCGAATGCCGAGACTGTTGGAACTTCATTTTCCGCGGGAACAGATACGGCCGTCCTAAGCTTGTCGAGCGGAGGCGAGTTGCGCGTTTGCCCGGGAACGACGCTCTCGATCACTCCTTCGCTTAACAAGCACAACCTGCTGCTCGGGATGAACACGGGTGCGCTTGAGGCTCACCTGCAACTCGATGCTTCCTCAGACACACTGATGACGCCTGATTTCCGCGTCACTCTGGTTGGTCCGGGAGAATTTCATTACGCATTCAGTAGCGACAGCCAGGGCAACACCTGCGTGCGCGCACTGCCAGGCAACACCGCCTCGGCCATCGTGACTGAGTTGCTGGGCGACCGCACCTATCAGGTGAAGGCGACCGATCAACTGGTGTTCCGCGCCGGGCAACTCGATCGCGTAGACATGGCGGTGCCGCTCGAATGCGGCTGCCCGCCTCCGCGCGCGACGATCGACAGAGCGGCGACTGACTCGCCGGCAGACAATTCGGCGCCCGCTGAATCGCCGTTACCGGCGAAAGCGAATCCGCAGCAAACTGTTCAGCAAAGCATCGACCCACCACGAGCGGAAGCCGCGACCGCCGCAATTCCGGTCCCTGCCGAGCCGGAACCTCCGCCCGCTGCCGCCAATCCAAATGAACTGCACGTGCAAATCTCCGCGCCCCTGGTATTCCGCGCGACCGGGCCTCCGCCCGCACCCGTGGAAGATGTGCGTGCCTTGCCGCTCGACGCTCGCGCAGTACAATCGCCGGAATTGAACGTTGCGCCCTTTCCGCCAGCGACTCCTCAAACCAAGCAAGCTGGCACCGGATCATCCGCGGACAATCATCCGCACGGCTTCTTCCACAAGCTCGGGCATTTCTTCGCTTCGATGTTCCACTGAGATTCTTTCGGCGGGCAATCCGGCTTGGCGATCGCGGTCAACTCACCGTTCTTCAAACACCATCACGGTTTCTTGGGTTTTGCCGATCGCTTCGGAGAAGCCGAGGAAGTGGGCGATGCCGGTGTTGCGGTAGGAGCCGCGGGAGGTGTTTGCGGCGCCGTTTGCGCGCCCACAGGAGAGGCATCGCTCGGCGCCTCCGCCAGAGCTTTCTTGATGAATCCCTGCGGAACGGTCGCCGTGAGAATGGCGCGCTCCCGAGTGCGCTCAACTTTCAGGGTCTCAAAGAACGTCTTCACATCCACATCCGTGCCGTGCAGCCCAACGCTGCCTTCGGCGGAGTGAAACAGCGTGAGAAACGCGCTGACCTTATCGACGATCGACTGCGCGTCGCCCTCGCTGTCAGTGAAAGCTTCCGCTTTCAAATGAAGAGCCGGAACGTGCAGCGCCGGGAGGTAGCGCGCCGAGACGACGACCACCGCCGGCTTCGGAAACAGAATGCTCCAACTGCCGAAGCCCTCCAGCGAATTCATCTCCGCTGGTTTTACCTGGAGAATAGCGAACGAAAGACTTGCCAGCGGCACTTCCTTATAAAACCTGCGCAACAATGAGGGGCCGCCAAAAGGCGACGCCAGCTTGCGCGAGCGGTCAATCATCCCGCGAATCACGCCCGGATCGGGATGATTGGAAACTGCGACGCTGTCAAAGGAAAGAAAAGTTACGCGAACCGTGCGGCCCTCATTGGGGATGACGTAGATGTCGAACCCGCGATAACTGTCGACCGACGACGCATGCCTCTTGAGATACGAGAGCATCAGCGGCGAGTTGAATTTCCCAACGAATATCTCGGAGAAACGCGCCTCCGCGCTATTGCCCGCGGTGCCATTGCCCCAGCTTTGCGGATAATGCACGGCAAATGCCGCCTGATCGAGATCGCGCTCGAACTGAAAACCAGTCTCATCGACAAACTTTTGATATTCCGGATCGCGCGAAACCGGCGGCAATTGAGCCGTGGCGTTGAAGGTCCGAATCCATTTCAGGTTGATGTAGAAGAATCCATCGGCTCCCGGCAGCAGGCGGGCAGCTTCCGGCGGGGCGTGCTTACGCAGCGTGACCACCAATGCGATCGCGCCCGCAATCAGCAGAACAACGATCAGGATGGGGAGTCTGCGTCGAAAGCGCATCGAAGGTTGGCGAGTGCCGCATCCTCCGCATGACAGCGGAGGAACCTAGACATGATAGCACCGTTCGTTTGGGGGTTGTCGCGAGAGCCGGGACGTCGGTAGTAGGCTTTCCCGCGTGGATCTTCGTGCCCTTAGTGGTTAAAGGCTTCGCAAGTGCTATGGGACGCTTGGGTGGGCCACGCGTAAGACTATTGCAGACGGAAACGTTCGTTCATCAATCGTTGCAAGCGCGGCCGGTAGATCAGATCGTAGGCAAGCTCTTTATCGGGAAACATGCTCAAGGCGGCTCGGCGCGCATTGGCGGCCATTTCTGAAGCCTCTTCGACAGTCAGGTCGGGATCCTGGCTGATGACGGACATAACCATGTTCATCATGACCTGCAAGCGGCGAATTCTTCGAGCTTCTTCATGGCTATCGCGTTCGAGTTCATTGTGCTCGTGCTCACTACCCGGCTCGGCCCGTTGTACCTGCATTACTGCCCCCTGAGGTTTTCGCCGCAATTGCAGCGCATCCTTTTTGATGTAGTCCCGACCCCGCCCGTTGCGCCTACATTGGCATTGTGACACCTTGGCGGCGAGATGCAAGCTGTCGTTAGCGCTAGACTCTAGCCTTGGACTCTAGCCTTAGACTTTTGTTCCCGGCAAGACACGGAAGGCGGAACTGCCGTAATCTGTTAAGAGCGATCCCTACGGAGGATGCCATGCCCGACGCAAATGCCCCAGCGTTCCGACCTACTCCCAACAAAAAGCTCGTCAAGATTTTCGACACAGAGCAGGAAACAGAAGCGATCGTGGTGAAGGGACTGCTCGAATCGGCTGGCATCGAAACGGATATAAAGTCTCTCGATGCGCCGCAAGATACGTTTCCTGGTGTTGGCGGCACCATCATTTTGGTAGGAGAAGAAGACGCGGCGGCCGCCACGAAAATTATCGAAGACTACCGGAATTCGCCCCCCTTGGACGAAGACAACGACGAGACCGCCGAGATCGCCGGTTAGACGAAATCGTGGAACTGGGGGGCCTTGCCCCATAAGCGCTAACTAAAGCAGATAGCTTCCGGTTTGCCCGTAACTCGGGATTGAACCGACCTTCAATGGACAGCGGTTCCCTCGTTTCCTTGTTTCGACGCGCCGAATCTGCGGGTGTCCACGTCATGATCCCGGAGATCAATCAATGGGGAGGCAGCGGCTTGCGAGGAATCCTTTCATCGCGCATGGCGAGTTGGTAAATCAGCGACGCTGCAACAGCGGCGGATTGCTTCAGGTCGTCCTCGAGGACGTGGTCGTAGGTGTCCATGTTCGTGTGAGGAGCCCGCGTGTTTTCACCCTCCATATAATCCCGTATCCACTGGAAGGCGGGCAGGCCCACTTCATCAAACGGAATATGATCCGTGGCGCCGACGTCAGCCATAGACAATGTGGAAGCGCCGAGGTCTTTGTAGGGATCGATCAGCTCCCGGAAAATCGGGAGGGCCGCCTCGTTACCTTGCAAGTAGAGTCCGCGAATACGGCCGGTACCGTAGTCGAAATTGAAATAGACGTCGAACTTTTCATATTCCGGCTTGAACTCGTAGCGCGCACGACCGGGCTGGTCGTCCGCTGCGCTTACTTTCCGGCCGAGGTGGGAGGCAACATAAGCATGGGAACCCAACGTTCCCTGCTCCTCCGCGCTCCACAGGCCGATGCGAATAGTGCGCCGGGGCTTCAGCTTCAGGGATTGCAGGATGCGGATAATCTCCAGCGCAGTGGCTGCGCCGACGGCATTGTCGGTGGCGCCCACGGCTGAGTGCCAGGAGTCGATTGAGCCACCCACCATCACGACTTCGTCTCTCAAGTCGGTGCCGGGAATTTCGCCGATGACGTTGTAGCTCATTGGGTCGTCGTCGGAGAAATGCGCGGCGATATTCACTTCAAGCTGCACGGGCATCCCGCGCATCACTTGACGGACGATTCCGTTGTACTGCTCGGCGGCAACATCGACCTGAGGCGTAACCACAGGCTTGCTGAGATCCCACGGATGCGCGCGTTTGTCGAAGGGCACATCCGGTGGATAAGGTACGGTGGCGGAAGTTACGTAAACCGTCCCCGCGTCGCGATAGGACGGCTGCATGACAACTGCTGCGCCCTCGTCCTGGATCAACTGCCATTTGCGATAGTTGAGTTCTTCCGCCGATCGCTGTTCAGGCGTGAATTGGAATGGTCGATGCTCGCCCGAGGGCCGGGCATTAGCAAGACGCAGCAACTCTTCGTCCGTCTGCCGATGTGCCGGTGGGTCGAAGAGAGGATCGATGTGCCGGGCCGGTGAGAAGAGGACAATCTTTCCCTTGAGCTTGCCCTTGTACTTGTCGAGGTCTGCGACAGTCTTCGCATCCATCAAAACCACTTCACCACGGACGATGCCGTTCGTGCCGGGACTCCAGGCTTTGGGATAGGCAACGAGCGGGCTGAACCGAGGCGAAAGCACATTCGCGGTGAAACCCTCCAGCGACCAGCCACGGCCAAAAGGTCCCCAGGCTTCAAGATGCGCGTTCTCAAGGCCCCACTCGTGAAGTTTGTCGCGAGCATACTCCTCAGCTCGCTTCAGGTTGGGCGAACCGGTCAAGCGTGGGCCGGTGACGTCGGTGAGGTAGCCAACCATTTCCATGATTTGAGAGTGATTCAGGGCCGTATCGCGAATCCGGCTGGCGGCGTCGAGGTCTATTTTTTCCTGGGCTGCGGCAATGCCAGCGATGAAAAGAACCGTGGGACACAAGAACGCAGCGAGAGTTCTTCTGCGAGGACGAGGAAAGCGCACTCGCGTTGCTTCCGTCATCACTAGTACTCCTTGCATGAGAATGTCTTATTGTAGGAAGGCGAGATTGTGATTGGAAGCGTTAATAGTCGTCTTGATCCGAACTGTGGGTTCTGAGCCTTATCAGCCATGCAGCGCTGGGCCATCACCAACAATGGGAGTTCGAACAAGGGCTTGCAAAATGCCGAGAACGCATTCTGGACGTGTGGTCGGCCAACCGGAGGTTTTGGGCGTCCACTCTTACCCAAGCACCTTAAGTTAGTGCTTATTCGGCCTTGCCCCACCTCAGGGCGTCAATGGATGATCGCAACGTCCGGTGTAACTGTCTTGCCATCAAGGTAAAAGCTCACGGCGCCATCTTCATCGGTCCGATAGGTGAGCACGCCTGCATTCTGTAACCGTGCCAGCACCTCGCGCCGCGGATGCCCATAAACATTTCTCGCCCCAACCGAAATCACCGCGTAGCGAGGATGAACCGTTGCGAGCAGGCTTGCGGACGTGCTGGTCGCGCTTCCGTGGTGCGCAACCTTAAGCAGCATCGCGTTGGGATGCTGTTCCACCACCCGGCGTTCGGCAGCGCGCTCCGCATCTCCCTCGAGCAACGCAGCCGTCGCACCGAAAGCGGCGCTAAAGACCAGGCAATCGTCATTTGGCCGCATCGAGCCCGTTATCTGGTCTCGTCCCGGAGCCAACATATGAAAATGTGTTCCACCGTAGTCGAACTCGTCTCCCTCTTTCTTTACTGAGACATTCATCCCCGCGCGCTTCGCCTGCGCCACAATCGGCGCGAGTTCGCCCACCGGATGGTCAATGCTGATCCAAAGCTCGCGCGGATGAAAGTTTGCGATCACGGCAGGCATCCCCCCAAGATGGTCGGCATGGGGATGCGTGATCACGACCGTATCCAGACGATCGATGCCGCGATTCCAGAGATAAGACGAAACCACCTGCTCGCCAATATCGAAATCGGAATGCATCCATTGCGGCAAACC
>JBAWBE010000489.1:0-3121 GCA_049589635.1 Terriglobales bacterium
CCAGCCTGAAGAGATGCCCGCGACCAGCGCCATGCCGGCATAACCCGCTAGTAGCACCTTGTCGATCGGAATCGCCTTCCCCCGGAGGTAATATCGTAGGAGAATTACAAACGCAATTGACGGAACAATCGTCTCAACAATGGCTAGGAACTGGCGGCCTCCACCGCCAAGCATATCGAACGGCACTGCAACCTTCAGCAATGCTGCTGCTAGCAATACAAGTCTCAGGTAATGCCATCGTCCCGGGTTGGGATGGATATCTAACTTGTAAGACTTCAAAAGGCGCAAGCGCCCAGCCGCCGCCATGCCGATCTTCAGCGCAGCCAAACCGAAAACAACCAAGTAAAGCGACTGTGTTATGGCGTTCTCAGATATTTGATGTTTTCCCGTGACCAGATGGATGCCGTGTTTAAGCCAAAATAGCGGCACTGCGTAGGCCAGCCAATACACGGCGCTGATTAGAGCAAATACCGGAATCGTCTCTCGGGACCCCCTGACCCATTCCCGGTAAGCAGCCCATGGAATCCAACTCAAGATAACCGCGGCAATGACCTGAGGCAGGCTTACTTCATAAAGACTAGTAGCCCATAGAACCGCAGTAACGATTAACGGAACGGCTGCATGGAGCAGCACAGGTCGCGTTCTCTTGTTATTCGCGATCTTAAGCACTTCCATGCAAGACTCTGTGATCCACGGTCGCCGCTAGCGACTCGATGATGCCATCAACGGCCGTCTCGATAGAATAGTTTTTCAGCCTGCTCTGGGCCTCGAGACCCATTGAAATCAGGCGCTGAGGACTTCCCGCCAACTCAAGCATCGAATTCGCCAGGGCGTCCACATCCCCTAGCGGAAATATGGAACCAGTCACCTGCGGAATAACCAGATCGGGTCCGCACCCGACTCGATCACTCACTATACATGGTCGGGCGCAAGCCATAGCCTCGTTTACAACCACACCCCAGGTTTCTCCTCCATCTGAGGGAAGCACAAGCGCATCGGATGCAACATACGCTTTAGTGATTTGTGATTGGTTCAAGAATCCTGTAAACCGAATCGGCACCTTCCGCTCCCGAACGAGGCGCTCACAGAGAGCATGCAGCGGGCCGTCCCCCACCATCAAACCTTGGATTCGGGGATTGCGCCGCACGGCCCGTTCAATCGCGCATACAAAATCCGCAGGCCGCTTCTTGGGAATGAATTTTCCTGAAAACGTGAATATTATCGCATTCTTGTCCAGATCTTTCTCCCCGCGCAGTTCGGAGCGCCGCGGTTCAAGAGATTCTGCTTCAATCCGGAATCTCCCACTATCTATAGCGTGCGGCACCATGAAAATACGTTCCGGTCGGGCACCGTAATGCAGGAAGTAGTCACGAGACCACTGGCCAGCGGCAAGACAGGCATCAAAATGCGGGATGAAACGCCGATATGTGAGAAACTTGACAACTCGTCTCGCGATGCCTCGTGGCGTGTGCAAGTGGGAGTCGCCCCTCACCATGACTTTCACTTTTGATTTCCAGCAGGCCCAGATGGCTTGCCACGCGCTCTTATAATGCCAACCGTTTACTAAGATGGCATCGTATTCGCGCCGTTGAATGATCTCCTTAATCTCAGGCGTGTCGAATCCGCCGAATCTACCGTGACCTGGCAAATCGGCAACGTTTTTGAGGAAGGTATAAGGGTATCCTTCGAGCAAGGGCACATCCCAATCGAATTCCACACTGAACCCGGCGCCAGCTTGTTCTCTAGGTGTCGCCTGGTGACAGTAATAAACACAAAGGTCTAAACCCGGACGTGCAGCCAACGCACGAAACCATGCGGAGTGGTATTGAATGGGGTGCGTGCTGAGCAATGCCAATCGCATAGGGAGCAACTCAGTTCGGAGGAAAAGAAATGGCCTAAAGGTTAAACTATGAGGGCCAAGTTGGGTTCAGATGCTCGGATCCTGCAAGGTGGGCAATTTCTATGACAACTTGCTTCCCCCGTCGGTGGTCTTGCGCGCAATCAATAGCAGTTCCTGCCCGACCAAGTGGCCGGTCGGGACGTTTGCTCGGAGTAACTGCAGGTCGTAAGGCGAAGTGTGGGCGACAGGGATATATGCGTGGCGCTTTGCCATAAACACTGCCGCGCCAGGTCCGACCAGCAGAGGGTGAACTTGCCCCCAAAGCTGATGATACTGTCTAGTCCCATACTCGGCCTCTAGTCTCGAATCGCCGTTTGGCAAGAAACATACGACGACACCATTCGGGCTTAAGACGCGTTCTGCAATGCGCCACAACAAATTGGGATCCGTCAAATGCTCGAGTACATGTGCACTAAAGAGGCAGTCGATCGGATCAGAGACAAAGTCGTCCCCGACGATTGAGCATCTCAGTTTCCTGCGGGCAAATTCCGCTCTGTTCTTGTTTACTTCATAAGAGTAAACCTTAAAGCCGGCCTCCTGAAGTTGCCAACTCCCATAACCCCACGAACATCCGAAGTCGAGAATCGTGCTACCGGGGCCTACGCCGATGGCATGCAAGACAGTGATATACGTTTGGTAGTCCTTCGCCGTATTCTTGAAACGGCAAACTAGCATCTCCTTCAGTTGTTCGTCCGAAGGAAGATCGGTCGTGAAGCCCTCCTCGTAATTCTGCTGATAAAAGTGTCTTGATCTGGTATCCGTATCCTTCGGAAAACGGAATCGCAATCCACAATTTTGACACTCCAGTAAGGCTGTTACCAGAAACTTTCGCCGAACGGTGCCAACTTTAAGACTAGTACAACTAGGACAGGAACGGTCACTCCTCTGCCCGTGAGTAAGAGCCCAAAGAAAATAACGGAGTTTACGTGACCGATTCATATCTGTAGATTCTGCCTCTCGGTTTGCCAGGTAACACGTAGCATACGACAATTGCAATAGCCTTTCATAACAAAGAGGATTATAGAAAAACTGCTGTCGCTTCTGTGACGGAGCGACGGTAGCTCTCCCATGTGCACAACTCCGCCTGTTGGCGCGCCGCACAGCTCATCGCAGGCAGACGGTTTCGATTCTGGTCGAACCACCGCAAAGCATCCACTAGTGTGTCCAAATTCCCAACCGGCAACACTCGTCCGGAAGCCTCTGTCAATACATCCGCGCCAC
>JBAWBE010000490.1:0-9766 GCA_049589635.1 Terriglobales bacterium
GTATTGGCGGGTGGAGCTGGACTGTCACCGGAGTGCTCATTTCCAATTCCCTCAACTCGGCCTGGCGCTTAAGGTGCGCACGATTACCCACTTACCTGCGCGCTTCTTGAGGAGATCTGCCCAAACAAGCTGGGGATTAGTGACTTGTTCGAGATCATCATCGGGACAGTAACAGGAGTAGTTGACGAGTTTGCGAAATGTTCCTCGCTTCGCTGCCTGCGATTCCCTCGTCTCGCGTACGTCGCACGCTCTCGTCTTCCCCTAATTGTTTTGCCCTTTGATAGCGATTCCTTCTCTGCCCCTTGGACAATTTTCTTGCGGCCGATCATCGCTTCGTCCTGTTGGCTGTAATTGCCCACCTTGACATCGAAGCAGGCGCGGTATTACATTTTACGATATGTAATGGAGCCATATGGAATCAGCAATCACTATTAAGGGACAGGCCACCATTCCGAAATCTATTCGTGAGCATCTTGGGCTGCAGGCCGGTGATCGGGTTAAGTTCTTTATACATCCCGATGGCAGCGTGGTCTTGCTGCCGAAACTCCCAGCCTCAGCGGTACGGGGTATGGTTAAATCCCGGAGATCGCGACCTGTCAGTACCAAGCAAATGGCTGTAGCCGCCGCCGAGGGTGCCATGAGTCGAAGTCCACGGCGACACCGATGATCGGGCTCGATACCAACATCCTGATACGCTATCTCACCCAGGACGACCCGGTACAGTCCGCCAAGGCCACCGAGATTCTTGAGCGCCGTTTGACACTGAAGAATCCAGGGTTTGTCAGCGTTGTAGCGATGGTCGAGACCGTTTGGGTTCTGGACCGCGCTTATGGTTTAACCGCGCAGGAAATCGCCACGGCTGTCGAACGCTTGCTACAGGTTGAGGTTCTCGCGCTCGAAAACGAGCAGGAAGTCTTTACAGCCATGGTTGCACTGAAACAGGGGCGGGGATCATTTGCGGACGCGCTCATTGCAGAGCTTGGAGCGAGGGTGGGGTGTACGCGCACGCTGACGTTCGACCACAAGGCAGTCCGGCTTCCGGCCTTCGAACTCGTATAGTCAACCCTGGCAGTCGGTTGCGTCTCGGTCGTGGAGCGGGCGCTTCGGCTTTCGTTGCGACGGTTCATCGGCCGATTGTCTGTTTCGTCGGGAGAGCTAAACACTCAGCACAGCATCTATTACGGCCCGTCATCGAACAAGTTATTTTCGGATTGCCCGCCACTAGGGATGAACCGATCCCCGAAAGTCGCATTGATGGCCCCTGAAGACAATCGCACCGACGTAAGCTGCAGGCCGAGAGTGTTTGGGATTTTGATGGCGCGCAACACTGCAACAACACCTCTGGTTCCGGTCATCGGAGGAAGGTGAGTGGCGTGTTGCGCAAGTTGCTTTTAGTTAAATTGTGAACGTCAGGCTCCAGCGACTCAAGCTCCTCGTCACTCTCGCTTTAAATTTACCGGAGGCTGCCGAGAAGCGAGATGAGCTTCGAGAGACTCGAGACTGACGCCCACTAGTTCATTGTCTTCGAAATCCAGCGATTCCCAGCACCAGAAGCCTTGCCGTTTAGCGATGCTGATTCCAGGTAGGGGGACACCGTCGGGCGCAAACCACGTCTCGCGCAAGTTCCCGCAAGCGCCCGGATCTTCGTGCCAGCCATAAGCTAGCAAAATGCTGCGATATTCATCGTAAAAGGAAATCTCTGGGTACAAAGCACACCTCCGGCAAAGGAAATTTATTCGCTCAGGAAAAAGAGTGCTCTCGATCAGAAACGCTGTCGCAGTTATTGGCTCCGTTTATCGTAGCGCTTCCAACCCAACGCGCCACCCTCTGCTATTAGTTGCAGCGTATGAGGCTGGACATACTACAGACCCGTCCTTCCTTTCTGTCATAATTTCCTCATGTTGGCTGCCACCGCCTGTCGCTCAGAAAGCAACTGCGAGAAGAGCAAATTCGCGACCGATCCGTGGCAAGCCGACTGGAGCCCCCCCTTCAAATCGCCCCCAAACAGCTTGCCCCTGTCACATGACTAGATTCTTGGGGTCACTTGGAAGTGACGCAGCCTGTTATCGGCAGTAAGGTGCAATTGCCGGACGATGATGGTAAGCCGGACGTCTAACCCGCACGCACACAGCCAGTTGATGTTAGGACGAATGGATGTTACCGATCATTGTTGCATTGACGCGAACAGGCATTGCGTGGATAATGGGGCCGTTTGTTGGGGTCAAAAAGAAGTTCGTGCGTCGGGCAACCGGTAGGAAGTGCACGAGTCTTCGACAATGGACTAGCGATCCTCGGCCTCAAGTAGTCCGCTGTGGTACCGCAAGGTGCACGGCATAAGTTGAGAATACCTCCCCCACCTGGCTTGGCACGTTCTCGATACTGAACCAGATAATTGTGTGTTCGAGGGGTGGGTGCGGCACATTCGCCTCCGCAACAATTTTGCGGATTTTCAATCTCGGTGCGGTGGACGAAAGCGAACCGAGGGGAAAGAGCTTGAGTAATTGCGCTCTCGGGAGGATTTCCAATGAATTACGTTCAGGGAAGAGGTAAATCAGTTGGCGTCGGTGCGACAGTTATCCTCGCCGTGATGGCATTGGCTGTGGCGACGGTTAGGGCCCAAGCCCCACAGTACGCCATATTTTATAATTTTGACGGCAGCCAGACTGAGCCGGGTGGGCCGTCTGGACTTCTCGTACAAGGAATAGACGGCAATTTGTATGGATATTCTGACGCGGGTGGTAGTAGCATGGCCTGCAAGCATGGCTGCGGCACCATCTACGAAATAACTCCCTGCCAGGGTTGTACCCCCACCGTGCTCTATAGCTTCGCAAGTTATGATAATTGTGGCTGGGGCATGACTCTGGGCTCCGATAACAACTTCTATGGCGCTTGTCAGAGCGGGGGCGCCGGCTACGGCTATGTGTACCAATTTATCCCCAATCCCAGTGGCACTGGCCCTGGCACGTTAAACTCGCTCTACACCTTTTGCAAGAACGGGCCACCCTGCAGCGATGGAGCTATCCCGACCAGCCGGCCGATTGAGGGTAGGGATGGGAATTATTATTTGAATACCATCGAAGGTGGCACCGGCACATGCACCAACGCTAACGGTGTGCCCGGCTGCGGCACGTTAGTTAAGCTAACCTATGGCACCTGGGATGAGTCCATCCTGTGGTCGTTTGTCCCCGACAACAACCTCATCAACCCCTCAGGTGTCTTGACCCTGGGAGGCGACGGCAACCTCTATGGCACGACCCAGGGAGGTTTTTATACTGCACGGGACTTCCCGATTTGCGGAATCAACTGCGGAGCGGTCTACGAGATCACGACCTCCGGCGAGCTGACAGTTCTGCACACTTTCCAAGGAGAGGATTACGATGATGGCGCTACTCCTACCAACGGCGTGATCCAGGGCACCGACGGCAACTTCTACGGAACCACCGTGCAGGGAGGTGCGAATGGTCTGGGGTTTGTCTACAAGATGACTGGAAACGGCAGGGGCGAGGCGCCCCCCATCATCCCGCCCTCACTCTTCGACTACAGCTTTACAACCACCGACGCGGGTTACGGTGTTCCAAGGGCATTAGTGCAAGCTTCGGACCGCAATTTCTACGGAGATGCCAGAGATTGCACGATACTAGGCGAATACGGCTGCGAATACTACGGGGGCCTTTTCGAAATCACTCAGGCAGGGGGGCCGTCCGGATTCTCCTGGATTCACGGCTTTGAAGGGCAGAATGGGCAGCCGCCGGACGGTGACAACCCGGATTCCAAAGTCTCACACACGAGCGGAGTCATTTACGGGGTAACCGGACAGGGCGGCAACCATAACGATGGCGTGATATATAGCATAACCCTCAAGGATGTGGAGCAGCCGGAGTTTTGCCGTCCGCAGATCTTGGCCGGCCAGGCGGGCGGCACGCCCATCGGAATTCTGGGACAAGGATTCGGCAGTTCGTCGGTAGTGACGTTCGGTGGTGTCAAAGCTACGGGGGTCACAGTGAACGCGACGGGAACCTTCCTCACCGCCACAATTCCAGCGGGAGCGCAGACGGGACTGGTCGAGGTCACCACGGGCACGACCACACTCACCAGTCTGCAGACGTTCCACGTGCTGCCAAACATCACCGGCTTCGGGCCGCCGAGCGGTCCGGTGGGTACGGCGGTGATAATCACGGGCACTGGCTGGTCGGCAAAATACGCGCAGACCATAAGGGTCACGTTTGGAAGCGTCAATGCGGAATTCACGGTGAATTCCAACACACAAGTGACCGCGATCGTACCGACAGGAGCTGTGACGGCGCCGATTTACATCATGACTGGCGATGGCACGGCCGTGAGCGCGACCGACTTCAAGGTGACGGATTGAGCTGGGGGATAACCCGTCCTTATCGTTGACTCGCGAAAGCGCCATCCGTAAGATGGGGCGACCCAAAAGGCGCGTCCTCTGATGATCGGCCAGACCATCTCGCACTACCGCGTTATTGAGAAGCTGGGCAGCGGGGGGATGGGTGTGGTTTACAAGGCGGAGGACACTCGGCTGCACCGTTTCGTGGCCCTGAAATTCCTCCCTGAAGAGGTTGCCCGACAGCCTCAGTCTCTGGCCCGTTTCCAGCGGGAAGCGCAGGCTGCTTCCGCCCTGAATCATCCGAACATCTGCACCATCTACGAAATCGACGACCAGCCTGGCCGAGCCTTCATCGTCATGGAGTTTCTGGATGGGCGGACGCTCCGAGACCGCATCGCGGGGTCTCCGCTGGACACCGAGTTTCTTCTCCCCATCGCGATCAACATCGCCGACGCGCTTGACGCCGCTCATGCGGCTGGCATCCTCCATCGCGACATCAAGCCCGCCAACATTTTCATCACCAACCGCGGCCACGCCAAGATCCTCGATTTTGGGCTGGCGAAGGTCGTGGCTCCAATCAGTTCCGGCCATGTCGCCGCGACCAACACGCAGACCGGCTCCCTGGACGAGCAAGACCTCACCGGTCCGGGGAGGGCGTTGGGAACCGTTGCCTATATGTCCCCCGAGCAGGTGCGAGGGAAGGAACTGGATGCGCGCACCGATCTGTTTTCATTTGGCGCGGTGCTCTATGAAATGGCGACTGGAACTTTGCCGTTTCGCGGTGGGACGTCCGCGGTAATTTCCGAGGGAATCATGAATCGCGCCCCAGTGCCTCCGCTGCGGATCAATCCCGATCTGCCCCCGGATCTGGAAAGGATCATCAACAAGGCCCTGGAGAAAGACCGCAACCTGCGGTTCCAGAGCGCAGCCGAGATGCGGACCGACCTGCAACGGTTGAAGCGCGACACTGATTCCGGTTCGCGGCTAATGCAAGAGGTATCACCCGAGGAAATGGCTGGCCCGGCCTGGCCCCGCCCCGCACCACCTTCTAGTTCTCGTCCGTATGACCTGCACAGGGAAATGCCGCGGACGCCCCGCTCGGGCCAAACCATCGCAGCCCCCGGACACTCTCAGTCGAAAAGAAAGAAGTTGTGGCTCGGAGTCGTGGCAGCGGGAATGTTTGCAGCTCTGCTGGTGGGCATCTACTACCGGCACTGGCGGCAACTGCCCCAACTCACCGACAAAGACACCATCGTTCTCGCTGATATTACCAACAACACAGGCGATCCGGTATTCGACAACACGCTGAAGACCGCGCTCATGACTTCGCTGCGGCAATCGCCTTTCCTGAATGTGCTCTCCGAAAGCGAGCTGACGAAGACGTTGCAGCAGATGACCCTCCCAGCGGGCACGAAACTTACCCCCGAGGTGACCCGTGATGTTTGTCAGCGCGTCGGCAGCAAGGCATATATTGCCGGATCGATTGATAGTCAGGACAGCGGATATGCGCTCGAGTTGAAGGCAGTGAACTGCGAAACCGAAGACATGCTGGCCGACGAGAAAGCGACGGTGGCGTCCAAGGAGAAGGTGGTGAACGCGCTCGGCGGGGCGGCATCCAAATTGCGCGGCGAACTGGGAGAATCGCTGGCCATGGTAACGAAGTACAGTGTTCCACTCGAGCAGGCCACCACACCCTCTCTCGAAGCCCTCAAAGCGTACAGCCTTGGTAAAAAGACTGAGCAAGAGAAGGGACCCGCACCATCGCTGCCTTACTATCAACATGCCATCGAGCTTGATCCGACTTTTGCAATGGGATTCAGGGCATTGGGCAACGAGTACGCGAGCCTTGGGCAGTTGGCACGGGCCAACGATTACTACACCAAGGCATTTCAGTTGCGAGATCATGCCAGCGAGCGGGAAAGGCTGGAAATTACCGGCCACTACTATCAGTGGGTAACCGGGGAACTGGATAAAGCGGCTCAGACTTTTCGGGAGGAAACCGAGAGCTACCCGCGGGAACCGTCAGCGTACGCCAATTTGGGCGTGGTTTACGGGCAACTTGGGCAGTATGAGAAAGCGGCGGAGATCTACCGGCAAGCGATCCCTCTTGCGCCGGGTAATGTAGCTTCGTACGTAAGTCTTGCGACCTACACCCTCGCCTTGCAGCGCTTCGGCGAAACGAAACAGATCATCCGCCGGGCGCAGGCGCGAAAACTAGATGACTCCGGACTCCACAGTGCCCTCTACGCTCTTGCCTTTGTCGGCGCGGACTCCGACGCGATGACGGAGCAGCAACAGCGGCTAGAGGGTAAGGCCGAATCTGAAAACTATGGACTGGCACTCGCCTCCGACACCGAGGCTTATGGGGGGCATCTGGATAAGGCGCGGGAACTGACCCGCCGCGCTGTGGACTCGGCCATCCAAACCGACCAAAAGGAAACTGGGGCGACATGGCAGGCCAATGCCGCCCTGCAACAAGCGGCGTACGGAAATGCCGCGGAGGCCCGGCAAGCGGCGGCAAAGGCGTTGAAGCTTGCTCCCAGCTTGGGTGCGGAGGTCGAAGCCGCGCTCTCGTTTGCCATGGCCGGCGACACGGGACGGGCCGAGTCCCTGGCTAAAGACTTGGGAAAACGCTTCCCCCTGAACACGCAGATGCAGTCCCTTTGGCTGCCCGCGATTCAGGCACAATTGGCGCTGAACAAAAAGAACTCAGCGCTCGCCCTTAGTGATCTGCGAGCTGCTTCCGCTATCGAGTTGGGACAAATTGACTTCCTGCTCAATATTTCCTGCCTCTATCCCACCTATATTCGCGGAGAGACATATCTGGCAGCCGGAGATGGCAGTGCCGCCGCCGCCGAATTTCGTAAAATTCTCGACCACAGCGGCATCGTCTGGAATTGCTGGACGGGAGCGCTGGCGCATCTGGGATTGGCTCGGGCCAATGCCCTGGAGGCGAAATCCTCGCAAGGGGCCGATGCCGATGCCGCCCGCGTCCGGGCGCTCGCTGCCTATAAAGATTTCCTCACCTTCTGGAAAGACGCCAACCCAGATATCCCGATCCTGAAGCAGGCCAAGGCGGAGTACGCGAAACTGGACTAAACGAGCCGTCCCGGAGAATTGTTGCCGTCGTAGCTCGGACCTAAGCTTGGAACCTGAACCGCGGATCGGGCGGGAATCACGTTCCGGAACTCTCAGTTGCAAACGTAATATCTTGCAGCCCTCGTTTGCATTCGTCCACATATTCCTCGAGGGTGTCCGGTTCTGCAGGAACGCCAGCAAGGAACATTTGCACGAATCGCATTGTATAGTCAGCCTATGAACCTTCCCTACCTTGCTGCGTTTTTTCTTTGTCTCACAACCGCGATAGCGGCGCAGAAGCCGCCGGATACGGCCCGCGAGTATACCGCGGCACATCGCGCGGAACTGCTGCAACAGTTTAGCGAATTGCTGTCGATACCAAACGTTGCCTCCGATCCGGCAAGCCTGAAGCGCAATGCCGACGTACTCCTCGAAGGGCTGCGGAAACGCGGTATCGATTCCCGGCTGCTCTCTCTCCCCGGCGCGCCGTCGGTGGTCTTCGGGAAGATCGACGTGCCGGGAGCCCAGCATACGATCGTCTTCTATGCGCATTACGACGGACAGCCAGTTACCACGTCGGAATGGGATGGCGGCTCGCCCTTCACGCCGATTGTGCGCGAAGTAAACGGCAAGCAGCGCATCTACGCTCGATCTGCCGGCGACGATAAGGCGGCGATCTTCGCGCAACTTACCGCGTTTGATGCGTTAAAGGCGGCCGGTATCCCACTGCGGGCGAATCTTCGCTTCGTGTGGGAGGGTGAGGAGGAAGCGGGGTCGCCACATCTGGAGCAGATCCTCAATGCCAACCGCGATCTGGTCCACGGCGATGTTTGGCTGGTATGCGATGGCCCGGTCGATCAGAGCGGAGAACAGACGGTGGTTTTTGGAGCGCGAGGCGATGCGCATTTGGAGATCACAGTTTATGGACCGCACCATGGGTTGCATAGTGGCCATTACGGAAACTGGGTGCCGAACCCGGCGATGATACTGGCGCAGTTGCTCGCCGGGATGAAAGATGAAGACGGCCGCGTCCTGGTACCGCATTTTTACGACGGAATTGAGCCGCTCTCTGCTGCTGAGAAAGAAGCGCTAGCCCATGCGCCGGTGAACGACCACATGCTGATGAATGCCTTTTGGCTGGGTCACGTCGACGGCGCAGGCGCGCATCTGCTTGAGTTGATCAACCGGCCTTCACTGAACATTAACGGATTCTCCTCGGGCCAAACCGGAGCCAAAGCCGCCAATGTCATTCCGCCCACCGCGATCGCCGATCTGGATCTGCGCTTGGTGGTGGGCATCGACTGGCGAGAGCAGCAGCAGCGTGTCATCGACTATATTCGTTCCCGCGGCTACTTCATCGTGGACCGCGAACCCACGCAGCAGATCCTACTGGAGCATTCTCGGGTTGCGATGGTGGTGCGCGATGAGGCAGGCTACAACGCTGTGCGCACGCCGATGGATCTACCCATCGCCCAGGAGGTAATTGAAGCAGTGAAGAGTGCGCGCAAAGATGTAGTGCTGCTGCCCACCATGGGAGGGAGCGTGCCACTGGGAGCGATGGAACGCGCCGCGCAGACTCGCACCATCACGGTACCCATCGCCAACTATGACGATAATCAACACGCCGCCAATGAGAACCTGCGCTTGCAGAATCTGTGGGATGGGGTGGAAACCATGGCTGCGCTGCTTGATATGAGGTAGTGCGGAAGAAGCACGTTACGCCCAACAGAATTTCGATTTCAGCAAGCCACAATTTCAGAACCATAGCCCCTGGGGCGTTTGATCTTGGCCAACCGGACGCCATCAAGAAACGGACTTCGGGAAAGTCAGCGACCGCGGTTCTGGGCGGTTTGTCGGCAAACCTTCCCTTGGGATTACTTCAGGGTAGCCCGTAATCCGGGCATAATCTCAAGCCTCCTGCGCCCGATCAGGTGGGGCGGTTGCGTCAGCGCACCAGTTGCGTGAGTCAAGGGCTCAGTTCGCCTCGAATCCGGCATAGCCAAGGAACTGTGGTATCAATGCCTACGCACGGGCGGGCGGACTCGAAGCTCTGGGCCGTTTTTGACAACCTCCCGCGGAAAAATGCGGACCCAGCTGTGATTTTTTCAGTGCCAGGCGCGAATAACAGGGTGACAGCACAGGTTGCGACAACAGCGGATGCAACATAAGGGAGCAGATGGCGATACCAGAACTCCAGGAAAGGTTCCAGACCGTGGTCGATCAGCACAAGAAAATCCTCTTCAAGGTCTGCAACTCGTACTGCAGGAACCGTGACGACCGGGATGATCTGGCGCAGGAGATCATCATCCAACTATGGCGATCTTTCGGCAAGTACGACGA
>JBAWBE010000491.1:0-7902 GCA_049589635.1 Terriglobales bacterium
TTGAGCGATACGCAGGCAGGCAACCTCTTTTTGGTGCAATTCCTCTCTTCACTCGTCGGCGTGCAGCTGACTGGCTTTCTCCTCTCGCGACTCGGATTTCGTCCGTCGTTTCTGTTGGGATTGCTGCTGATGGCATGCGGCACCGCCACACTTTATTTGGGATCGTCCGCGCTCGGGATGGCATGTGTCGCCGTCTATGGCCTGGGGCTGGGCTTGATTATTCCGACCGACAATCTGCTGATTGCCGAAATCAGTCCAGCCTCGCGCAGCGGCGCGGTGAGCCTGCTGAATTTCTTTTGGGGCATAGGGGCGGTGCTCTGTTCGGTAATGGTCGCGTGGGCTGCCGTGCACCGGGCACTCCCATTTTTTCTGGGAGCGGTCTCACTGCTCCTCGTGTTGCTGGCGTTCGCCGTGCGTGGTCTTCCGTTTCCGCCCGCGGCCACTTCCAAGGATCGTGCTTCAAACTGGCGAGAGCTCTTGCGGTCCCCCGCAATCTGGCTTTTCGCAGCAGTATTTTTTCTCTATCCGGGCGCCGAAACCGCGGTGGGCGGATGGATCGGCTCCTACGTTTCACGACTTGGCCCGCGTGAAGCAGCGATCGCCCCACTAATGCCGGCATTCTTCTGGGCGGCGTTGACTTTGGGCCGCGGCCTGGGAACTCTACTTCTATCTCATGTTCCCGAGCATCGCGTGTTGCGGGCCGGCTTTGCTGCGGGATCAGCCGGAATCGTGTTGATGCTGTGGTCATCTACACTTCCCGGCGTGATCGCCGGAGCACTGATCACCGGGCTCAGCTACGCCACGTTGTATCCCATCACCGTGGCGCGCCTTTCACACCGGTTCGGCGTGGCTGCGCGCAGTATTGGGGCAGTCATGTTTTCCCTGGCATCGATTGGCCCCGCGATTATTCCGTGGATGGTCGGCATTACTTCGCAGTCCACCGGAAGCCTGCGCGCCGGCCTCGCGCTACCGCTTGCCGCAACCGTGATTTTGTTTTTGATTCACTTGCGCGATTGGTAGAAATGTCTCTGACGTGATGTTCGGTGCTCGATTATCGAGTCAGGCTGCGAGTCGATCGAAATATCAAGCTTGGGAACGTCAGCTTGGGGGCGTCAGCCTGGGCACGTCATTGGAAACGCGGGCTATGACCGCGATGCCTTAGCTCGCCGTGTCTTCTCGAGTCGCAGCGGAGCGGTCGAAGCCAGTTCGACGCGATTCCGTCCCTTCTGCTTTGCGCGATACAACGCCTGATCCGCAGCTTGAATCACCTGCTCAGGCTGTCGATTCCGCGTCCCCGGCTCCGCTGCTCCGACGCTGACCGTCACCGACAACCGATCGGACAGCTGAGGTACCGGCGCGGCTGTGTTTTTTTTCTTTGCCACCCTTCTGCGATCGCCTTCGCCCGGTCGCAGCACCGTTCTTCTTTCAAATCCACGCAACTTGAATACGGATCCCTCAATGCTCCGCCGCAAACCCTCCAAATGCTCGAATGCATCCTTGGCGGATATCTCGCGAAAAATGATTGCGAATTCTTCGCCGCCGCAACGGAACGCCTGTCCGCCGCCACTCACTTTAGAGATTCGCGATGCGACCATGCACAGCACCTGGTCGCCAGTATCGTGTCCGTACGTGTCGTTGAACTTCTTGAAGTGATCGATGTCGACAATGGCGATCGCGTATTGCTGGTCGAGCGAAAGCAGCGCCTCATTGAATGCGCGCCGCCCTCGAATCCCAGTAAGTTCGTCGTGATACGCGAGCACATAAGAAGTTTCGATCAAGGAGGCCGCTAGAATCAGCGCCGCAGTTGCGACATAGGCATCCGCCATTCTGCCGATGGGAGCGAATTCAAGCCACAAAAAAACTGCAGTGGTCGTCCAGGCAAACCCAGGTTCGATCGGCTTGCGAGTCTGCAGAAAACGGCTGATGCAAACCGCAATCGCTGCCGCAAAAAACAGAAGTAGCCAGGGTGAGAGATTGACGCCATCGGAACGATGCCACCCTCCACTATTTTCCGGCCGGCAAAGCACGGCGAAGGCAACCGACTCCAGAAACAGCAGACCGGCTCGAGGGGCGATCCCGGCGATGTTCAGCCCGCGCTCGCGCATGAACGCGAACGCAATAAAGTTGAGCGGAATGAGTACAGCCGCAAGCAGCGCGGCCATGTGCCCGGGGCCGCTCGTAGCGCGGCCTCCAGAAAAGAATTCCACCGCGCGATGGGCAAGCAGAAGAGTGAGAAGTGAGAACAGAATGCGGCTGGAATGGAATCGCCAGGCAAGAAATAATCCAGCGGCAAAGACCGCGATGTAGTAGAAACCGAGCGACGGAGCCGCCTGAACAAAAACCGGACTATTAACAAGGGCCGCCATCAGCCCCAACAAAAGTCCGCCCGGCACCAGCCACGCTTTCCAGGTTTTTCCGTTCACGTTATCTCTCGGACTCGCCTTCTAAGCATACGGCAGCACAACATCGCACAGCGGTAATGCTTGCGGCACTGGTAGCATTCAGCAAAACAGCCTGCGTCCGACGGTCCCGTGCTAGTCTCTTTTGTTCATAGAGTTATTCATGAACGCTTCTCGTTCCAACCTTCGAGTGGCCATCGACACCGGTGGAACCTTTACCGACTGTGTCTGGGTAGAGCGTGGCCGGCTCAAAACTCTAAAGGTTTTCTCGACGCCCGACGATCCCTCGCGCGCCATTGCCGAGGCTTTGCAAGAAATCGGCGCCGGAGCCGAGGTTACCCTGCTTCACGGCACGACGGTCGGCACCAATGCTCTGCTCCAAAGAAAAGGTGCGCGGGTGGCGCTCGTCACCACGGCAGGATTTGAAGACGTGATTGAGATCGGCCGTCAGGCTCGGCCGAAGCTGTACGATTTTTTCTTCGATCGCGTTCCGCCGCTCGTTCCACGCGAGCTGCGCTTTGGCGTGAAAGAGCGGATCGGAGCGGAAGGCCAGATTCTGGAGCATCCCGAGCCCGCGGAGCTAGCGCGGCTTCGCGAAGTGGTATCGCGTGCCCAACCGGAAGCAATCGCGATCTCGTTACTATTCTCATTCGCGAACCCAAAGAACGAAGCGCAAGTGGCAGCCGCACTCGAAAGCCTCGGAATTCCACTATCGGTCTCGCACAAAATTCTCCCCGAGTTCCGCGAATACGAGCGCACCAGCACGGTCGTAGTGAATGCCTACCTCCAGCCGCTTATGCAGAGCTACATGGAAAGTTTGGCCGCGCGTGTTGCGGATCTGGCAAAGGCTTCAGCAAGAAAGACGGCAAGCGGAGTGGGTGGCGGGCGCAACCGCTCGAAGTCTCGCATCTTCGTCATGCAATCCAGTGGCGGGATCACGGCACTCGAATCAGCCCGCCGGGAGCCCGTGCGCACCGTTTTATCCGGGCCCGCCGGTGGGCTGGTCGGAGCCGCAGCAACTGCAGCCCGAAGCGGTTTCACGAAAATTCTCACCTTTGACATGGGAGGCACTTCGACCGACGTCGCTGCAGTGCAGGGCGCGGTCCAAACTGGTAGTCAGTCGGAAGTGGCCGGACTTCCTGTTGGAGTTCCGATGCTCGAGATTCACACTGTCGGCGCCGGCGGCGGATCGCTCGCCCGCTTTGATGCCGGCGGCTTGCTGCGCGTCGGTCCGGAATCCGCGGGCGCTGATCCTGGTCCAATCTGTTACGGCCGCGGAATTCAGCCCACCGTGACCGATGCCAACTTATTGTTGGGAAGGCTGCGCCCAAACCGCTTTTTAGGCGGCGAGTTCACACTCGACCTGGAACGCGCGCGCCGGATTACATTGGAGTGGCTGAAGAAGCAGGGCTCTCGCCTCAGCCCCGAACAATTCTCAGCAGGGGTTGTGCGCGTGGTAAATGCAAACATGGAGCGCGCGTTGCGCGTCGTCTCCATCGAGCGCGGATATGATCCGCGAGACTTCGCTCTGGTCGCATTCGGCGGCGCGGGCGGACTGCACGCCTGCGAACTGGCCGAAGCGCTGGCGATTCCGACCGTCATCATTCCGGCGAACCCGGGTGCGCTTTCGGCCATCGGAATTCTGGAGAGCGACGTAGTCAAGGACTTCTCGCGGACCGTGCTGTGGCGAGTTGCCTCTCAGCTTCCGCGTGCGGAACTGGAAAAAGAATTTCGCAAGTTGGAAGCGGCAGCGCAAAAAGAATTCCGCGAAGAAAAGTGGAACGGCAAACCGCATCACGAGCGTAGCCTCGACGTGCGCTATCGAGGTCAAGGCTACGAATTGAATATCCCCATCGTCACAAATTCCAGGACTGAGCCGGTCGCCCGCTTTCACGACGAGCATCGGCGCCGTTACGGGTATCACCACGCGGGCCGCGAGATAGAAATCGTGACGCTGCGTCTGCGCTCCAAGATAAAAGCGCGAGCCCTCGGCATAACACAATCGAAGAAAAGTGAAACCAGAAAGAGTCGCGCGCTGCCTGTCGAGCGCGCAGGCGTGATTTTTGACGGGAAGACCCTGGCAACTCCAGTCTACGAGCGTGGACATTTGGTTCCGGGGCAATCGCTGCGCGGCCCGGCAATAATTACGGAATACAGCGCGACCACCGTTATTCCGCCGGGAAAGAAGTTCCATATGGAGCGGAATGGAAATCTCCTGATCGCGATCAAGTGACGAGCGCGGTCTTAGCTCATGAGCTAGGTCCGAATTCTGCGGAGCAATAAACACCGATCTAGTGTTAAATAGTAGTGCGGTCGCTTATCCTAACTCCGCGAGGTTCATCATGATGAACTTACTCCATAGGATTCCCCTGCCTCTGATATTTTTCGTGGCCATGCTGCTTTCCGTCGCAGCCGCCCAATCCAGCGGCGACACGGAGCTCAACTTAGGCGTTCAAGCATACAAACAGGCAAAGTACGAAGAAGCCAGCTGGCATTTTGAAAGAGCTGCAGCGCAGGAACCCGGGAACGTCCACGCTCATCTTTATCTCGCGACCGTGTGTGCGCAGCAGTATATTCCGGGCGCGGACACGCCCGACAATAACCGTTTCGCGGAGCGTGCCATTGAGCAATACAAGAAGGTGATCAATCTCGACTCTTCAAGAGAGTCGACGAATATGGCTGTCAAAGGGATCGCCTACTTAGACCTGCAAATGAAGCGATTCGACGAGGCCAAGGCCGATTATCAACGAGCAGCCGAATTGGATCCGAACGACCCAGAAGTCTACTACTCGATGGCCGTGATCGATTGGACCCTGACCTACCCACCTCGCATGGAAGAACGATCGAGATTAAAGCTCACGCCGGACGCCTCACTGCCCGCGAAGGACAAGCAGTTCTGTGCCGAGATAAGAGAGAAAAACTGGGCCAATATTGCCGACGGCATTGACAATCTGAATAAAGCGCTCCAGCTTCGTCCTGATTACGACGACGCTATGGCCTACCTGAACCTGATGTATCGCGAACGGGCCGATGTGCAGTGTGACGATCCTGCGGCGCACTATCAGGACTTGAAAACGGCGGATGAGTGGGTGGACAAGACTCTGGCCACGAAGAAACTTAAAGCGGAGAAGGTGGAGGATCAGCCGAACGCGCCGCCGAAGCAGCAACAGTAGTATTGATGATGAAGCAGCGACAATAATGCAGTGACAGTAATTAAGGAGTGGCGGTTCAGCCTCCCGCCAAGCCTATTCCTCGTCCGGCTGTTTCCGCGCCTCGATCTCCATGTCCTTGAATTCGCTGGACTCAAAGATCTCCCCGCACTCCTTGCACTCCACGTATTCGGAGTCCTCATCGCGCGACACGATCTGCACCTGCGGATGCTTGCACTGTTCGGGACTGACTTTTTGCTTGGCTGGCTGGGCGGGATGGCTCGGCGTCATAAGGCTTCGCGGACTGGATGTTTCGAGAAGGGAACGTTTTTTATGGAAATTGGCCGTATTTTGAGACCGCCGGTCCAGAAAGTCAAGTCCCCAAGTGGTTGACGGCCCACCGCGCACAGGTCCATGCTCTTTGGTCATCAACGTCGGTCTTGGCTTTGACCGCTCCCAAGGAAGATTCACGTAAATCCCCCGTAACCCGTTTAATCAATGAAGGTTACCATTCGACCGCCAAATTACGCCATCGCCTGCCCTCGCTTGCAAGAAGCGGCATTCACCAATTAGAATAAAGGCGACCTAAACAGTCGTAATTTTATCCGACTTGATTAGTCGGATTTGCCATGCTGAAACTGACCAAAAAGGCCGACTACGCGCTTATGGCGATGAAGCACCTGGCCGAACACCTCGACGGGGGCTCATGCAGCGCCAAGGATGTGGCTGAAGCTTACGGCATTCCGCAGGAAGCGCTCGCCAAGATTTTGCAGCGCCTCGCGAAAGTAGGTCTCGTTCAGTCGCAACACGGCATCAATGGTGGATACACGCTGACGCGCGATCCGCGAACCGTTTCCGCTTTCGAGGTAATCAAGGCGATCGACGGCCCGCTCTTTATTACTTCGTGCGTCACGGTGCGCGGTGAGTGCGATCAAAGCGACCGCTGCACGATTCGCGAGCCGCTGCGCAAGGTGAATGAGAGCATCGAGCAGGTGCTCAAGAACATCAAAATCTCACAGATGAACGAAGAGCCGGAGACGATCGAAGTCAAAAAGACCGAAGCCAGGAAACCGGCAGATTTGGTGACGCTTTCGTAGAAGTTTCGAAGGAACTTGAAGGAGAAATGGAATCATGAGCACCGACGTAAAGACGGCGACCCCCAGAACAAACGGCAATGAACTCCACATCGCCCCGAACGGCATCAAGCTGCCCATCTACATGGACAACCACGCGACGACTCCGATGGATCCGCGTGTGCTCGAAGAGATGCTCCCGTATTTCATGGAGAAATTCGGCAACTCGGCCAGCCGGAATCACCCATTCGGATGGGCTGCCGAAGAAGCAGTCGAACTCTCGCGAGAGCGCATAGCCAAGCTGATCGGCGCGACCGCCAAAGAAATCATCTTCACCTCCGGCGCAACCGAGAGCGACAACCTGGCGATCAAGGGCGTCGCCGAAATGTATCGCGAGAAGGGCAACCACGTAATCACTGCCGTCACTGAACACAAAGCCGTACTCGACACTTGCAAGCACCTCGAGAAGTTCGGCTTTCGCGTGACCTATCTGCCAGTGCAAAAAGACGGCCTGGTCGATCTCGACGACCTGAAGCGCGCCATGGACGACAAAACGATTCTCGTCACCATCATGGCAGCCAATAACGAGATCGGCGTGCTCCAGCCGATCGCAGAAATCGGCAAACTTTGTCGCGAGCGTGGAGTTGTCTTCCACACCGACGCGGTGCAGGCCATCGGCAAAGTTCCAATCGACGTCAACAAGATGAACATCGACGTCGCCTCCATCACCGGCCATAAGCTCTACGGGCCGAAAGGCGCAGGCGCCCTCTACGTTCGCCGCAAGAATCCACGCGTACAGCTTGTTCCGCTCATCGACGGCGGCGGCCACGAACGTGGCATGCGGTCTGGCACACTGAACGTCCCCGGCATCGTAGGACTCGGCAAGGCGTGCGCAATTGCCCAGGAAGAAATGCCGCAGGAAGCCGTTAAGCTGGCCGGTCTGCGCGACCGCCTGCGTGACAGCATCATGAGCCGCCTCGACGAAACCTACATCAACGGTTCGACGGAACACCGTCTGCCCGGCAACCTCAACATCAGTTTCGCTTATGTTGAGGGCGAGTCGCTCTTGATGGGCATCAACGATATTGCAGTTTCGAGCGGTTCGGCATGCACCTCCGCGACGCTTGAGCCATCTTATGTATTAAAGGCTCTCGGCACGGGTGATGATCTGGCGCATAGCTCGATCCGCTTTGGCATCGGCCGTTTCAACACGCAAGCCGAAGTCGATTACGTAGCCGATCGCGTAGTTGACACCGTGGCGCGCCTGCGCGAGCTTTCTCC
>JBAWBE010000492.1:0-3471 GCA_049589635.1 Terriglobales bacterium
ATCCTGAACCGAGCGAAGGACCTGCTCTTGCTGGCGGCTGATGGCTGATGGCTGACCGCCCTCCTTCCACGAAAACACCCCGCTCTCCCGCAATAACTCCTCGTCAAACTCGCGCCGCAAAGCATCGCGCAACTGAAAGCCTGAATCCGGCGCATATCCAATTCGGAAGCGCGCAATCATCTCATCGTCGAGTCCGCGCTCCTTGAGATATTCGCGGGCACGCGCGCCTTCGGGACGCCGCAGGCATTGCTGAAAAAACGCAACTGCCCGCTCATGCACATCAAGCAGCGCCATGCGGAGCTGCGCATCTTTGGCTTCAGCAGGGCTGGAGAAGGCAACCTTCGGCATCGGCACGCCCAGCTTCTGGGCGATAAGGCGCACCGCCTCGGGAAACGAAATGTTCTCGGCTTTCTGCACGAAGCTGAAGACATCACCCGACGCTCCGCACCCAAAACAGTGATAGAACTGCCGCGTGGCATGCACGGAGAACGAAGGTGTCTTTTCGCCGTGAAACGGACAAAGCCCGGAAAAATTCTGCGCTCCCGCCTTCTTTAGCTTGACGTAGTCGCCCACAATGCGGACGATGTCCGCCTGCTGCTTGAGCGTCTCCTTGAAGTTGTCGGAAGAGGTCATGGGCGGCGGTTGCGTCAATTCATTTTGAGGCTTGGAATGAAAGAGGGAAAGCGATTAGAAGCGATGCATCTGTGGGAATCGTGTGGAATACAGGTTCTGCAAGTCAGATGCTTTGGAAAATAAGGCTGCTTAGGGTCACACGAGCGCATCTCAAGCCGCCCGAAAAGGCCAGTCGTCAGTCTTCTGGGGCATCCACGTCGGGGGACGGAACCTTGGATACTGCTCGTTCAAGTTCCTCCTCGTCGCGCAGCACCTCGCCACTGAGGCTCTCGTAATATGCGATGGTGTCGCGTTCGAGCTGCGCTTGTTTCTTTTTCATTTGCGCTAAGTCTACACTCGCAATTCCACCAAGGTAGCCCCGCCACCCCCCTCATTCTGTGGCGCCTCCGCCACCGTCTCGACGTGCGGGTGTTTCTTCAAATACTCCCGCAGCGCCTTCCGCAGAATTCCCATCCCGCTCCCGTGCACAATTCGCACTCGGGGCATGCCCGCCAGAAATGCGTGGTCCACAAACTTTTCGACCTCGCTCGTCGCCTCGTCGACCGTACGCCCAATGACATTGATTTCAGTCGGCGCAGTTGAACTGCCTGGCTCGCTTTGCAAAGATACCTTGATGCCGCGCGCTCGCGCCGCCTCGACCGGCGAGTCACCGGCGCGCGATTGCACTTCGGCAATATCTTCGCGGGCGATTCGCATCTTCATCGACCCGATCTCGACGTCAAAGTGATTGTCGCCAACCTTCTTCTTCACCACCGCCGCTCGGCCCATCGACTTCAGCTTCACGACGTCGCCCTCGGAGACATGCTTGACTAGCGCCGGCTGAGCGTGAGGATCCCCGCGGTCCGCGCCGGTGGCATGCGCGACCACCGAAGAATCGAACTGCTCGCGAAATTCCCGGCGCAGTTTGGCCACTCGGCGCTCTGCCTCCTTCGAGAGCTTCTGCTGCGCGACCCGATCCTGCACAGCATTCACCGCCTCGCGCGCGTGGTATTCGAAATCGCGGAACAGCGTCTCCAACTTCTTCTCCATCTCGCGAACTTTGGCCTGCTGCTCTTTGCGTCCCTCATTGGCCAGTTGCGACTTTTCACGCTCCAGTTCCTGCTCGCGCATTTTGATCCGTGCACGTTCCTCATCGAGTGTGCGCAGATCGGAATGCAGGCGGTCAAGAAAACGTGAAATGTCCTGCGTCTGCGAACCGATCTTTCCCTGCGCCGACGAAATGATCGCTGGATTCAGACCGAGCCGCCGCGCAATGTTGATTCCCGCCGAGGCTCCGGGCACGCCGATTTTCAATTCATAGGTTGGCTGCAATGTGGCTTCGTCAAACCCGACCGAGGCATTGACCACTCCAACAGTGTTCGCGCCATAGACTTTGAGTGATGTGTGGTGGGTTGAAATCACCGTCATGCACCCGACCTTGCGGAAGTACTCGGAGATGGCCACAGCCAGCGCCGCACCTTCCTCCGGATCGGTGGCCGAGCCCAGCTCATCGAGCAGCACCAGCGAATTAGGAGTTGCGGTCCGCGAAATAAAATCGATGTTCGTGACATGCGCGGAAAATGTCGAGAGATTCTGCTCGATTGACTGATAGTCGCCGATGTCCGCCAGAATCGCGTCGAACACCGGCATATCGGCGCGGTCCGCCGGCACGGGCATTCCCGACTGCGCCATTAGCGCGAGCAGCCCAAGTGTCTTCAGGGTGACAGTCTTGCCACCGGTGTTCGGACCGGTGATGACAAGCTGCCGCCGCTCGCCTTCGAGTTCGACGCTGATGGGAACGACGACGGCGTTCTTCAATTTGAGATTGCGTTCAAGCAGCGGATGCCGCGCACGGTGAAGAATGAGCGTAGAGACGGGGCTTGCCCCGTCTCGTGCCGGCGCGAAGCCGGAATCCGCAGGCGCTACGGTCGAAAGCGTCACCGCGACGCAGTTATAATCTTCTGCGAATCGGGCCTTCGCAAACTGCAACTCAAGTTCCGCCAGCACATCGGCAGCCGCCAGAATCGCGTTGGCGTTCTCGCCAATCTGCCGCGTCATTTCGAGCAAAATGCGATGGATCTCGGCCATCTCTTCGTCGATCAGCCGCACCAGTTCGTTGTTCTGCTCGATGGTTTCGAGCGGCTCGACAAAGACCGTCTGCCCGCTGGAACTCGCTCCATGCACCACGCCCGGCACGCGGCGTTTCTGTTCGACCTTCACAGGAATGACAAAGCGCTCGCCGCGAATCGTCACGAGCTCGTCCTGCACTGTTCCGCCCTCAGCGAGTTTCCTTAGGTGGCCGCGCAGCGACTCCTGAATCTGCCGCTTCTGTTTTTCGATCTCGCGGCGAATCCGGCTGAGCTCGGGCGAAGCGCGGTCGTCGAGCGTGCCATCCGGCAGAATTTTATTGCGAAAGGCTCGCAGAAATACGCTGAAGTCCGCGATGCCGGCGGAGAGCGCGGTCACCGCCGTCCACTCCGAGCGCATGGCGGCCGGCGGCTGGCGCACAATCTGGCTCCATTCGGACGCCCGGTCGGCGATCAGGATGATGTCGCGAATGTCGGTCGTTTCGAGCGCGGCGCCCGCGATGCGCGACTTTTCCAGTAACTTCTCAACTTCCGGCAGGCCCGCGAATTCAAATCGTCCGCCAACCCGGCGATACTCGCGGATTTCGGTGGTCAGCTTCTGCTGATTTTCAATCCACGCACGATCGAGCGACGGCCGCAGCTCCGCAATGCGGCCAAGGCCGAGAGGCGACGACGCGTAGCCAGCCAGCAGCTCGCGTAGAGTCTCAAATTCGAGCAGGCGCGAACTGGTTTGGGCAACGGGATTAGGAACGAAGGCCATGCACCTTGATGT
>JBAWBE010000493.1:0-15937 GCA_049589635.1 Terriglobales bacterium
TTGCTCACACGACAGACCCGCGACGCGGTCGTCAACGGCGAAGTGCAAATGGTCGGTCATCTTCCCGCCGCGCAGATCTTGCACTTCGATATCGTTCTCGCCCTTCGCCACGCTCCCGAACTGCAAAACTTCCTTCAGGACGTCTACGATCCCAGCAGCTCCTCTTATCGTCACTTCGTGACCGTGAAGGAATTCACCGAGCGCTTTGGTCCGAGCCAGGAAGACTATGACGCGCTTATCCAGTTCGCGAAAGTGAATGGCTTCAAAATCACCGGCGGCTCACGCGACGCCATGGACGTCCGTTTCACGGCCCCAGTCGGAACCATCGAAAAGGCCTTCCACGTCACCATGAACCTCTATCAACACCCGACTGAAAATCGGACCTTCTACTCGCCTGATCGCGAGCCCACAGTCGATCTCCCGTTCCAGCTCTGGCACATCTCGGGTCTCGATAACTACACGCTCCCGCGCACCACGTTGCTCCGCAATAAAGGACAAGCTAAATCCGGCGTTACCGGCTCCGGCCCCGGAGGAAATTTCCTCGGCAGCGACATGCGCGCCGCCTACTACGGCAACGGACCTCTCACCGGCGCCGGCCAGACCATCGGGCTGCTCGAATACGCGGGCACCGATCTTGCCGACCTGAACACCTACTACAAGAACGTCGGACAAACTCTCAATACTCCCATCACGCTCGTTTCAGTCGATGGAACGAGCGTTAACTGCACCTCGCCCAACTGCGACGACACCGAGCAGACCATCGACATGACGCAGGCGCTCGGTATGGCGCCAAATACCTCCAGCCTCGTGATGTTTATCGGATCCAGCGACACCGCGCTGCTCAGCGGCATGTCCTCCTACAATCCTCTGCCCGCGCAGTTGAGCGCGTCGTGGATTTGGCAGACCTCGCCCGCAGCCGACGATCCGTACTTCCAGAAAATGGCGGCTCAGGGTCAGAACTATTTCAACGCCGCCGGCGACGACGCCGAGTTCAACAGCGGCTACCCAACCTGGCCGGCAGACGCGGCCTATGTCACTTCAGTCGGCGGCACCGATCTCGTTACGCAGAGTGCGGGTGGTCCATGGGCGTCGGAGACCGCCTGGTCAGACAGCGGCGGCGGCTACTGGCCTCCGGATGACATTCCGTTTCCTTCGTGGCAAGCCGGTGTCGTCAACTCGCAGAATGAGGCTTCTTCAACTTATCGAAACGCGCCAGACGTTGCGGCCAACGCAAACTTCACGTTCTACTATTGCGCCGATCAAAGTGGCTGCGGCACAGGGCTAGGCGGAACAAGTTTCGCCGCTCCCATGTGGGCCGCCTACCTTGCGCTTGCCAACGAGCAGGGAGCATCCAACGGCAACCCGCCACTCGGTTTCATCAATCCCGCTCTTTATCAGATCGGCTTAGGCCCGAATTACAGCGTCTACTTCCACGACGTCACCAGCGGCAGCAACGGATTTCCAGCCGTCGTCGGTTATGACCTCGTAACCGGCTGGGGCAGTCCGAACGGAGCAAACCTGATCAATGCTCTCGGCGGGCCCGCGGGACCGAGCTTCACTCTGACCGCAAGTCCGGGATCGCTCACCATCGTGGAAGGCGGCACCGGTGCAACCACCGTCACGGTCACCGATTTCGGCGGCTTCAGCGGAGCAGTTACTTTGTCTGCGGCGAATCTACCGAGTGGCGTCACTGCTGTCTTCGGTACGAATCCCACATCCACCACCAGCAGCCTGACCTTCACTGTCTCTCCGACAGCTGCTGTCGGAACCTCGACCGTTCAGATCAATGGCGTCTCTGGCAGCATCACCTACCAGGGCGGAGTTCAACTCACGGTTTCTCCTGCTCCTCTCGCTTCCTTCTCGCCGGCATCGCTGGCGTTCGGAAACGAATCGGCGGGCCAAACCTCCAAAACCAAGAGCATCACCGTCACCAACACTGGCAAAGCGAACCTGAAGTTCACGAGCGTAACGCCGAGCGGAGATTTCGCCGTCCAGACCAACACCTGTACGAATCAGATCGTGCCGGGCGGCAAGTGCCTGGTGACCGTCTCCTTCACGCCCACACAACTCGGAGCGCGTACCGGTTCGATCACGTTCTCCGACAACGCACCCAATAGCCCGCAATCGGTCCCAGTTACTGGTACCGGCACCGCGGACGCGACGCTAACTCCTGCCACCGCGAAATTCCCGAAGACGAAGTCGGGAACCACCAGCGCAGCCAAGACGTTCACATTCACCAACAAGGAAAGCGCAGCCCTGACCGGCGTCTCAGTATCGACAACCGGTAACTTCAACATCACTTCAAACACCTGCGGATCGACCCTCGGAGCAAAATCCAAGTGTACGATTCAGGTCGTCTTCGCTCCGGCGGGCACAGGAGTTCAAACGGGTTCTCTGGAGGTAAACAGTAACGCCTTCGGTAGCCCGCAGACTTCAACCCTGTCAGGCACTGGCAAATAACAAACCGTAGCCGTAGAACTAGAAGTAGCAAAGAGGGCGGGACGAAAAGTCCCGCCCAATGTTTTTGTGCCGCGGGCGTATGGGGTTGTTACGAAACTCGGGCGAAGATCAACTGCAAATCAGATCGATTTCCCCCGGGCCGCAAAACACAAGATTATGAGGTGTTAATAATACTTGACATCGTGTTATTGATGGCTTACATTAGCCATGCGTCGATGGAGGAACTAAATGCCGTATCGCGAAAAAACTGCTTGGCTCTCTCTGCTCGCCATGGCTATCACCTTTGGCCCGTATTTCACGATGACTGCCATGCACTTGCTTCCGAGTGAACCGATGCCCAACCTGCGCCAGCTTGCCTTGTTTGCTGCTACAGCAATCGTAGAGATGGTGATCCTCGGCGTTGGCCATCTGTATCTCCGGCGCAGATCCACAGAGGAGGCGCGCATGCCACTCGATGAACGGGATCAGACCATTATGCGGCGCTCGGTCAGCTCCGCGTATTACGTCCTTATTGCCGGCATGATCCTCGTCGGCTGCGTCATGCCGTTCAATTCCAACGGGTGGAGCATCATCAACGCCGCGCTTTTCATGATCGTCGCTGCGGAAGTCGTTCACTACGGTGTGGTCGTGTTTAGCTACCGCAGCCAGGCATGATCAAAGGATCAATCTCGAATCGAATACGCATCCTTCGCTTCCACAGTGGCGAGATGTCGCAGGCCGAACTCGGTCAGCGCATCGGCGTCACCCGGCAGACGGTTGCAGCGATCGAGGCGGGTAAATACTCGCCTTCATTAGATGCTGCGTTCCGAATCGCCCATGTCTTCAATGTGCCTCTAGACGAGGTATTCCAGTGGGACGTGAAGACCCCCCATTGAAGTCATAAACGCGCATCTTAGACTGTGAGCTAGTAGCTAGGAGCCAGTAGCTGTCCCCGGCTTAAAAATCATCCCCTCCCGCGTCTTTCCATTCATCACTACCCGCAGCGCTTCCTCAAATCGCAAATGCCGAACACACCCGCGCTCCTCTGCGGCCACCTGCGCGCCCAGCCACTCCCAATCCACTGACCCCTCGCCCGCATCGGGATTCACCGTAAAATATCCCACCTGAAACGCCATTAGATTCTGGAAAAAATGACTGCCCTGCGATGGAGTCACCCGAAAATCCCGAAAGCCCGCCTCCACGATCACGCGCGCTCCTGAAATCTCGTCCCACTCCACCGGAATCCCCAGCCACGGATCATTCGATCCCAGCCGCCCTACCCCGATCAAAAGATACGGACGATTCTCCAGCCCAAGCTTGGTATTGAAATACGCCACCGCCTCCGCCACTTCCTGACTTCGCCCGCGCTCAAAGCGATGGAAATCGACTACCACCACGTCACTCAGATTCTGGATGCGCCCATTACCCAGCACCATCGCGCTCCGGCAAACCAGGTCCGCCGCATTCACATCGTCCATCCGCAACTCTTCGCCTTCGCGCGAGAGCACCAACGGACGAATCTGCAAAAATCCAAACTCCGCAGTGCTTCCCGTCGCCTCGGTGCCCGCAACAGAATGCGCGCCGACGTCTACCGCAATGCCCGCGCCCGGCAAACTCACCGCAAATTCAATCTCCACCGGCTGTCCCAGCGCATCCTCGCCCACTCGTGCCAATTGCTGAAGAATCGGAGCCAGCGGAAACACCTCCTGCTTCAGCACCGGAGCAAAGCTCACAACCCGCGTCCCCGGCCGGCTCATCCCGTCATACACCGCATCGTTGTCGCGACTGTAGGTCGAGGCCACCGTATGAAGCGTGCCGTCCGCCTCTGCCACGTTCAGCGCAAAGCGCGCCTCGCGCAAGGCAGTCAGTCCATCGCCACCGGCATCGACATCCAGAGAAGGAAGCGACGAACCCTCGCTACATCCGTCGTTTCCGACCACCGCATGATTCATTTCCAGCGCCCAGAACTCCGACTGCGAATTCGACAAAATATCTTTCACCGTAGAAAACTGCACCAAATTCCGCGGATAGCGGGGACAAAACGTCAGGCACTTTCCGCCCTCGACCACTTCCCTGCCCATGCCAAGCGCGACCGCTGCAATTCCATCCTCGGAAGCCATCGGCGGCACTGGATAAAAATTCCGCGACCGCACCACGCCCGAAAAATCCGGATAAAAGCGCCGCTCTCCATGCGTCTCCCCGTGCGTCTTTCCGTGCAAGCCGCCCACCACGCGCTGGAGAATCACGGCCATCTTTTCTTCTTCCGTTCGATAAGGCGTCGCCTTCACATAAGCCTTCGCGTGCTGGCTGAAGGTCGACGCATAAATCCGCTGAATCGCCTCCGTCAGCCGCGCCAGCCGCACCTCCAGCTCCGGCTGATGGTTCCCCAGCATGAACGTCTCATACACGCCCGTGAACGGCTGATATTGCGAATCTTCAAGCAAACTCGACGACCGCACCGCCAGCGGCCATCTGACTTCATTCAGGAAGGCGGTCAGATCGTTTTGCAAAAATGCGGGCAACGGCGCCGCCAGAAATCGCCGCTGAATCTCCGGATCATCCTTGCAGTGAATCGCAAAATCAAGAAGGTTGTTCTCTGCCAGGAACCGGTCGAACACATCCGTGCTCAAAACCAGCGCCGGAGGCACGCCCACCTTCACTCCCGCAAAGCGTAGCGAGAATCGCCGTTTGTAGAGCAGATGCCGCACAAACGCAAGCCCGCGCGCCTTTCCGCCCAGCGACCCCGCTCCCATCCGAAAAAAGAAATTACCCTCCGCTTTGAAGGTCGCCGCATTGAAATCCCCAATCAGAAACTCACTCTGCTCGCGGCGGTACTCGTTGATCGAAGAAATCAAATCCTGCCGCAGTACCTCAAGACTCGCAAAATCCGAAACCTTCCGCGGACGCAACTTCTGCGCCACGGCGAACTCTGTCCGCGCCGTCAGCCAGCGTGAAAAATGGTTCCGCTGGCTGTGATAACTCAGGCTCTCCACCGGAACCGTGTGAAGCAGTGCCTCCAGCGAATTCATATCGCTGGCCCGCGCCACCTCGGTTCCATCCGGCATCCGGAAGATGAAATCCCCAAACGCACATTGCTGCGTCAGCAGCCGCCGGAAGTCGCGCAGAAAAGTCGGCGACCGCTTCTGCAAAAACGCGAATCCTTCCGCATAGGCTCGCGTCCGGTACTCCGTGTGGCTCGAGTGCAGCACAATCGGAACATCGGGAACCGACTCCCGAATCACGTGCGCCAACTCAAAGCCCGCATTTTCGTCCGCGACCCCGCCCCGCGGAAACTGCACATCCGACACCACCGCCAGCAGATTATCCCGATACTCCATCGCCTGCCGCGCGGCATCTTCGTAATCCGAGCACAGCAGAATTTTCGGCCGCGCCCGCTGCCGCACCAGCTTGTGCGCCACGTTGATGCCCTCGCGAATCACCCGCCGCGACTGGCTGATCAGTTCCGTATAAATGACCGGCAAAATCGACGAGTAATACCGGATGTTGTCCTCGACCACCAGCAGCACCGGCACACCCAGCGTCGTGACATCGTTCCGAACGTTGCGCTTGTCTTCGACGTACTTCACAATCGCAATCAGAATGCGGGCATTCCCCTGCCACAAAAATATGCGGTCGACATCAGTCACCGGATTCCGCGCGATAAAACTCTTCACCTCGCGATAGTCATAGGCCAGCACAACGACGGGTATATCGCGCCCAAGCTTCTTCACCTCGCGCGCCAGTTGCGCGGCGTTCATCTCGCCCACCGCCAGATTCGTAACGATTAAATTGAATCGCTCCTGCGAGCGCACCAGCTCCAGCGCCTGCGAGCAACTGGAAACGTGCGTGATTCCGGGAATTTGTTGCAGATTAAGTTCGCGCGATTCGCCGATCAGCAGCTCATTCAGCCGCCCATCTTCGCGCAAAATAAAGGAGTCGTACAGGTTGGAGACCAGCAGAATATCCTGCACGCGGAACGGCATCAGCCGTTCGAAACCCTCGAACGCATCTTCCGCGTCAAAAACCAGCTCGGGCTCGTCAATCGCGCGCATAGCAGCACCCAATCAATACAGCGGGTGCCCCATTCTACCTCGCGCTTTTTGCGAGGTTAGGGTGGGGATTTTTCACTGCCTGGAAACACCAATGAAACAAGAGATCATGCCACCGCTGCCATCACCGCATCCCGCACCCGCGCAAACGCCCCCGCTCCAGGATCGATCAACTCAAAATGTCCGGCCCCCGCAATTTCTACCAACTCGGCGTTCTCTTTCCGCCCGCCCGAAGTCTTCCCCCGCACATATTCCCGCGACAACTCCGGAGGTACCACCTCGTCATCCCCACCCACTAAAATCCATTGTCGCGCCCGCGGAATCCCGAGCTCCATCGGATCGGCCTCGCGATAATGCTCCGGCACCGCCTCGGGTTTGCCGCCCAAAAATTCCACCACCGCATCCTGACTCAAATGCAGTGCATATGCTTTCTTCAAATCCAAAACGCCCGCGAGCGAAATCACGCTCCGCGCCGACTCCTCATGCGCCGCCAAACAAAGCGCCAGTTGCGCGCCCGCCGAATGCCCCATTACCGCAATGCGATCCGCATCCACCCGAAAGCGCGCCGCCTGCTGCCGCACAAACCGATAAGCTGCGCGAATATCGTCAAACGTGCCCGGCCATCCGCCGCCCGCATTTCCCACGCGCCGGTATTCCAGATTAAAAGTAGCCACGCCCGCCGTTCGCAACGCCTCGCACAAATGCCCAGTGTGGGCCAGGTCATACTTTGCGCGCCAATATCCACCATGAATATTGATCAGCCCAGTATGAACGCCCGATGCCCGCGGCAGCCGCACCTCAATAAACTGCTGTGGGCCCGCGCCATAAGCGATGCGCTCATCCGGAGCCGGCTGTGGCTTGTCAAGAATGTCTTCAGAGGACACGAATCACCGACTCGCGGCTATTCCTTCAACTTCAACTTGCTCTTATTCTCTTCCAGAAAAGTCTTCAAATCCTCAGCCGCCCCGAGCAACCGCGTCCACTGCTCGTAATACAAAGTCACCGGAAACCGTCCCAATCCATACACGCTCACGCCGCCCTTCTCGCTCACCCGAAACTCCATCGCGCCGCTGCGTTTCTTGGTTTCGACCTGTTTTTCCAGTTCCTGAAGTTTGGCTTTCAGCTCGTCATAAGTTGGTTCTGCCATGAATGCACCTCGAAATGATTTTGTTCCATCATAGGTCGGCTTCTGCCCTAACGTCGACAAAAAGCAGAAAAACCCTTCACATCGTCTCCAGCCGCACCCTACCATCCCATGCCACTTCAGTAACTTGCAGCCAAAATCTCAGATTGGAAGTGGCATCGGGAATGCTAAGATAAGTTATCACCAGCATCCAGAAGGGGAACACCGTGACAAAGAAGAAGTCAATTTTGGAAAATGTGATTATGCTGCTCGTCCTGGGAGTCCTTGCCGGCGCAGTCGGAGGCCTCGGAATTGGCCTCATTCAGCTGCGCGCCCTGCAAGCCGCATCTTCGTCGTCGACCACTCCAGGCAAATAGCGGCCCCAAAATCCAGCCACCCGACGCGACCTCAAACGTTGCCAGTGTGTTAGCCGCTCGTTTTTGTGGTCGGCTGAATTGGCATTGCTGTGGAAGACACCCGTCTGCTCGCTATCACGACAAAGCGCGTTCTTCGATCCAGTCGACATAGAGCAGGCGCTCCGCAAACAGCCAAGCGCCATCCATCTTTGTAAACGTGTCGTAGTAGCGGAGAGCTGCGATCATCAGCTGTCGCTTCCCACCATCGACAGTGAGGTGATGCGCCAGACAATAGGCCTCTCCAGTGCCTTGGTCAGCCGTCAGGCTAAGGATCGTACTCTGCCCGATGAAATGCATGGTGGCGGCATACTTATTCAGATCTGCAAAAACTGGAGCGAGCGCCTCGCGGGAGTGCAGCTCCTGCGAAGGCTTCGGATCCTTGGAGTTCATGTACACGACGAAGTGCGTATCTGGAGTAAACAGAGACATCTGGCCCTTCGCATCGCGACGATCGGCGCAGTGGGCATAGGCTTCGACGAGCTCTCGGATCGCGAGACGGTCTGCGGCCTCATTGGGGGAGATGGTGACATGCTTGCTCATCAGTGATCTCCTTGTTTTGAATCTGCAGGAAGGTCGGGCGTTGGATCACCTGGGCTGGTTGCACAAGGTCGCGCTTAGTCCGTACAACAGTGGCAGATAGATAATCGAGGCCATCAGCAACCGGCGTGCGGAGACTCTCGAACGCTCGAACACGAATTGCCATCCAAAGTACGCGAACCCCATTCCCAGAAGAGCCGCGACGCATTGAAAAATCGCCGCGTGCCGTGCCGGAGATTGCATGATGCTGATAGCGACGAGCGCAACGAGCGGCAAGAGAGTTTCCAAAATCACGAAAGGAACCCTTGCTTTGCCCTTGGGCAGAATCAAATAGCCGGCGCGGTCGTAGTCTTCGCGGTACATCCATGCGATTGCCATGAAATGCGGAAACTGCCACAGAAAGAGCATGGCGTACAGAATCCCCGCCTCGATATTCAATCGCCCAGAAGCTGCGGCAAAGCCAATCAGCGGCGGCATGGCACCCGGAAAAGCTCCAACGAGAACACACATTGGTGTTTTTCGTTTCAGCGGCGTGTACACGAACAGATAGGTGACCAACGTCAAAGTCGCGAGCATACTCGCAAGCAGGTTGACAGTTGTTGCGAGATAGACACTGCCGGTCACTGCCAGCGCCGTTCCAAACGCCAAAACTGCGGACGGTTTGAGACGACCTGCGGCGGCTGGACGCCGGGCCGTTCGGCGCATTTGCGCGTCGAACTTTCGCTCGACGTATTGGTTAAGCGTCCCGGTGCCACTTGCCACCAGCAACGTGCCGAGCAAGGTATTGAATAGCCGTGCGAATGAAAACTGCCCGTCACTTGCCGGAGCCAGATAAAACCCTACAAAAGTTGTGATCAAGATCAGGAAGTTTACTTCCGGCTTCGTGAGCGCCCAGTAGTCTGAGAGCAGCGTCGATCCCCCAAAATGGCGCTCTTGCACCGCAATGGAAGAAGATTCGGCAAGTGCAGATCGGTTCGACATCTTAGACGGCCTCCATCTTGCGCGGATCCGTTTGTGGCTCGGCTCTGCGTGGCGAGTCGAAGGGCGGAATCGCGAACTCTTCTGATCGATGGGGTGATCGTTGGGGCGATGGTTGGAGCGACCGAAGGGGCGAGAGTAAACGCGCGGTAAAGACTGTCCCGGCGACTAAGTAGACGACAGTAACGCAAGTCCACATCAGCGCACCGGCGCATTGCTGGTCTTCTAGAGCAGAGAGGCCAAAGGCGCGAGGGTACGACAAAAATACCGGGTAAACCACCCGATCGCAGAACACCAGAAATCCCGAAAGAATATCGCACGGCAAGGTAGCCAGAAACAGATAGAGGAGTATGAACCATTCTGGCGATTTCGAAGTGCTCGCTGAGGACCGGACCACGGGCCACCAGAACAGTAGACCTGAAGCAAGAAAGCAAAGTTGCT
Source organism: Terriglobales bacterium (assembly GCA_049589635.1). Taxonomy (GTDB): domain Bacteria; phylum Acidobacteriota; class Terriglobia; order Terriglobales; family Acidobacteriaceae; genus Acidiflorens. The sequence goes on from JBAWBE010000493.1 coordinate 9,984, forward strand.
CGACCGAATGCCACATTTGTGATCGCAGGCCGAGCATGAACACCGAAGGAATATGCCACACAAGTAACGTGGCTGCCGCCGCAAACCAGCAAAGTGCCGGGTGAGTTACCGCGCTTGCCAATCGCTGCATCGGTTCTGATCGCAGTGGACGATGGACCGTTTGCGGGAATCGCTGTAGCAAGCCATGCCCCAGTGGCTTTCCAGGCATGCCAAGCAAGATCAACGGGGGCGCAAGCGTCATGAGAAGAAGATGTTGAACCATGTGCGCCGTCAACATCTCATGATCGAGTGTAGCCAGAGGTGAAGCAGTTGCAATCCAGATGAACAACAGACCTATTGCGAAGCTGCCGGCGCGCCTACGCTCGTTGTGTCCGTGCCTGCGAATGCGCAACCACCCACCGAGGTACACGAGAGCAGCAAAGATCAAGACACCAGAGATCCAGAATGATTCGGACGCGCTCTGATGAAGCTGAATGTGTGACATCATCGGCGGCCTATGGTTGAGTCCCGGATGTTTGCGGTCGACCGTTACCAAGTACCAACTCCCGTGCGGCATCACGCGCCGGACGTTGTGTTGCTGGGTGCAGAGTCTCGAGGAAAGCCACCAGCGCCGTAGTCTCTGCCGGACTCAAGTTGTTCCCATAGGCAGGCATGTTGCCGCCGCCCTGGATGACTTGCCGAATGAGTTGGTCCTGAGTCAGCCGCACGGCAACGCTGTCCAGCGTAGGCCCCCTCTGTCCACCCGTGTCTCCAAGCGAGTGGCAGTTGCGGCATTGTTTGACCTGAAACACGAGCGCACCTTGTCGCTCGAGCGCAGTGGTGCCATGAATGTACCGATCGGGTACGGGATCGCCGCTCCAGGCGTTCATGTGCGGACTCCAGGGCGTGAACTGGGCCATCCGAGTAAACGTGCCGAGCGTGATCGCGATCAGTAGCACGGTAACAACCGCAATTGGACGGCGCTTCCAGCTCTTTTCTCCTTCTCCCGAAAGAAATGGCAGAAGAATCAAGCCAAGAATTACTATAGGCGGGACGATGAGAAGAAATGGCGTCTCAAGCGATGGCGGAAGAAGTGAAAGCAGCGCATACAGCCACAGGAAAAAATAATCTGGCTTGGGCGCAGTCTGGATGATTGTCGGGTCGGGCTGCCCTGTGGGCCCAAAAGGACCGAAATAGAAAGCGCATGCCGCGACTGCAAAAATGATGAACGCGGCAAAGAACATGTCTTTCCATATCGCATAGGGAACAAATGGCTCGCCGTCGTTCTTAGTCAAGGTGTGATACTCGGCCTCATAGGTCGCCCGCTTTACGATGCGTCCTGGCATCGGCCACTCGTTGATGCCCAGCTTCAACACCATCAAGACATGGAGGCTCACGAACCCGATCAGCAGTCCGGGAATCACGAATACGTGCAAAGCAAAAAACCGGGAGAGAGTCGCGCCTGCGATGATCGGACCCCCCAGCATCAGCTTCACGACAAACGGACCCATGATGGGAACGCGGCTGGCAATTGACGCTCCAATTCCCAGCCCCCAGTAGGCATCCTGGTCGAAGCGCAGAACTTGACCGGTAAATGCCATGCCGAGAGTCATCAATAAAAGAAATACGCCGATGATCCATGTCAGTTCGCGAGGAAATTTGTGAGCTCCAAAGAGAAACACCTGCACCATATGAATCAGGACAATGGCAACCATGAAGTTGGAGCCCCATCCATGCATGGCGCGGATGAACCAGCCAAGGGCAACCTGATGATTCAGGGCCTGAAGGCTGCTCCAGGCTTCACCGGCTGAGGGCACATAAATAAGCGCCAACAGAATTCCGGTGATTAGTTGCAGGCAAAAGACGGTGAGCGCGGCGCTGCCAAAGACGTAGAACCAGCTCGCCGTGTTGCGCGGCACAGGATGGCCGGCCGCTTCGCGAATCGGTGCCGCGAGTTGCAAACGGTGGTCAAACCATTCGCCTATTTTTTTGACTACACCGATGTTGATCACGCGCATGGCGGCTTCTCCGAGGTCAGACGTGCTACCGGGTCGCCGGGGGTTGGCAGCTGTCCGGCGTCGATGGTGAGCGCTCCGTTTTCGATTTTGTATGGATATTCGAAGAGCCCACGCTCGGGTGGGCCAGACGCACGGGAGCCATCGCGGTAGTATGCTCCGCCGTGACACGGACACATGAAGAGGCCGGATTGCGGGAACCAGCGAACTGGACAGCCGAGATGAGCGCAGTTGATCGCAAAAACCTGAAATTGATCGCCCGCGACGCGGCGCACCCAGCACGCGGTCTCTACAGTCTTTCCATCGGTTGGCATGACCAAGGGATTGCGAAAAGTAGCCATCCGCGTCTCTCCCTCAGGAAAGTTGGTGACATCTCCCAGGCGCACCCACGAAAGATAGCCGTTCCCGCGACCACGAGTGATGGAGGAAAAAAGAAAACGCGCAACCGGCAGAGCCAATACGATCGCAGCGACTCCATTGAACAGGATTCCCAGCTTCATGAAGAATCCGCGTCGCGAAAGGCTGGCTGCCGTGGGCGGGGCTGTCTCAGTGTTCCCCGTATCAGTGTTCGTTGACATCTTGTTTCTCCGACTGTTGCGCCGTCGATGGTTGCGCCGTCGATGGCTGCGTATAGTTCGTTGCGGAATAAGGCTGCCCCGGATTCTGCGCACGCCGAGATGCCAGCCAGGCAACAACGTCTGTGATTTCCTGATCGGTCATTGGGCGCCCTGGGACATTGCCACGCCAGTCGGGTGCGCCCAATTCCGGCCTGCCGGTGATCACGATCGTGCGCAGTTCCTGATCGCTGACCAGAGCCAGGAATGAATCATTCGTAATGGCGCTTCCCTTGCCCGTTCCCCCGCCCTCCGAACCGTGGCAGGATGCGCAATATGTTCCAAACACGAGTTGGCCGTGATCAACATTCCCCGCAGTTTTTGCCGCGTATGAGGGTGGATTGGCTCCATCCAGAACTTGTTTGCTCCCCCAGCGAGAAAAGATCCCGCTCGCAATCACCTCGATCTGTTGCTCGGTCAGCATCCCCCCAGCAGGCTGCGCGAACGCTGGCATCGATGTTCCGCGGACGCCCTTGGCGACAATGCTGCGCATTGTGGTTTCATCGACGATGGACAGATATACCGGATTGGCGAGGGCAATCGCCGCTCCTCCACGGCCTTGCGCGCCGTGGCATCCAGCACAGTTCTGTGCGTAGAGAGTTTCGAAGTCTGAAACCTGGTTCGGGGCAACAGGTTCGGAATTGATTTGTGGCTCACCATTCGGAGCGCTGCAACCAGCGAGCAGCATTAAGCAGACGGCTAGACTAAGGACCGCGAGCGCGGAGACAATTCTGATCGGCTTCGTCTGCATTCTCATCAGCGATTCTCTCCGCCGTCTCGCGGTGGCATCGTTCCGGGAGCCTCGATGCCTGCCCGCAAAACAAACGCAACGTTCTCGCGGGTAGGAAAGCTCGGCTGACGCACGACCACAAGTCCAGCGACGATTCCGAAAGCCGCTTGCGAAGCGATGAACCAGAGCCAATCAATGTGACTCGCGAGCAGTGGATTCAGCAGTCCCAGGATTGTGTACAGCAGCCCTGACCACAGCGCCGGGGCAATCAGTCCTCCAAGCACAATCGGGCGTCGCGGGAACATGGGTAGCATCGCGCCATAGAGCAACCCGACAAAGATGGACACAACGCCGTGCAGAACAAAGGCAATCGCGAAAGCGTCCGCGTGAAATGAATACAGCTGTGAAGGCCCGAGCCTTGAGGATTCTCGATAAGCTACGGCGGCAAGCAGATTGATGGGATACCAGATGCTTCCAACCTTCAGTACCCCGTAGGCGCACGCCAATACTGCCATTGCGATGCTGCCCGCCAATCCGCCTTTTACACCTGCTGATATCGGATAGGTGTGAACCGGAAGCCACGCTCGCAGCTGATCTGGAAGGACCGGAAGCCGTTCGACGACTCGCCGACCTGTTGTCAGGCGAATGTCTTCGGCAAGGATCGGTACCGCCTCTTCATGCTCGCGCGGAAGAACGTCACGAAACCAGCCGACCGAGCCTGCCACCGATAGCACGGCGCCAAGACAGCTTACGGACGTGCTCGTGACCAGACCCGCGAACAGCAGCGCCACTCCCAGCGCCAAAAGGAATGGCCACGCGGTCGGCGCGGGGACTTCAATCTCGCGCGGAGACTGAGGAGACCCGTTCGATTGCGCTGTCGTGGATAGCATCGCCATATATTCCTCAGCGTCCTAGAACGTAAACTACGGTGAAAACCACGACCCATATGGCATCGACGAAATGCCAGTACATCGAGAGCACCCCAATGCGGTCTGACTGATCGACTCCCACGCAGCCGATAAAGCCGAATACCGCGACCAGCGAGAGCATGATCAGACCTGCGGTAACGTGAAAAGCATGCAAGCCAACGAGTGAGTAATAGGTTGTCCCAAACAGGTTGGTCGAAATTGTGAGTCCGCGTTCGTAAATCAGCCGGTGCCATTCCAGGGCCGTGCCGAACAGGAACAAGCCGCCGAGACCAATAGTCAACAGCCACAAGGCGAGAAATAATCGTCTGTAGTCCCGCTCCAACGACTTCGCGGCCAGGTGAATGGTCAGGCTGCTCGATAACAAGCAAATCGTGTAGAAGATGGGCGTTTCTAGCACTTCTTGAGGCGTCGGCCCGGCGGTGCTTTTTCCCAGATAGAAGAGATAAGCAACGACGAAGATCGTGAAGATGGCCGACTCGGCGACGATGAGACCGGCCATCGCGACCTTCCCGCGAGATGGTAGATCCCACGCGGCTGCCGTGTTCGGAAATGAAGTCGTCGTTGTCATGGCGCTCATATGATCTCGCCTTCACTCATATTCGTTCACTCGTAGCGGCTATCGGGATCTTCAGGATGCTTCAGGTCCCACAAGGGGCGGCGGCTGGCGACCGTCGGAACGGTCGCAAAGTTATAGGCTGGGGGCGGCGAACTGATGGACCATTCCAGCGTCCACGCGTCCCATGGGTCGTTACCGGCCCTGGCTCCCTTGAAATAGGAAATGATCAGGTTTGCTAGAAACACAAGAATCGCGATCGCCTGGATGAACGCGCCGATCGAAATGATCAAGTTCAACGTATCCCAACCGCGCCCTGGCTCGTAGGTGTAGATCCGCCGAGGCATCCCGAGTATTCCCGGAACGTGCATCACGTCGAATGTCATGTGAAAGCCGATCAAAAAGAGCCAGAAATGCCATTTGCCCAGACGCTCGCTCAACATTCGGCCAGTCATTTTGGGATACCAGTAATAGAACGCGCCGAAGAGCGCGAACAGAATTCCACCGACGATCACGTAGTGAAAGTGCGCCACTACAAAATACGACAGGCTAAGCTGCCAATCGAAGGGCGAGGCGGCCATCATGATGCCAGTCAAACCAGCGATCAGAAATTGGAATAGAAACGCGATGCTGAACAACATCGGAGTTTTGAACTGGATCCTTCCGCCCCACATCGTTCCAATCCAGTTGAAAATCTTGATTCCCGTGGGAACGCCTACCGCCATCGTCGTTAGAGTGAAAAAGCTGTTGGCGTAGGAGTTCATTCCGATCGTAAACATGTGGTGCGCCCACACGCTCATGCTGACGAACGCGATGCACACGGTTGCAGCAACCATCACCGGATATCCGAAAATCGGTTTGCGCGAAAATACCGGAATAATTTCTGACATGAAAGCAAAGCAAGGAATGATCAGAATGTAGACTTCCGGATGTCCGAAGATCCAGAAGAAGTGCATCCAGAGGACCGCCGATCCGCCAGCTTGGGTATCGAAGAAATGGCCGCCCAGGTATCGATCGATGAGCAGCATGATTTGAGCGGCCGACAAGGGTGTGATCGCAAGCAAAACCATTCCTGCCATCACAAGGTTCATCCAGACCAGCAGCGGCATACGATTGAGCTTCATGCCAGGGCAT
>JBAWBE010000494.1:0-3486 GCA_049589635.1 Terriglobales bacterium
TCAATACAAAATCGTATTGCAAGCCGATCCGAAGAACATCAACAGCATCAAGGGTATCGCCTACCTTTACCTTCAGATGAAAAAGTTCGACCTGGCCAAGGAATTCTATAAAAAAGCGTCGGACGCCGATCCCAATGACCCCGAGCCGTACTATTCAATTGCCGTAATCGACTGGACACAGACCTACATTCCACGGCAGGAAGAGCGCGTCAAGATCGCGGGCATTAAGCCGGAAGATTCTTTGGCGGCCAAGGACAAGAAGGCTTGCGCCAGGGTCAAAGAGAAAAATGAGAAGAACGTCCAGGAAGGCATCGACAATCTGAATGAAGCCCTCAAGCTTCGTCCCGACTACGACGACGCCATGGCCTATATGAACCTGATGTACCGGGAACGCGCCGACATTCAATGTGACGATCCGTCAGCGCGCGCTGCCGACCTCAAGACCGCAGACGAGTGGGTCGATAAAACCATGGCCACGAAGAAAGCCAAGGCAGAGAAACAGCCAGGCGCCAGCGGTATCGTAATGGATCAGAACAAGTAGAAGCGTCGTTGGTCGTCAGTTTTCAGTCGTCAGTCATTGGTGATTGGCAGCCAGTACTCAGCCGGCGCAAACCGCCGCTGGTACTGGCTAATTTCATTTTTGGCGTAGGAAGTTGGCGGGTGCGGTTTGTCCGCCGGATTCGAGCTTTTGCGAAGACCTCGCCGGGGCTGGCCGCATGCGCGCCCCGCGCGTCGCACAGGTAGAATCATTGACGGTCGGCTCTCTCCGCGACAGCGAACGACGATTAGCGAACGACCAACGACTAACGACGAATGTTTAAAAAAATCCTGATCGCCAATCGCGGAGAGATTGCCGTGCGTGTCATTCGCGCCTGCCGCGAATTGGGTATCGCCACGGTTGCGGTTTATTCCGAAGTCGACCGCGCCTCGCTCCACGTGCGCAAAGCCGACGAGGCGTATCCGATCGGCCCAGCTTCCGCCTCGGAGTCCTATCTCCGCGCCGATAAGATTCTCGATGTTGCGCTCCGTTGCGGCGCACAAGCGATCCATCCCGGTTACGGCTTCCTGTCAGAAAACGCGAAGTTCGCCCAGGCCTGCGCCGATGCTGGCATCAAGTTCATCGGGCCGACGCCCAAGTCGATGGAAATGATGGGCTCGAAAACGCGCGCCCGTCAGCACATGGAAAAGGCTGGCATCCCTTTTGTCCCCGGCACTGCGCGCGGTCTCACATCTGTTGAAGAAGCGGAAGAAGTCGCCGAGCGCGTCGGTTATCCGGTCATGCTGAAAGCCGCCGCGGGCGGCGGCGGCAAGGGCATGCGACTCGTACACGCACGCAACGAACTTCGTTCCGCTCTCGAGTCCGCGCAGAGTGAAGCGCAGCGTTCCTTCGGAGACAGCGAAGTCTATATCGAAAAGGCAATCGTCAATCCGCGCCACATCGAGATGCAGATCCTCGCCGACGAGCACGGCAACACAGTCTGGCTCGGTGAACGCGAGTGCTCAATCCAGCGGCGCCATCAGAAGGTTCTCGAAGAAGCGCCTTCGCCAATCGTCGATCCCGAAATGCGCCGACGCATGGGCGATGTAGCCGTCAAAGTCGCGCAGACCGCGAACTACACCAATGCCGGCACAATTGAATTCCTTGTCGATCAGCAGAAAAATTTCTACTTCCTCGAAATGAACACGCGGCTTCAAGTCGAGCATCCAGTCACTGAATTGACTACCGGCCTAGACCTCGTGCATCTTCAAATCCGGATCGCCAGCGGCGAAAAGCTGCCCTTCGCGCAGTCCGACATCAGCATCCGCGGACACGCCATCGAGTGCCGCATCTACGCCGAAGATCCGGACAACAATTATTTTCCAAGCCCCGGGAAAATTGAGGTTCTCCTGCAACCCTCCGGTCCCGGCATTCGACGCGATAGCGGTATGTACGAGGGCTGGACGGTTCCGATTGATTATGACCCCCTGCTCGCGAAGCTGATCGGCTACGGCACCGACCGCGAGCAAGCGATCATGCGCCTGCAACGGGCTCTCGATGAATATTTCATTGCCGGAATCAAAACCAACATTTCTCTTTTTCGAAGAATTCTTCGCGACCGTGATTTTCGCGCCGCAAAATTGGACACCGGATTCCTGGATCGCATGCTGGCGAAATCCGACGCCGATCCCGCTACCAGCGCACCCGAGCCGCGCATCGCAGCCATCGCCGCAGCCATGTTCGCGGTTCTAGACCCCAGTAATTCCGTCATGAAGAATGGGAATGCCCCACCGCGACTGGCCTCGCAACCGGCTGCTTCGAACTGGAAGCAGAAAGGACGCGCGGAAGCGCTGCGCTGAACACTATGCTCTGCGATGTAATCGTGGACGGCAAACCGCACCGGGTCGAGCTGGAGAAAGCCGATGCCGGGTGGAAGTGCCGCCTCGACGGCCAAGACGTAAAAGTGGATGCGGTCTCGCCGCGGCGCGATGTGCTGTCTTTGCTTCTCGACGGCCACGTCTACGAAATAAAGCGCGAACAGACGTCCACCGATCTTTATCTTTGGGTGGGCAGCACGCGCTTCGCAGTCGAGCTGCGCGATCCCAGATCCTTGCGGGCGCGCAAAAGCGCCGCGCTCGATGAAAAGGGTCCGCGAAAAATTGTCGCTCCCATGCCGGGACGCGTCGTGCGCGTGATCATTGCCGAGCAGGCGGAGGTCCAGGCAGGGCAGGGAATCATGGTCGTCGAAGCGATGAAGATGCAGAACGAAATCAAGTCGCCAAAAAAGGGAGTCGTCAAGAAAATCGCAGTGGCCGCGGGCGCCGCCGTCAACGCGGGCGATGTCCTGGCCATCGTCGAATAAGCCTCAATTACCGGCTTTCGCCCCTCCGTCTCCTCCTGTACGCTCGCCATTGGGCCCGCAAGTTCCGTCACCTCCGTCATCTAAAACCTGCCCCAGCCCGCGCCTACCATATACAAAGAGGTACTCTGTGAAGCTGCAACGCATCATCAGCTACGCAACTCTCGCGATCTCGATCCTCACCCTCGTCCTCGTTCTGCGGAGGCCCGCGCCGGTTGCAGGGCCGGTTGCGCCCGCTGCCGCGGCGGCCAGCGCGCAGTCGTTTCAAGAAAAACTGAACCGCCTCGAGCAGCCCAAGCCGACTGGCCAGGGCGAGAGCGAAGTTCGCATGAATTCCGACGAAGTGAATGCCGCCCTCTCACAAGCCGCCGGCTTAATGTCCGCGGGTGCAACCGCATCTGGCGCGCCCCCTGCTAACAATTCCACCGCCGCGCCGTCCAGCGGTTCGATGGAATTTCCCGGCCCAGTACCGAGCATCAAAGATTCTCAAGTTTCGATGAACGGCGATCTAGTGCGCGGACAATTTTTGACCCAGATTGCTGGCAAAGATGTCTATCTCACTCTCGCCGGACACCTCGGCGCCAAAGACGGCTACGCCACTTTCGATGCGACGGAAGTCAAATTAGGAGATCTCTCCGTGCCCGTGTCG